>DATAQR010000154.1:0-8194 GCA_036264565.1 Solirubrobacteraceae bacterium | reverse complement strand
TGCAGCAGGTGGGTGGCAGTGTGGTTGCACTGGGTGGCGTGGCGCGTGGCGTGATCGACGCGCGCGAGCACCGGCTCGTTGGGCTCCAGTTCACCGCGCTCGAGGACGACGGAGAGGACCTGGTCTTCGCCGAGGCGATAGACGTCCTGCACTCGTGCTCGGCAGTCTCCCCGCTCGCATTCGATCGTGCCGCCGTCTGAGATCTGACCGCCGCCGGCCGCGTAGAAGGGCGAATCGGCGAGCTTGACCAGCAGCTGACCGTTCTCGGCGGCGACGGCCGCCACGGTCGTCGGCTGTTGCTCCGTTTCATAGCCTGTGAAGCGCGTGGCCGCACCGGCCTGCTCGGCAAAGCGTCGCGCCTGCTCGCGGGGGTCGTCCACGATGAGCTTGGGCTCCAGATTCCCGCTCATCGAGAGCGTCCCCTTGATGCCCGCTCGCGAGCGCGCACGCTGTTGCTCCATCAGCTCCTGGAAGCGTGACTCATCGACCTTCAACCCCTCTTCGGCCAGCAGTTCCTGGGTCAGCTCGAACGGGAAGCCGAAGGTGTCGTGCAGGCGGAACGCCTGCTCGGCGGGAATCGAATCGTGCCCCTTCTCGTGAGCGTGGTCGATGTCAAAATGCAAGACGGTCAATCCCTGCTCGAGCGTGCGCCCGAAGCCCTCCTCCTCGGACGCGAGCCACTTGTCCACCGCCTCGCGCTGCTCGACCAATTCAGGGTAGACGCCGGCCATCAGCTCGCGCACGACCTCGGCGTAGCGCGGCAGAAATCCCGGCTCCATCTCCAGCATCCGCGCCTGCTGGATCGCGCGCCGCATCACCCGGCGCAGGACGTAGCCGCGTTCCTCGTTTGAGGGCACGACCCCGTCGGCAACCAGGAAGGTCATCGCGCGCGAGTGGTCGGCGAGGATTCGCAGAGCCCGGTCGGTGGCGAAATCCTTACCGTAGGTGCGCCCAGAGAGTTGCTCGCCCAGCTCGATCAGCGGCTGGAACTGGTCGGTCTCGAACACCGAGGACTTCTCCTGCAAGATCGCCGTCAGCCGGTTCAGGCCAAGGCCCGTGTCGATGTTGCGCGCCGGCAGCTCGCTCAGCGTGCTTGTGCCGTCTGCGGCCGGATGCTGATCGTACTGCATGAACACGAGGTTCCAGTACTCCAGGAAGCGCTCGTTCTCGCCGCCCGGCAGATCATCGTCCCCGCCCGCCCCGCCGCCGATGGACGATCGAAGGGATCGTCCATCGGCCAGCACGCCGCGGTCCACGTACAGCTCGGAGCAGGGGCCGCACGGCCCGGACGGGCCGGCCTGCCAGAAGTTCTCAGAGCGTGGGCAAGCGACGATTCGCGCAGAGGGGACGCCGAGCGCTTCCCACAATTCGATCGCCTCCTGGTCGGGACCGAGGCCCAGGGCCTCGTCGCCCTCGAACACCGTCACCCAAATGTCCTCCGGCGCGAAGCCGAACGCCTCCAGCGACAGCTCCCAGGCAAAGGCGATCGCCTCCGCCTTGAAGTAGTTTTTAAAGACGAGGGGCCCGGCTCGGCGGACCTGCGGCCCGCCTGCGCCACCCTCGATGTCCCCGATCGAGAAGTTGCCGAGCATCTCAAAAAAGGTGAGATGGCGACTGGTGTTGCCGACGTTGGCGATGTCGATCGTACGGAAGCACTTCTGGCAGCTGGTCAATCGAGGCGCGGGTGGAGCTTCTTGGCCGAGGAAATACGGCTTGAGCGGGTGCATACCGGCGACGGTCAGCAGCGCGGAGGGATCGTGCGCGGAGGGCACGAGCGATGCCGATGCAATGCGCTTGTGGCCGCGCTCTTCGAAGAACGCCAGGTAGCGCTCGCGGATTTCATCTGTGGTCATTGCGTTGATCTTTCCAGTCGCCGACGGATCGAGGACGCCGAGGAGCGAAGGTCATCGATTCAGTCAGGCAATCGTGCCATAGCCGACGACCTGCTCGCCGGCATACAGGCATGCCATCTGGCCGGGAGCTGTGCGCTCGTGCGGATTGGGCGTGAGCACTTCCACTCGCGGGTGTGCACCTGCGCCGGTGGCGCCATCGATCCGGCAGGGGACGCGCTGGCCGCGGTAGCGGACCTTGACGGCGTCGACACAGCCTCCGTCGCGGTGCAGCGTGACGTCGCGCACACCAAAGCGGGTGGTGCGCAGCCGCTCGCGCGGGCCGACGGTGATCGTGTTCGCGCGGGCGTCTGTCGCGATCACGTACAACGGCTGTCCACCGCCGATACCCAGCCCGTGGCGCTGCCCGATCGTGACCGTGTGCACGCCGCGATGCCGGCCGAGCACGCGACCGTCACCGTCGAGTATCTCTCCGGGCCGATCGCCAAGATCGCCGTGGCGGGCAAGAAAAGCACCGTGGCTGGTGCCCGCCAAGAAACAGAGATCCTGCGAGTCCGGCCGTTTTGCGACCGCCAGCCCGGCGCGCTCGGCCAGTTCGCGCACCTGCGGCTTGCGCAACGAGCCGAGCGGGAAGCGCATCCGCGCGAGCGAATCGGGCGCGAGCGCCGCCAGCGCGTAGCTCTGGTCCTTGCTCTCGTCGACGGCGGTGCGCAGTAGCCCGTCCTGCACGCGCGCATAATGCCCGGTGGCGAGCGCCCGCGCCCCGAGGCGCTCGGCCAGGTCGAGCATCGCGTCCAGGCGTACTTCGCCGTTGCAGCGCACGCAAGGGTTCGGCGTGAGGCCCGCCGCGTGCTCGGACAGCCAGGGATTCACAACGCCGGCGCGGAACTGTTCGCGCAGATCAATCGAGAAGTGCGGCAGGCCCAGGCGGTGAGCCAGCTCGCGGGCTGAGCGCACCGCTTGCGCAGAGCAGCAGGAACGATCGCCGTCGTTCTCCGGATCGGCCCACAGCTCAAGTGTTACCGCGACCGCGTCGTTGCTGCCCGACGCGACGCCCCAAGCGTCCGCAGCTGGCGTCGCCGTCGTCGTCTCGCCGCTCTTATGCGCCACGACCGCATTCCGTGTCGTCCGACTCGCCGCTGGTGCCTCTCCCCCTGCCACGACCAACAGCGCCGCGACGGCGGAGTCCACACCGCCGCTCATCGCCACGAGCGTGCGCGACGGTGACCGCTTCAGTTGTGCCTGCTCGCGCGCCGCCGCGCCCAGCGCGCGCGCCAACGCGTCCGCTGCCAGTTCGGCGGCGTGGCGCTTGGCCGGACTCAGCCCTCCCAGCTCGGCCGATATCTCGTGCACGCCCACCCGCGCCGCTTCCAACAGCGGTCTGTCAAGCACGAGCGAGACCGTCGCGCTGCCGGCGGCGATCGCCGCGCCGCAGCCGCTGGCGTCAAAACCAGCGTCGGCCACACGCCCCTCGGGGCTGGTCGAGTCAAGCCGCAGCGAAATGCGGATGAGATCGCCGCACGCGGCGCCGCCGGCCGCGCCGGTGTAGGCGCCCGCAGGGGTATGGCCGCGCCGCAGCGGACATTGCAGATGAGTGGAGAAAGCCTCGACGCCCATCGTCTGTCGAGTTTACGCGCGAGCACCCACCGCGTATGGCGACGAGCTCTGCCGCGACGCTAGCCGTCAGCGCGCTGGGCTTGGTGCACGAGCTGTTTGAGCGAGAACGTGTCAGTCAGGCCCGTCAGCGTGCTGACGACGCCGCGGCGGTTGACGATCAGGATCGTCGGAGTCTGGTAGACGTGCACGACTTCGGTGAGCGAGCCGAACTCGTCGACCTGATTAGGCGCTGCGGCGTGCAGGACGATGCGGCCTTTGGAGGAGCCGACCATCGCCTGTGTTTCCGCGCGAACCTCGCGATCGACGCTCGATTTGGAGTTCCAGAACAGCAGCAGCACGGTCTTGCCCTGAGCGACCTCGTGTTCGACCACGACCTGGGCGACGGGGCGGCCGGCGGCGGTGTGCTTTGCCGCAGCAGCGTGGCGGGCCCTGACACGCTCAGCTTGGAGGGCCGCTTCACGGGCGCTCCTCGCAGCGGCGCTCTGTGCTGCACCCGGGTGCGCTGCGCTAGCGGCGGCGCTGCCGGACGCTTCCTGAGAGGCTTCGCGCGAGTGCTGTTGCAGTTCCTGGGCGTTTCGCTGAGAAGTGGCGACGGCACCGTGCGCTTTGGCGATCGCGCGCGTCAACCCTTCGACGCCTGGGGCGGCGCCGTGGTAGATCGGCGTCGGGGCGGCGGCTGCCTTTTCCTCGGCCTGGGCGTTTGCAGCAGGGGCGGGCGCGGGCGCGGTTCCGGTGGCTTCTTTGCTGCCAGAAGCATGGCCGTGCAGCGCTACGACCCATACGAGCCCGAGCAGCGCCACCGCCGCAAGCGCGATCTGAAAGGGGCGTGAGACTTGGGTCACACACCTCATGTCGGCATATTCGCCGCGCGAGTTGAACCTTAGAAGGTGTTTCAGAATGATCGGCACGTCTGGATGCGTCCCTGGACACTGCGCTGGACGCCACGTGACACCTTGCACGTACTACCAGTACGCGCTGCGGCGCCCCGCGACGCCCAGCTTGGTCCAGCGATGCCCCAGCCGCACCGCTCATCCTGAAACACCTTCTTATTAGAGGTCGCGCAGCCCGCGTAGCGCGGCGTGGACGACCGTGTCGGTGTCCAGGCTCTCCTGACCGCCGTCCTGCATGTCCTTCAGGACGGTCCCATCCCCGCCCACAATCGCCACGTAGCGCGCTCCAATCCGGTCGGCTTGGCGCAACTGCCCCTTGAGCGAGCGGCCAGCCATCTCCATGCAGGCACGAAGCCCAGCCGAACGCGCCTCGGTCAGTACCCCGAAGGCGGCGCGGGCGAGCGCAGAGCGCGCCAAATCCCCCTCCCCCATATCCAGCCCGACGTACAGGTCGACGCTTGCGGACGCCACCGCTGGCGCGCTGCCCGCAAGCAGGATCCGCTCGATACCTGCCGCCCAGCCCATCCCCGGCGTGGCCGGGCCACCGAGCTGCTCTACGAGTCCGTCGTAGCGTCCGCCACCGCCGACGCCGCTCTGGGCGCCGAGCGCGTCGCTTGAGAACTCGAACACCGTGCGGGTGTAGTAGTCGAGCCCACGCACGAGCGTAGGATCGATCTCGTAGCGAACGCCGGCGCGGTCCAGCAGCGCCCGCACCTCGGCGAAGTGCTCGGCATCCTCTGCGTCGAGCTCGTCCAGCAGTCGCGGCGCCTGGCGCATCACGGCTACGGTCCCCTCGTGGGCGGAGTCAAACGCGCGCAGCGGGTTGAGCTCGATCCGCTCGCGCACCTCCTCGGCCAACGCGGCTTCGTTGGCGCGCAGGTGCTTTTGCAGGTGCTCGCGGTAGCGGGCGCGGCTGTCGGCGCCGCCGAGACTAGAGAGCCGCAGACGCACCTCGCGAACCCCCATCTCCTCAAGCAGCGCCCCCAGCAGCGTGATCGACTCCGCGTCGACAGCCGGGTCATCGGAGCCAAGCGCCTCGGCGCCGACCTGCCAGAACTGCCGGAAGCGCCCCTTCTGCGCCCGCTCGTAGCGAAAGAAATTCGACAGGTACCACAGCTTCACCGGCTGGGCAGCCTTGTGCATGCCGTGCTCGACATAGGCGCGGCAGACTGGCGCGGTCCCCTCCGGCCGCAGCGTCAGTGAGCGACCAGAGCCGTCGGTGAACGTGTACATCTCCTTCGAGACGATGTCGGTGGATGCGCCGACGCCGCGTGCGAACAGCTCGGTGGCCTCAAACGCGGGCGTCTCGACCCGCTCGTAGCCGGCGCCCTCAAGAATCACTCGCGCCTTGCTCTCCAGGGCGGCGCGTGCGGCAGCGCTCTCGCCGAGAACGTCGTAGGTGCCGCGCGGGGCCTTGAGTTGCTCGCCGCTCACGCGAGCGCCGCTGCTCGCAGTTCTGCCAGGAAGGGATTGGTCTGCAGCTCGCGGCCCAGCGTCGTTATCCCCATGTGCCCTGGATAGACGCTGCTCTCGCTTGGGAAGCGTCGGATCAGCTCGGCGATCGAGCGCTCAAGCGTCGCCCAGTCGCCGCCGGGAAGATCCACCCGGCCGACCGAGCCCTGGAAGAGGACGTCCCCGGAGAGCAGAGCGGGGGTCGTGCCGGCCGTGCCGTGCTCTGCCCCGTTAGCGCTTGCGTCTTGGCTCGCGCGCGCGATCGCGTACGTGACGTGTCCGGGTGAGTGCCCGGGCGTGAAGATCACCTCGACATCCATGCCGGCCAGCCGCAGCCGCTCACCCCCCTTGACCGTCTGCTCGGCCTGCCAGCTCTCGAATGGCCCGAAGCCGGGCATCGTCCATTTCATGATGTCGGCGAGCACGGGAGTCTCGATCTCTGGGCAGTACACGGGAGCACCGGTTGCGCGCGCGATCGGCGCGACCGCGCCGATGTGGTCGAAGTGGCAGTGGGTGATCAGGATCGCCTCGATCTGCACGCCCAGATCCTGTGCCGCGTCGAGCAGCCGCTGCGGCTCGTCCCCAGGATCGATCAACAGCGCACTGGTCACCTCGGTGTCTGCACGCACGAAGTAGCAGTTCTCCTGGATCGGCCCGACGCTCAAACAGCGCACGTCAGCCGGCTTGCCCCGGCTCACGCTTTGCTCCCGGCGCGCTTGGCCTTACTCGCCTGCCTACGCCTGAACAGCCACAGGTCGGTGTAGTAGCTAATCGGCACGTAGGCGATCAGCACGATCGGAAACAGCGCCACGGCCTGGTTAGGATGCTTGAGTTTGAGCAGAAGCAGGCTGACGAGCAGCATCAGCACGGCCGCGGCCATAGCGCGGTAGAAGGCGCCAAGCCAGGTCGGCGGCCGATCCGCGCGCGGGATCTGCTTCTGGCGGTCCTTCGATGTGCTCGCCTTGCCGCTCTTCTCATCAGCGGTCGGCTTGCGCCCGGTGCGCCCGCGTGACTCCACCATCCCGGCCGCGTTGCCACGGTGCTTAGTCTGCCGCCTGCGCCTGGTTTGCGCCATCTCTTTCCTCGCTGCCGTTCGCCCAATTATCACGCGTGCCGTGATACGGCCCGCGGTTACCTAGAACCCTAGTGCGTTCTCGATCAGCTGCGCCTGCGGATCGCCGCCACGCCAGGGTATCTCCTCGGGGAAGCCCTCAAGAGCGGCGCGCGGAGCTAGCCCGACCAGCTCGGCGCGGACGATGTCGGCGTGCCGCTGCACGGCGGCTACGACCTCGCGCAGCGGCACCTCCAAGGGCCGCTCGACGTTCATCGAGACCTGAGCGACGGAAGGCTCGTTCGACGCTTTACGCGCCGCGTGTGTGCTCGCAGCCACACCGCCGGATCGAAGTTCGACGCCAATCGCGCGTAGCCCTGGCAGCCCTTCGGCGCCGCCCTCGCGGATCATGGCGGCGATCCGCCGCGCCTCCTGCACGTCCGCCGGCGCCGCCAACTCGAGGTTGAATGCGACCAGCGGCTGGCGGGCCGCTACAAGCGCCGCGCCGGCAGTCGGATGCAGCCGCGGCGGCCCGAAGTCCGCCCGCAGCTCGCCGTCGGCGAGCCGCGCCGCCAGGCCATTCACACCGCCACGGCGCAAGTCGGCCCGCGCCCGGCCTTCGGCCATCACGCCGTAGAGCAGCACCGGCACCCCCAGCTCGCCGATCTCGTGCGCTAGCACGAGCGCCTCGGCGCAGGCGGCGCCGCGCTGGCCCGTATCGAGGTAGACGATCGGCGCCACATCAAGCGCCCCCACATGTGGATGCTCGCCGCGCTCGCGACCTTTGGCGCCACTCATCACGTCGATGCGCTCAATTGCCACGCGCGCGCCGACGAGCACCGCCGCCGCAAGCCTCCCTTGCGCACCAGCCAGCGTGAACACCGAACGGTGGTGGTCCGGATCGACGTGGACGTCGAGCAGGCGCACATCGTGGCCAGAGGCAGACGCTTTCCCGATCGCGTCGATGGCGCCGCGGTCACGACCCTCGGACACGTTGGGCACCGCAAGCAGCGGCGTGGCGGACGACGTAGACGGCATGGCAGGAGACAGTCGATGCGAGCCTTGCAGAAGCTAGACTCCGTCGTCCCGCCGGAGTAGCTCAGCTGGTTAGAGCAGCGGAATCATAATCCGCGTGTCGGGGGTTCGAGTCCCTCCTCCGGCACTTCACAAGCCCTGCAAATGCGGTGTTTTGGGTAAGCGTTCAGTGGGTTGGGGGAGATAGCTCGGCGGCGTCGAATCCTTTGGTGTGGACCGCGTTGAGGCGGAGGCGATCTATGACGCTGGTCGTGAGGTGGTCGTTGAGGTGCTGCTGCGGATGGATCGCCGTATCCAGC
>DATAQR010000030.1:0-25606 GCA_036264565.1 Solirubrobacteraceae bacterium | reverse complement strand
GGCTCCGTCTACGCGGGGCTTGCGATCTACGACACGATGCAGTTCATCAAGCCCGACGTGCAGACGATCTGTGTCGGCATCGCGATGTCGATGGGTGCGTTGCTGCTTGCCGGCGGAGCTGAGGGCAAGCGGATGGCGCTCCCCAACGCAAAGATCCTGATACACCAGGTCTCATCGAGCTTCCAGGGTCAGGCGACCGACATCGAGATCCACGCCAAGGAGATCATCGACGTGCGCAAACGCCTCGATGAGATCATCGCCAAGCACACTCACAAGAAGCTTGAGCAGGTCTCCAAGGACACCGAGCGCGACTACTTCATGAGCTCCGAGGAGGCCGTGGAGTACGGCATTATCGACCGAGTAATCACAGAACACTAAAAGGCGGTCGCTGAGCGGCGCGATACTGCGTCCTCGGTCGCTCGTGTGCAGAGCACACTTCGCTCCCTGCGTCCTTGTCTCGCTTGCCCAGCAACCGCCTTTTGGCGAAGTTAGACTGAAAGATGAACTTCTAAAATGGCCAGACCGACAGACTCAAACGAGCAGCTCCTGTGCAGCTTCTGCGGCAAGTCCCAGCGGCAGGTTAAGAAGCTGATCGCCGGGCCGGGCGTCTACATCTGCGACGAGTGCATCGACCTCTGTAATGAGATCATCGACGAGGAGCTTGCGGCTCCACCAGCCTTCGATCTAGAGAACCTGCCCAAGCCGCGCGCGATCTACGACGTGCTCGACGAGTACGTCGTCGGTCAGGATGCCTCCAAGCGCACCCTCTCGGTGGCTGTCTACAACCACTACAAGCGCGTTCAGATGATGCAGTCCGGCGACTCGGACATCGAGCTGCAGAAGTCAAACATCCTGCTGCTCGGCCCGACCGGCTGTGGCAAGACGCTGTTGGCGCAGACGCTCGCGCGCATCCTCAACGTCCCGTTTGCGATCGCCGATGCCACCGCCTTGACCGAGGCCGGCTATGTCGGCGAGGACGTCGAGAACATCCTGCTCAAGCTGATCCAGGCCGCCGACTACGACGTCAAGAAGGCCGAGACAGGAATCATCTACATCGACGAGGTCGACAAGATCGCGCGCAAGGCCGACAACCCGTCGATCACGCGTGACGTCTCCGGTGAGGGCGTCCAGCAGGCGCTCCTGAAGATCCTTGAGGGAACCCAAGCCTCAGTGCCGCCGCAGGGGGGACGCAAGCACCCCCACCAGGAGTTCCTGACGATCGACACGACCAACATCCTGTTCATCTGCGGTGGCGCCTTCGCGCAGCTCGATCAGGTGATCGAGCGGCGGATCGGTCATAACGGGATCGGATTCGCCGCGGCGATGCAGACCAAACAGGAACGCGACACCGGCGAGATCTTCGAGCACTGTCTCCCCGAGGACCTGATCGAATACGGCCTGATCCCCGAGTTCATCGGTCGGTTGCCGGTGATGTCGGCCGTCCACCAGCTCACCTGCGATGACCTGATCTCGATCCTGACCGAGCCGCGCAACGCGCTCGTCAAGCAGTTCCAGCGCTTCTTCTCCTTCGACGGCATCGAGCTGGTTTTCGCCGAGGACTCGCTGCGCGCGGTCGCTGAGAAGGGCCTAGAGCGCGAAACCGGCGCCCGTGGCCTGCGCTCGATCATCGAGGAGATCCTGCTCGAGGTGCAGTTCGAGCTGCCCTCGCGGCGTGACGTCAAGAAGTGCGTGGTCACACGCGACACCGTCGAAAAAGGCACGACCCCGACGCTCGTCACCGAAGCCGCACCCGAGGAGGATTCCGAGCGCGAACTGCGCGAGGAGTCGGCGTAGCAAACCCCGTGCACGACGAGTTCCGCATCGACGTCGAAGTTCCGCACGAGCGCGCACACGAGCTACTCGACGCGCTTGGTTCGCTGGACCGCGGCTCGCTGGCAGGGGTGTCCCCGCCCAAGCACGTCGCCGTCAGTCATGAGGGCGGCCATGTCTTCATGTACGCCGACTCGCAGGACGACGCCGCCAATGCAAGCGCCACGCTGGAAGCGATCCTCGCCCAACTGGGAACCGGCGCCAAGCCCGTGACGCATCGCTGGCACCCCGAGGAGGAGCGCTGGGAGGACGCCTCGGCGCCGCTACCTTCAACTGGAACGGAACACGAAGCCGAGCACGCACGTCTTGAGCGACTCGAGACGCAGGAGTCAGAGCAGGCCGGACACCCCCAGTGGGAAGTCAGAGTTTCCCTCCCCACCCATCACGACGCCCGTGAATTCGCCGAACGTCTGGAGTCCGAGGGCTACCCGCTGCGCCGCCACTGGCGCCACCTGCAACTCGGCGCTCGCGACGAGGACGACGCCCGCGCGCTGGCGGCACGTCTGCAGGCCGAGGCCCCTGAAGGCAGCTCGATCGAGGCCGAGGGCGACGCGGCGGATGCGTGGGCCGAGGTGACCGCACCGGCGCGGCCGTTTGCGATTTTCGGCGGCTTGGCCCAGTAGCCGCGCCGTCCCGGCGTACACTCACGCTCCCATGGCGGAGCGCATCGCAGAGCTAGAGAGTCGCACCCGCTTCGACCCCTCCGATGTCGAGTCGCGGATCTTCCAGCGCTGGCTTGACAGCGGGCTTTTTCACCCAGAGCCGGAAGGTGATCCAGAGCGCAATTACTCGATCGCGATCCCGCCGCCGAACGTCACCGGCTCGCTGCATATGGGGCACGCGCTGAACGGGTCGATCCAAGACGTCCTGATCCGCTACCAGCGCATGAAGGCGGCCGATCGCACGCCGCCCTCGCGCACGAAGTGGATTCTCGGCACCGACCACGCCGGCATCGCCACGCAGGCGCAGGTCGAGAAGGCGCTGCTGGCCGAAGGGACAAGCCGGCATGAGCTGGGGCGCGAGGCGTTCGTCGAGCGCGTGTGGGACTGGCGCGAGCATTACGGGCACACGATCGTCGAGCAGTTCAAGCGGCTCGGCGCCTCCTGCGACTACGCCGAAGAGCGCTTCACGCTTGACGACGGGTACGCGCGCGCCGTCGCTGACGTGTTCGTGCGCCTGTACGAGAAGGGCTGGATCTACCGCGATCGCTACATCGTCAACTGGGACCCGGGCAGCCGCTCGGCGATCTCCGATCTGGAGGTCGAGGGGCGGCGCGAGACCGACACGCTGTACTCGATCCGCTACGACCTCGACGGTGGCGGCAGCGTGACGATCGCGACTGTGCGCCCAGAGACAATGCTCGGGGACACCGCTGTCGCGGTGCATCCCGACGACGAGCGCTACCGCGACCTCGTTGGTCGCAGCGCGATCCTGCCGTTGGTCGGCCGCCACCTGCCGGTGATCGCCGACGGCTACGTGAAGATGGATTTCGGTACGGGGCAGTTGAAGATCACGCCGGCGCACGACCCAAACGATTTTGAGATCGGCCGCCGCCATGACCTCGATCAGGTGTCCGTGATCGGCGAGGACGGTCGCATGACCGCCGAGGCGGGCGAGCGCTTCGCCGGTCTGACGGCGATGCAGGCGCGCGAGGCGGTCGTCGCCGCGCTCGCAGAGGAAGGCCGGATCGTCGCCGATGACACCTACAAGCACGAAGTCCCCTACTCGCACCGCTCCGGCGAGCGGATCGAGCCGCTGATCTCTCTGCAGTGGTTCATGGACATGACCGAGCTGGCCAAGCCCGCGATCCAGGCGGTGCTCGACGGTGAGGTACGCATCGTTCCCGACAACAACCGGCGCGTCTACTTGGACTGGATGGCGGCGATCCGCCCCTGGTGCGTCTCGCGTCAGCTGTGGTGGGGGCATCGCCTGCCCGTCTACTACTGCGAGACCTGCTCGCACATTCACGTCGCCGCCAGCGAACCTGAGGCTTGCTCTGAATGCGGCGGGCGCCTGCGCCAAGAGGAGGATGTGCTCGACACCTGGTTCTCCTCGGCGCTGTGGCCATTTGCGACGCTCGGCTGGCCAGAGCAGACGCCTGAGCTTGCGGTCTTCTATCCCACCAACGTGCTCTCCACCGCGCGCGACATCCTGTTCCTGTGGGTGGCGCGGATGATCATGATGGGGATCGAGCTGACCGGCCAGGCGCCCTTCTCCGATGTGTACATCCATTCGGTCATCCAGGCCCCCGACGGCCGGAGAATGTCCAAGTCGCTCGGGACCGGCATCGACCCGATCCAGGAGATCGAGCGCCACGGCGCCGACGCCGTTCGCTTCGGGCTGCTGGCGATGTCCTCGACCCAGGATGTCTGCTACTCGGCCGAGAAGGTCCAGCAGGGCCAGGCGCTGGCCAACAAGCTGTTCAACGCAACCCGCTTTGCTTTGTTGCGCGTGCACGCGAGCCTCGGTCCCGAGGCGGTGGCCGAGCTTGAGCCCGAGCCGCTTGCGCGCACCGTCGAGGATCGCTGGATCCTCTCGCGACTCGCGCAGATAGAGACCGACACGGCTGCGCGGATCGAGGACTACGACTTCTCTCACGCCGCCCTCGGCCTGTACGACTTCGTCTACGGCGAGCTGTGCGACTGGTACCTGGAGCTCGTCAAGCATCGCCTTCCCGACCTCCACGACGCTAGCGACCAGGACGAGGATGCGCGCGAAGCGCTCGCAGCGACGCTGCTGTATGTGCTGCGCCAGACGGTGGCGCTGGCTCATCCGGTGATTCCGTTTGTGACCGAGGAGCTGTGGGGCTACCTCGACGGCTCCGGTGATCTGCTTGCCGGCTGTGAGTACCCGTGTGCTGACGCGTCGCTGGTGGACCTGGATGCGGAGGTCGAGCTCGAGCGCGCGATTGAGGCGATCGTGGCAGTGCGCGGCTGGCGCGACTCGGTTGGCGCTCGCGCAGGCATGAGCATCCCGGCACGTCTGTGTGCGCCCTGCTACGAGGCCACGGCACCCTTGCTCGCGCGGATGGCGCGGCTGGAGTTGGCCGACGGCGACGCCGACAGCGCGCGGGGACAGGCACTCGTTTCCGTAGCGGTTCCCGGCGGCACGATCGAGATCCTCAGCGCAGAGGGGCTTGACCTGGACGCGGCCGAGCGCCGGCGTGTGGCGGTGGCGGAGAAACTGCGCGTCGAGATCGAGCGGATACGCGGCAAGCTCGATAATCCCGGATTCGTCGCCAAGGCACCGGCGGCGGTCGTCGACGGCGAGCGAGAGCGCCTGCAGAGGCTGACCGTGGAATTGGAGGCGCTGTGAGAGAACGATCCTTGCGCCCAGTGGCCGCGAGTAGGAGCACGAACGCGCCGTGGACGCCCGAGCACGCCGAGAGTCACCTGCGCTCGCTGGAGCTGTTTGGCATGCGTTTCGGGCTGGACCGGATGCGGCGGATGATGACCGTGCTCGGATCGCCGCAGCAGCGCTTCCAGACGATTCACGTAGTCGGCACCAACGGCAAGACCTCGACGACGCGGATGATCGCGGCGATCCTGCAGGGTCACAGCCTCAGCGTCGGCAGCTACACCTCACCGCATCTGATCTCCTACTCAGAGCGCGTCCAAGTCAAAGGCGAGGATGTCACCACACACGCTTTTGCGACGGCGATCGCCCGCGCCGCCCACGCCGCCGAGCAGGTTAATCGCACGCTCGTCGAGGGCGATCACGTCACCCAGTTCGAGTTGATGACCGCCGCCGCGTTCTGGGAGCTGGCGCGCCGCGAGGTGGATGTCGTCGTCGTCGAGGCTGGTCTGGGCGGGCGCTTTGACGCCACCAACGTGATCGATTCGAGCATCGCTGTCTTGACAAACGTCGGCTTGGAGCACACCCGCTGGCTTGGGCCCACGGTGCGCGACATCGCTACCGAGAAGCTGGCGGTGCTAGGCGAGGATTCGGTCCTCGTTGTCCCGTCCGCGCTGCCGCAGGAGGTGTTGAGCCTCGCGCGCGAAGCGGCCAGCGAGCGCGGCGCTGAACTGATCCTCGCTGAGCCGCCCCTGCCCGAGCAGGCGCTTGCAGCAGCCGGCCGCTTCCAGCAGGAGAACTTTGCCTTGGCGCGTTGCGCGGCTGAGGTCTACCTCACGCAGACGGGCGTCCAGCCGCGCGAGAGCGAGGTGATCGCTGCCGCCGCGCGCGTCTGCATACCCGGTCGCCTGCAGACGATCGACACCGATCCGCTGACGGTGCTCGACGGCGCCCACAATCCGGCCGCCGCGGAGGCTCTCGCAGATGCGCTGGCGGACCTGCTGTCGGGACGCGAGGTGGCCCTGGTGATGGGGGTGCTCGAGGACAAGGACGCGGCGGCGATGCTTGCGCGGTTGCTTCCCCACTTTCAGCGGGCCTGGTTCACGGCCCCGCCGAGCGCGAGGGCGCTCTCGCCGTCGGCGCTGGCCTCGCTGGCGCGCCAGCTCGGCTTTGAGCAGGCGGTCTGCGAGCCCAATCCCGAGCGCGCTCTGCGGGGTGCGCGCGAATGGGCGGCGGCGCGGGCAGACGGAGCGGCGGTCGTGGCGACCGGCTCGGTTTATCTGGTGGGCGATCTGCTGGCTAGAGCGAGCGAGGCCGGGATGGATCGCGAGTCAGGTTACGAGAAGATGGGGATGCCATGAACGACGAGGGCCCTTCTGTGCTCATGATGATCGGTGCCGTAGCATTGTTCGTCGCGCTGGTGATCTTGATCTTCTTCGCGGCCGGTTACGGTTTCGGCCGCCTGTTCCTTTAGGCTAAGAGCCAACATGTCACCAATTGCATACTTCGGAATCGAAAGCAGCGGCCTCAGCTTGGCGATCGACCTGCTGATCCTGTTCCTGGTCGTCCTGTACGGCTCGCTTGTCTACTGGACCTACGCCGATGCGCGCCGCCGGATCTCCGATCCTGTGCTGGTTGGCTGTGCCGCCGCTGCTTCGTTGATCCTCCCGTTCGTGGGCACGATCGTCTACATGATCGTGCGCCCCCCCGAGTACATCGAGGACGTGCGCGAGCGCGAGCTCGACCTGCAGGCCGCCGAAGCCCGTCTGCACGAGCTCGACCATAGCCTGTGTCCGCACTGTGACTATCGCGTCGAGCGTGACTTCATCCGTTGCCCAAGCTGTCTGCGTAAGCTCAAGGAGCGCTGTGAGAGTTGCTCCAAGCCGCTTGACAGGGCGTGGACGATCTGCCCCTATTGCGAGGCCGAGGTCAAGTCGGCCAAGCCCGCCCGTCGCACGCGGCGTGAGGGCGCCGCCGGGCGCCCTGCTGAGCCACCCACACGCTCCCGCCGCAAAGACGCCGAGACCGAGGTCGAGCCGATCGAGACGATCGAGGAGATCGAGCTCGAGCGCCCGACGCGCCGACGCGCCGGCGCCGCGGCCGTACGCGCGCCGGAGGCCACCTCGCTGCTCTCCGAGGCGCCGGCCACCGCCGAGGAGGGCGACCCAAGCCTTCAAGGCCAGCAGAACGGCAAGGCCGAGCCGGTGGCCGAACCACCGAAACGACGCTCCTCGCGCCCGCGCGCGAGCGAATGACGCTGACGCACGCGTCGTCAACTTCTGAAACCCGATAGCAAAGGACCCGCATGGACCGCACGCTGATCCTCGTCAAGCCCGACGCCTTCGCCCGCTCGCTGACGGGCGAGATCCTCACCCGCTTCGAGCGCAAGGGGCTGTGCATCGTGGCTCTGCGCCACATGACCGTCACCGTCGAGCTGGCCGAGCGCCACTACGCCGAGCACGCGGAGAAGCCGTTCTTTGGCGAGCTGGTGCAGTTCATCACCTCCGGGGCGATAGTGGCGATGGTGCTGGAGGGCGTCGATGCCGTCAAGGCCGCGCGCCAGCTGATCGGCGCGACAAATCCGCTGGAGGCGGTCCCGGGGTCGATCCGGGGCGACTTCGCGATCGAGATGGGGCAGAACATGGTGCATGGTTCCGATTCGGCCGAGTCGGCCGCGCGCGAGGCCGCGCTGTTCTTCCCCGACCTCGGCGACTCCTGAAGAAGAGAGGTTGGCGTGAGCCAACCGCTGGTCCTTGCCTCAGCCTCTCCCCAGCGCCGCGCGATTCTCGCGCGGCTGGGGGTGGCGTTCGATGTCAGGCCGACCGGCGTCGCCGAGCTCGCCGACGGCGATCCGGAGACGGTTGCGCTCGAGAACGCGCTGCGCAAGGCGCGGGCGGCGGCCGACCCCGAGCGCGACGAGCTGGTGCTGGCGGTCGACACGCTGGTGGAGCTCGACGGGCGCATCTACGGCAAGCCGCCAGACCGGGACGCCGCGCGCGAGACGCTGCGGGAGCTGTCCGGCGCCACGCACACGGTGATCAGTGGGCTGGTGCTGCTTGACGCAAGCGGCGAGCGCACAGCCCTGGCCCGGACCAGCGTGAGCTTCCGCGAGCTGGCGCCGAGCACGATCGACTGGTACCTGGCCACCGACGAGTGGCGCGAGCGGGCCGGCGGCTACGCGATCCAGGGGGCGGGGGCGGCGCTGGTCAGCGAGATCTCAGGCGACTACGAGAACGTCGTCGGTCTACCGCTGGCGGCGCTGCTCGACTTGTACCCGTCGCTGCTCTTGCCCTCGCCCGACCCGGACAGCTAGGCTCGCTTTCTCCCTGCAAATACGCTGTCAAGCGTCTCAGCGGATTCAGGGTGTCCGCTAGACTCACCGCCTTGCACGCCCCGGCCGGCGGGCGCCGGCCGACAGCGGCGGCGAAGCCGTATCCCGAAGCGTGCTCACACGCCCTGCGATGAGCATTCTCACCTACCTGACCGGATTCGGCGGCCGCGACATGGCGGTCGACCTTGGCACCGCCAACACGCTCGTATATGTGCGCGGGCGCGGCATCGTGCTATCTGAGCCGAGCGTGGTGGCGATCGACTCCCGCACCGGCGAAGTGCACGCCGTCGGCATCGAGGCCAAGCGGATGCTCGGACGCACGCCCGGCACGATCCAGGCGATCAGGCCGTTGAAGGACGGGGTGATCGCCGACTTCGACGTAACCGAGGAGATGCTCCGCCACTTCATCCAGAAGGTCCATCAGAACCGCTGGGCGCATCCGCGCGTGGTCGTATGTGTGCCCTCCGGTGTCACCGGCGTGGAGAAGCGCGCGGTCGAGGAGGCCTGCCTGTCGGCCGGAGCACGCACGGCATACCTGATCGAGGAGCCGATGGCCGCCGCGATCGGCGCCGGGCTGCCGGTGGGGGAGCCGACCGGGTCGATGGTCGTCGACATCGGCGGCGGCACCTCCGAGGTGGCTGTGATCTCGCTCGGCGGGATCGTCGTCTCGCAGTCGATTCGCGTCGGCGGGGACGAGATGGATGAGGCGATCATCAACTACGCCAAGAAGGAGTACAAGCTCTTGATCGGCCAGCAGACCGCCGAGGAGCTGAAGCTCGAGATCGGCTCGGCCTGCCCGATGGCCGAGGAGCTGCAGGCCGAGATTCGCGGGCGCGACATGGTCTCTGGATTGCCGAAGACCGTCGTGCTTACCAGCGAGGAGATCCGCCAGGCGCTCGATGAGCCGCTCTCCCAGATCATCGAGGCCGTCAAGGAGACGCTCGACCGCACGCCGCCGGAGCTCGCCTCGGACATCATGGACCGCGGCATCATGCTCGCCGGCGGCGGCTCACTTCTACATGGCCTCGATCAGCGGCTGCGCGAGGAGACGCAGATGCCGGCGCACCTGGCCGAATCGCCGCTGACGTGCGTGGCGGTCGGGTCGGGGCGCTCGCTGGAGGAGTTCGAGGCGATTCACCGCTCCAACCGCAACACACGCAACCGCCGGCGGCGATAGCGCCCGCGGCTCACGTGCCGGCACGAACCGGCGCGGCCCGCAAGTAATCTGAAAGGCGAAGACTCAGGAAGGTCGCAACTGGTGTATGACAAGACGGTCCGGCGCAGACGCGCGGTGCTCGCACTGCTCGTCGCGCTCTCTCTGATATTGCTGACCGCCTACTTCGGCGAGGCCTCAAGCGGCGGGTTGCACTCGCTGCAGAACGGCTTCCTGACGGTGGTCTCGCCGATCCAGGACGGCGCCAACAAGGCGCTGAAGCCCGTGCGCGACATGTTTGGCTGGTTTGGCAGCACGCTGAAAGCCAAGAGCGAAAACAAGCAGCTGCGCCAGCAGTTGGCCACGACTCGCAGGCAATTGACTGAACACCAATTCGACCAGCGCAGCTCCGCCGAACTGCTCCGCCTCGTCCACCTCGACCAGACGCTCAGCATCGCCGACTATCGACCGGTCGGTGCGACCGTCGTCACCCAGTCGCCAAACGTCTGGTACCTGACGATCGGCATCGACGCGGGCTCATCCGCCGGCGTGCGCGTAAACGACCCGGTGATCGACGACGAAGGGCTGATCGGCAAGGTCACCCGGGTCGTCTCCGACGGGGCCGTCGTCAGCCTGATCACCGACAGCGAAGTCGAAGTCAGTGCGCGTGTCAGCGCCACCGGCACCCTCGGCATGCTGCAGCCACAGGTCGGCGAACCTGGCCATCTGCTGATGCGCTTCCTCTCGGGCGCGCGAGTGCCGCGGGGCGACTACGTTGTCACCTCGGGCACCGTCGTGAGTGGGGGCGAATCGCTGTTTCCGAGGGGGATCCCGATTGGGACGGTCACCTCCGAAAACGAACAGTCGGCCTACCGAACGCTGAACGTCTCGCCGCTGGCCGACCTGCGCAACCTTGGCACCGTCCAGGTCCTGACCGCTCCACCGGGTTCGCGCGCGGCGGCGCTCGCCGCAACGGCCGCGAGCCTCGCGCCAAGCGAACGCGGTGGCGAAGAAGAAGGTGCCTCGGGGCAGGTCGCCTCAAGCGAAGCGAGCGGATGAGCACGAGCTCGACTCGCTCCACGCTCGGTTCGGCCACTCAGGTGAGCGCTGCTTGGCTGCCTGGGTCGCTGCTTTGGCGTGTGGCGGTGCTCTCGGTGGTGGTCGTATTTGTGCAGATCGGCGTCGTCTCGGAGGTGCCCCTGTTCGGCGTCAGCGTCGATCTCTCGCCGCTACTCGTCGCGTTCACGGGGCTGCTGTGCGGCTCGATGGTCGGGGCGATCACCGGCTTTGCCGTCGGGCTGCTGCTCGATCTCTCGCTGGTGCAGACGCTCGGCATCACATCGCTCGTATTCACTCTGATCGGCTACGCGGCTGGGCGCTTGCGCGAACTGCGCGACCCCCAGGCCGCGCTCACGCCGCTACTTGTGGGGACAGCGGCCGCGGCCTGTGCGACCGTCGGCTATTCGCTGTTCGAGTTTCTGCTCGGCGTCGATGCGCCGGTCAGCCTGGAGCTGCTGCGCGAGATCGTCATCGGCGTGCTGATCGACGCTGCCCTGGCGCTGCCGATGTGGGCGCTCGTGCGACGTTGCCTGATCGGGGGGCTCGCCGAGGATCCGCGCCGCCGCCGTCGGCGCGCTTACACGACCGGCGGGCTGAGCCCGCTCTCGCGGGCCTCGGAGCGCAGCCGATGAGCACGATCGAGCGACTGCAGCCGAGCGAGCCGCGCGGGCAGATATCGCCCCAACTGGGTCTGCGGGTGGCGATCCTCGGCGGCTTTGCGCTGGCGATGTTCGCGATCATCTTCTTCCGGCTCTGGTACCTGCAGGTACTCACCGGCGAACAGTACGTCCACCAGGCCAAGGTCAACGACCAGCGCGTGCTGGCTATCCCGGCGCCGCGCGGTGAAATCCTCGACCGCTCCGGACAGCCGATCGTCACCAGCTCGACGAAGGACGCCGTGCAGGTCATTCCCGGTGCGCTACCTGTCGCGGTTAGCAAGCAGGCCGCCGAATACCAGCAAGAACTCGGCAAGGCGCAGGCCGAATACATCGAAGCCCACGAACGGGTCAAGGCGTTTGAGCGCCAGCTGAGCGGGCGCCACACGATCACGCACGCGCAGCGCCTGCGACTGCACCAGCTGCGCCGCCTGGCCGCGCACATCCGTCTTGTGCCGATCCCGCCACTGCCCGCTTCGGCGAGCAGCACTCGTCACCTGTTCGATCGGCTAGCGCCAGTGATCAAGTTGAGTCCACGACTGATCGACGAACGCGTGATCACGGGCATAACCAAGTTGCCCTATGCGCCGGTGACGATCAAGGAAGACGCGGGGCGTGGGGCGCTCACGTACCTTTCCGAGCGGCGCAACGAATTCCCGGGGGTGCGCCAGGAACCAGTCGCGATCCGCACCTACAAGTACGGGGAAATGGCCGCTCAGGTGCTCGGCCACGTCGGCCAGGTCAACGAACCCGAGCTGAAGACTCAGGCTTTTCGCGGGGTCGGTCAGGGGACGGTTGTCGGCCAGCAGGGGCTCGAGTACTACTACGACCGCTACCTACGTGGGACCCTAGGGGCGCAGAACGTGCAGGTCAACGCCGCCGGCGAACCGATCCCGACCGCGCTGCCGAAGACAGAAGCGATCGCCGGGCACAGCCTGCGGCTGACGCTTGACCTCGGTCTCGAGCAGGAGTCAGAACGCGCTCTGCGCCAAGGGATCTCAGCAGCTCAGGCCGCCGGCAAGCCCGCCGACGCCGGAGCGTTCGTGGCGATGGAACCCCGCAGCGGGCAAATCCTGGCGATCGGCTCATACCCGAGCTTCAATCCGAATGTGTTCGCCAAACAGCTTACCGAGCAGCAGTACAGCGCGCTGATCGCCGGCGCCGGCTCGTTGACCGACAGGGCGGTAGACGGCGAGTACCCGACCGGCTCGACCTTCAAGCCGATCACCGCGATGGCGGCGCTGGAAGCGGGCGTCATCACTCCGAACGAAGTGTTCGGACCGGGGCCCTGCATCATGGTCGGCGGCGAGAACTTCTGCAACGCGGGCCACGCCGCCCTGCCGGCGATGGCGCTGGTCGAAGCGCTGAAGGTGTCCTCTGACACCTACTTCTTCGAAGTTGGCGAGCGCGCCAACAGCCACGGCAACGTGATCCAAAACAAGGCCCGCGAATTGGGTGTCGGAACCCCCTCTGAAATCGACCTCCCCGAAGAATTCGCCGGCGTGGTGCCAGACCGGCAATGGCTGGCGCGGCGCAATCGTGAAGAAGCGCAGTGCAAGCGCGAAAAGCACGTATCCACCTGCCAACTGCTGGCCGAACCCGGTGCGCCCTGGACGGTCGGCTACAACATGCAGATGGCCGTCGGCCAGGGCGACCTGTTGACCGATCCGCTGCAGATGGCCGTCGCCTACTCGGCGCTGGCCAATGCCTACACACACGAAGGCCATGGCTGGGTGCCCCACCCGCACCTGGGGATGCAGATCGACGACACAAGCGGCGCGCTCGTGCAGGACCTCTCCTTCCCACCGCTGCGTCGCGTCAATCTCAACTACGGGGACCTCTCACTGGTGATGGAAGGCATCCACAAGGCGGCCTCGGAATCCGGCGGGACCTCCGCCGACGTTTGGGCCGGCTGGAACCAGGTTGCCCATCCCGTCTTCGGCAAGACCGGCACCGCCCAGCACGAAGGCAAGGAAGACCAGTCGTGGTACATGTGCTACATCGAAGATCACTCGCGGCCGATCGTGATCGCCACGACGGTCGAGCAGGGCGGGTTCGGAGCCGAAACGGCGGCGCCGATCGCGCGGCTAATCGCTGCCAAGTGGTTTGGACAGGCAGAGAAGTACGTCTCCGGGAGCTCGAAGACCGCGTGACCCCGCCGCCCGCCGCCAGCCCGATCGCCGCGCCCGCCGAAGTCGCCGTGCCGCGAGCGCGCGCGTTGCGGATGCCGCTCGATCCGCTGTTGACGCTTGCGGCTATCGGGCTCGGCGTCTGTTCGCTCGTGACCCTGCGCGCCGCCACCCAGCATCTGATCCCCGGCCAGCCTCGCTACTACGTAGATCGCCAGGGCGTCTACCTGCTCGTCGGGCTCGCTCTGATGCTCGCGCTCTCGCGGTTTGACTACGCACGCCTGCGCCACATGGCCTACGGCATCTACGCGGCTCTGCTGCTCAGTATCCTCGCGGTGCTCGCACTCGGGCACGCCGCCAACGGCGCGCAGCGCGCGATCAACTTCCCGCTGTTCTCCTTCCAGGCGTCTGAGATCGGCAAGGTGCTGCTGATCCTCTCGCTCTCAGCGCTCCTCGTGGCGCGCGCGCGGCAGCTGCGCGCGCCCGGCACGACCGTGCGCGTGATCGCCGCCGCGGCGCTGCCGGCGCTGCTTGTGATCGTCCAGCCCGACCTCGGCTCGGGGATGGTCTACATGGTGATCGCCTTCACGCTGCTGTTCGTCGCGGGTACGTCGTGGCGCCAGCTCACCGCGATCGTCGCGCTCGTGCTCGCGGCGGCCACGTTCGCGCTCGTGCTCGCGCCCGCGGCTGGGGTGCACGTGCTCAAACCCTTCCAGGAAGAACGTCTGACGGCGTTCCTGCATCCCTCCAGCAATCCCGAGAAGCAGGGGTATCAGCAGGAGGAGTCGAAGGTAGCGATCGGGGCCGGTCAGAAGACCGGCCGCGGCGAAAGCTCGACCCAGACCAAGCTCAACTTCGTGCCCGAGGACCACACCGATTTCATCTTCGCCGCCGTCGGCGAGCAGTACGGATTCGTCGGCGCCGCGCTTGTCCTGTCCCTCTATGCGCTGCTGATTTGGCGCACGCTACGCATCCTGACGATGTCCAAGGATCTGTTCGGCACGCTGGTCGCCGGCGGCGTCGTAGCTATGCTGATGTTCCAAGTGTTCGTGAACGTAGGCATGGCGGTTGGGATAATGCCCATAACCGGTGTGACCCTACCGCTCATGAGCTATGGCGGATCGTCGGTGATAACGACGCTCCTGGCGGTAGGTCTGCTGCAATCGATCTACGTCCGGGCCGGCGCCTCACAGGCGCCGCGGAACAGCATCTTCCGCTACTAAACAGATGTCAGCCGCAATCTCCCCACAACCACAACCAGCCACGCAGGGGCCCGCTACGACCTCACAGGTCCGGCTTCTGCTCGCACCGGGCATCGAGATCGCGGCACGCACACACTCACAAAGACTGGAACCACAAATTGAAAAAGCAAGTACTTGTCAGCGTCGATCGCGCCGAGACGCGCGTGGCGCTGCTGGAGGCCGCCGGCACGCCCGCCGCCTCACCACAAGGACGCTCTCGCAAGCGCACCACCGCCCGCTCGGGAGTTGGCTATCGCATAGCTGAGCTGTACATAGAGCGCCGCGGTGGGCGCTCGATCGTCGGCAACATCTACAAGGGCAAGGTCGACAACGTTCTACCCGGGCTGGAGGCCGCTTTCGTCGACATCGGCCTTGAGAAGAATGGCTTCTTGCACGTCGATGAGATCGTGCTGCCTGGCGTCCAGACGCCCAAGCGCGGGCGTGGTGGGGCCGGGCGCAGCAAAATCGCAGAGCTGCTCAAACCCGGGCAGGAGATCGTTGTGCAGGTCGTCAAGGATCCCTTGAAGACCAAGGGGGCGCGACTGTCGATGGAGCTGACGATCGCCGGGCGCTACATGGTCTACGCGCCCTCCGGCGAGGGGGTCGGCGTCTCGCGCCGGCTCGATGACAAAGAGCGTGAGCGCCTACGGCGCCAGACCGCCAAGCTGGACATCGGCGGCGGCGGTGTGATCGTGCGAACCGCTGCACACGGGGCTCAGCGAGCCGACTTCGAGCGCGAGCTGCTGTATCTGCACAAGCTGCACGAGGTGCTGATGAAGCGGGTACAGGACACGCAGGCGCCAGCGATGGTCTTCCAGGAGGCCGACCTATCCGTTCGCGTTGTGCGCGACATCTTCTCCGAGCACTTCGAGCGCGCGATCGTCGACGACGAACAGCAGCACAAGCGGCTGGTGTCGTTCTTCGCGCGCACCGCGCCCGAGTTGGTGCAGCGCGTCGAGCTGTGGGACGGCAAGGAACCGCTGCTCGACGCCTACAAGGTGACCGAGGCGATCGACGGGCTGATGTCCCGGCGCGTGGACCTGCCCAGCGGCGGCTACCTGATGATCGACTACGCCGAGGCGCTGACCGTGATCGACGTCAACTCCGGCAGCTTCATCGGGCGCGGCAAGGGGGCGGGCCTGGAGGACACGATCACCAAGACCAACCTGGAGGCCGCCGAGGAGGTCGTCAACCAGTTGCGGCTGCGCGACATCGGCGGGATCATCGTGATCGACTTCATCGACATGGCCCGCGCGCGCAACCGCGACGCGGTCATGAAGACGCTGCGCAAGGCGCTCGACGAGGATCGCACGAAGACGTTCACGGCCGAGCTCTCGCGGCTCGGGCTAGTAGAGATGACCCGCCAGAACGTCACCGAGGGGGTGCGCGAGATCATGAGTAGGCCCTGCCCCACCTGCGAGGGTGAGGGGGTGATCCGCTCGGAGGAGACAATCGCGATCGAGTTCGAGCGGCGGCTACGCGACATCGCCGCCGAGCATCCCGAGGACGAGGCCTTTCTCGTGCAGATCAATCCGCGCGTCACCGCCCAGTTCACCGGCCAGGGGTCGCGGGTGCTGCACGCGCTCGAGGCGCAGACGGGCAAGTCGTTTCATTTCGAGGGCTCTGAAGGGCTGATGCTCGACCACTTCGCGATTACCTTCCAGGGGACGCGCGAAGAGGTCGAAGAACGGGCATTGCCTTTTCGCGAGGGCGACGAGGTGCTGGTGGAGATCGTCGAGCCGCACATGTACGACATCGATGACGCCGTGGCCAAGCTCGACGGCTACATCATCTCGATCGCTGGGGCCGCCCGCCAGGTCGGCGAGAAGCGGATGGTCAGGATCGACACCGTCGGTCGCACCGCCGCCACGGCGCTGCTGCTCGACGAGTCCGGCGAGGTCGTCGAGAGTGCGGCCCAGGAGCGCGATCCCCTACAATCCCGGACACGGCGCCGTGGCCGTAGAGGCGGACGGCGCCGTTCGGCTGCTAAGGCCCAGGCAACCTCGGAGTAGAGACCGGAATCCAAGCGACATGTACGCGATCGTCAAGACAGGCGGCAAGCAGTACCGCGTCGAGCGGGGTCAGACCCTGCTCGTCGAGCGCCTGCCTGCCGACACGGGGGCCAACGTGGCGCTTGAGCCGATCCTCTACCGCTCCGAGGATGCGGTCTTCGACGCGGCTTCGCTGAAGAAGGTGAAGGTCACCGCCAAGGTGATCGCCCACGAGCGCGGCGAGAAGCTACGCGTATTCAAGTTCAAGCCCAAGCGCGGCTACAAGCGCCGTACCGGCCACCGCCAGGAGCTGACCCGGATCGAGGTGACCGACATATCGATGGGCGCGGCCGCCAAAGCCGCGCCGAAGAGCGCGGCCAAGCCGGTGGCGGCAAAGCCCGCCGCCGCAAAGTCGGCGGCTGCCAAGGCGGCCGCGGAGGAGGCGAGCGAGCCGAAGGCCGCCGCCAAGCCAGTCGCTCGCACGAAGCCCGCCGCCGCCAAGAAGCCGGCGCCGAAGAAAGAGGACACCTCAGATGGCGCATAAGAAGGGACTCGGTTCCAGCCGTAACGGGCGCGACTCCAATGCGCAGCGCCTCGGCGTCAAGACATTCGCCGGTCAGACCGTCAGCGGCGGCGAGATCATCGTGCGCCAGCGCGGCACCCGCTTCAAGCCGGGTGTCGGCGTCGGCATCGGCAAGGACGATACGCTGTACGCGCGCGCGGCGGGGACCGTCCAGTTCACGACCGGCCGACGTGGTCGAGTTGTGAACGTGCTCTCCGAGAGCTAGAAAGCGCGCCGTCCGCGGCGCGGACGTTGGAGTGGGCTGTGTTGCACGACCGCGCCAGAATCGAAGTGAGGGCAGGTGCAGGCGGCGACGGCTCGGCCGGCTTTCGCCGCGAAGCACACGTGCCGCGCGGCGGGCCCGACGGCGGCGACGGCGGTCGCGGCGGCGATGTCGTGCTCGTCTGCGACGCCTCGCTGCGCGACCTGCAGAGCTTTCGTCGCAATGGGCGCTACCGCGCCAGTCGCGGCGGGCACGGTGAAGGCTCGCTGCGCCATGGCGCCGATGGCGAGACGTTGCTCGTGCGCGTGCCACCCGGCACCCAGGTGCACGGTGTCGAAGGCGAACTTGCAGGGCGCAGTTGGGAGCTGCTTGCCGACGGGCAGCGGGCGCTGCTTGCCCGCGGTGGTTCGGGGGGGAGGGGTAACAAGCGCTTTGCCAACCCCACCCGGCAAGCGCCGCACTTCGCCGAGCGCGGGCTCGCCGGCGAGCAGGGGTGGGTCGAGCTGCAGCTGAAGCTGCTGGCCGACGTCGGGCTGGTCGGGCTGCCCAACGCGGGCAAGTCCTCGCTGCTTGCGCGGCTCACTCGCGCGGCACCGAAGGTCGCCGACTATCCCTTCACGACGCTCTCTCCGGTGCTCGGCGTGCTCGATACCCCATTCGGGGCAGATGGAGCAGACGAGAGCCAGTTGGTAATCGCCGACATCCCGGGTCTGATCGAGGGAGCCAGCGAGGGGGCAGGACTCGGGCACGACTTCCTCGCGCACGTCGAGCGCACGCGCCTGCTCGTGCACGTGCTCGACATCGCGCCCGCGATATCCGGCGGCGAAGAGTCCAACGCTGCCGGCAACTACGCGACGATCGAGCGCGAGCTGGTCGCGCACGATCCCCGCTTGGCCGCGCTGCCGCGCGTGCTCGCACTCTCCAAGGCCGACCTGCTCGCGCCCGAGCGCGTGACCGAGGAGGCGCAGCGTTGGCGCGAGCGCCTGGCGGACGTGCCGGTGGTGGTGACATCAAGCGCGACCGGGCTTGGCATCGCAGAGCTGGCTGCCGAGCTGCTGCACCGTGTCCCGGCGCGCGGCGAGCGGGCGGCCGACGCGATCACTGTCAGCGGCGGCGCCGACGCCGCTGACGCAGGCGAGACTGTGCTGGCCGAGCATATGGTCTTTCGCCCGCGCGGGCCTGATGGGTTCACCGTCGAGCAGGTTGGCCCAGGTGAGTACGCGGTCAGCGGGCGCGGCATCGAGCGATTGCTCGCCCGCCACGACCTGGGCAACGAGGACGCGCTCGCCTACGTCGAGGAGCGCTTGCGCAAGATCGGCGTGCTGAGCGTGCTCCAGGAGCGCGGATTCCAGGCCGGCGACGAGCTGACGATCGCCGGGGTGGCCTTCGAGCTGGACCCGGACGAGCCGGCGTAGAGGCGAGGGTGCTGGCGAACAGTCGCTTGAGCGCCGTGCGCTTGTTCGAACGTCACAGGCTCGCGCGGACCTCCGCGCGGCCGCGCTGCGCATAAGCTCTCAACCGTGAAGCGCGTGGTCATCAAGCTCGGGTCGAGCATCGTCGCCGACGAGGACGGCGAGCTGCGCGAGCGCGTGCTCGCGCGTATATGCGACGTGGTCGCCGGGCTGTGCGGCGAGGACAAGGAGGTCGTGATCGTCTCCTCGGGCGCGATCGCTCGCGGCGTGCGGATTATGGGGCTTGCCGCCCGGCCGGGGGTGGTGCAGGAGCTGCAGGCCGCCAGCGCCGTCGGACAGGGCAAGCTCTATCGCGTCTACGACGAGCTGCTGCGCGAGCGCGAGCTGATCTCCGCGCAGGTGCTGTTGACGTTCATGGATATGAGCGCGCGCACGCACTATCTCAACGCGCGTCAGACGCTGCGCACACTGCTGGACTGGGGGGTGGTGCCCGTGATCAACGAGAACGACACCACCGCAACCGACGAGATCTCCTTCGGCGACAACGACTTCCTCGCCGCCCAGGTGGCGATCCTGACCGCCGCCGACCTGCTCGTGCTGCTGACCGACATCGACGGCCTCTTCACCGCCGACCCGCGCCACGATCCCGGCGCGAAGCTGGTGGGCGAGGTCAGCGACTTCGAGGCGCTGGGAGGGATCGAGGTCGGGCACACCACCTCGCCACTGGGCTCAGGGGGAATGCGCTCGAAGGTGGTCGCCGCCGACATGGCGACGGCCGCCGGCATTCGCACCGTTATCTGCAACGGCGCGCGCGAAGGGGCGCTTGAGGCCGTGCTGGCCGGGCACATGGAGGGCACCAACTTCCCGCCGCGCGCCTCGCGTCACTCCTCGTTTAAGCTGTGGCTGCGCTACGCCAAGCCCAGTCACGGAACGCTCGTCGTCGACGCGGGCGCTGCGCGGGCGCTGCGCGAGGACGGCACCAGTCTGCTGCCGGTCGGGATCGTAGAGGTACTCGGCTCCTTTGACGCCGGTGACGCGGTCGAGATCGCCGAGCGTCCCCACGCGAGCGATGGCCGAGGGAGCCCCGGCGAGCTAGGCGGCAGCGGCTGGCTGGTAGGCAAGGGCATCTGCAGTTACTCGGCCAGCGAGCTGCGGCGCGTGATGGGTATGAAGTCATCGGCCGTGCAGCAGGTGCTGCCGCGCGCGACCGAGGAGGCCGTGCACCGCGACTACATGGTGCTCGCCTGAGCGTCCTCGCTCGCCCGAGCGCCCTACTCTTTTAGGGCAGATGGCGGTCACGCTCTCATCGGTCGCGGAGGTGTGCGCTCGCGCGCGCGTCGCCTCGCGTGCGCTGGCGCGCACGGACACCGCGACCAAGAACGCCGCTCTGCGGGCGATAGCCCAAGCTCTGCGTGAGCGCGAGGCGGAGATCCTCGCCGCCAACGCGCTCGACCTCGAAGCGGGCCGTGAGGCGGACATCGGCCCTGCGCTGCTCGACCGCCTACGCCTGGACGGCGACCGCCTGGAGGGGATCGCCGCCGCGACCGAGGTGGTCGCGGCGCTCGCCGACCCCGTCGGCGAGGTGATCGACGGGCAGAGGCTTCCCAACGGGCTCGACGTCCGCAAGGTGCGCGTGCCGCTCGGCGTTGTCGCTGTCGTCTACGAGGCGCGCCCGAACGTGACAATCGACGCCGCCGCGCTGTGTCTGAAGTCCGGCAATGCGATCGTCCTGCGCGGTTCTTCCAGCGCCGCTCACTCAAACGCCGTGCTCGCGCAGGTAGCCGCCGAGGCCGCGGTGGCGGCCGGGCTGCCCGACGGCTGCATCGGCCTGATTGGGGATCCCGCCCACCCCGGCGGGCGCGAGGATCTCGCCGAACTGGCCACGCAGGAAGGGGTGGTCGACCTGCTGATCCCGCGCGGCGGCGAGGGGCTGAAGGCGGCGCTCAAGGACGTCGCGACCGTGCCCGTCATCTACGCCGCCTCGGGCAACTGCCACGTGTACGTCGATGCCTCGGCCGACCTCGACGAGGCGCTGGCGGTCGTGCTCAACGCCAAGACGCAGCGGCCAGGGGTGTGCAACGCGGCCGAGACGCTGCTCGTGCACGCTGACGCTGCGGCGGCTTTCCTGCCACGTGCGATCGCCGCGCTGCGCGCCGAGGGCGTCGAGATCCGTGCGGAGGAGCGCGCGCTTGCACTGGCCGACGAGCACGCTGCCGTCGAGCACGCTGCCGACCTGCTGCCCGTCGGCGAGGAGGACTGGGGCACCGAGTACCTCGCGCTCACGCTGGTGCTCGGTGTGGTCGACTCCGTCGAGCAGGCGATCGAGCACATCGAGGAGCACGGCTCGGGGCACTCCGAGGCGATCTTGACCCGCGACGCGGCCAGCGCACGAGCGTTCCAGCTGGGGGTCGACGCGGCCTGCGTGTACGTCAACGCCTCCACGCGCTTCACCGACGGCGGTGAGTTCGGGATGGGCGCGGAGATCGGCAACTCCACGCAGAAGCTGCACGCGCGCGGACCTATCGGCCTGCGCGAGCTGTGCACGTTCAAGTACCTCGTCGAGGGCTCCGGCCACGTCCGCGCCTGAGCAGCCGCCGGCGCATTCGCGCATCGGGATCCTCGGCGGCATGTTCAACCCGCCGCACGCGGGCCACATCGAGCTGGCACGGGCCGCACTGGGCGAGCTCGGTCTCGAGTGTGTGCTGTTGGTGCCGTCCTTGATCCCGTCTCACAAGCCGGTCATTTGGGATCCGGGAGCAGATCGCCGCGCGCAGATGTGCCGACTTGCCAGCAGCGACGAGTCGCGGATCAAGGTGTGCACTGTTGAGCTCGAGCGGCCCGGGCCGTCCTACACCGTCGATACGCTGAGAAGCATCCATGACAGTCATCCAGATGCAGAGCTGACGCTGATCCTCGGCGCCGACATGGCGGCTACGCTTGACTCCTGGCGCGAGCCGGGCGAGATCGTGGGGCTCGCACGGGTGGCGGTTGCACAGCGTGAGGGGGTCTCCCGCGAGCAGGTCATGGCTACATTGGGTCCGCTCGGTGCAAGCGAGCGCGCCGATTTCCTAACAATGTCGCCCCGCGACATTTCCTCCTCGCAGGTACGACGTGCGCTCACCTCCGGCCAGCCGATCGAGCCGCTGGTCGGCGCCGAGGTCGCCGCCTACATCAACGAGCACGAGCTCTACGGCCGCACACCGGCTACGAGCGGGAGCGGAGGTGGCGCGTGAGTCCGGGAGAGCTGCTGGCCGAGATCCGTCGCTACGCCGAGGACAAGAAGGCCGGCGAGGTGGTCGAGATCGATCTGCGCGAGGTGCTTGGCTACACCGACTGGTTTGTGATCTGCTCGGGCAACACCAGCGCCAGACCAAGGCGATCCACGACGCCATCCTGGAGGGGCTCAAGCACGAGCACGACCTGCTTCCGCGCCGCGTGGAGGGGTTGAGCAGCGCCGACTGGATCCTGATGGACTACCTCGATGTGGTCGTGCACATCTTCACGCCCGCTACTCGCGAGTTCTATCGCTTGGAGCAGTTGTGGGGCGAGGCGCCGGCGCACCGAGCCGAGGGCGCCGCCAGCGCCTAAAAGGGGGCCTTCCTGGCTCCTGACGAGTTCGCCGAGAAGGGTGCGATGAGCTGCGCCATTGCTAGTGTTGCCGCGGTGCCTGAGTTCGACGAGTGGCAGATCGAGCTACACGGGCGTCGCGCCTTCTACCGCATTGCGGGCGAGGGGCCGGCTGTCGTGCTCGTGCACGGGATGCTCAACTCCTCGAGCCATTGGCAGTCGGTGGCGCTCCAGCTAGCCGCCGATCACAACGTGATAGCGCCGGACTTGATCGGCCACGGCGACTCGGCGGCGCCACGCGGCGACTACTCGCTGGGCGCCCACGCCGCCAGCATTCGCGACCTGCTGACCGCACTGGGGGTTGAGCGCGCGACCATCGTCGGGCATTCGCTCGGCGGTGGCGTGGCGATGCAGTTCTTCTACCAGTTCCCCGCCCGTGTGGAGCGCCTAGTGCTGGTCTCCAGCGGCGGACTCGGCCACGAGGTCAGTCCGATGCTGCGCACCGCGGCGCTGCCGGGAGTGTCGGCGGCGCTGTCGCTGGCCGCGCATCCGCGCCTGCTCGGCGCCCTGTATGACGCAGGCGGTCGTCTACGCGCTCGCGGCGTGCGCCACGGCACCTACGTGCAGGCGGTCGCTCGCGCGCTGCGCCCGCTCGAGCGACCGCAGGCGCGAGAGGCGTTTTTGCACACACTGCGCTCGGTGATCGACGTGCGCGGCCAGCGCGTCAGCGCCACCGACCGCCTGTACCTGCTCGAGTCGATGCCGACGATGATCGTCTGGGGCGAGCGCGACAACACGATCCCGCTGGAGCACGGCCGCAGCGCCCATGAAGCGGTGGCACACTCGCGCTTTCGAACGATCCCGGGCGCTGCGCACTTCCCGCACCTGGAAGAGCCCGAGGCGCTGGCGGCGGTGCTGCTCGAGTTCCTGCTGCAGACCGAGCCCTCGCAGATGGACGACGCGGATTGGGGTGCGCTGCTCTCGCGCCGCTCGCAGCGCAAGCGCCGCATGGCCGGCGCCGCGGCGTAGGGCCCGCGACGCGAGCCCTTAGCGACCCGGCTTGTGAGAACATCTTTCTGAGGAGATTGCCGCTGCCTTCGGGCACCAGCACCACCGCAGGCTCACAGAACGGAGGCGATCCCATGAACGCGACGCTCGAGTCTCAGACCCGTCAGCCAGACACTCAGGCGCGACGCGAGGCAAAGTCGCCGCCAGGAGCACGAGGGTCGCTGTTGTGGGACACAGTGCGCTTCACCCTTGACCCCGACGGCTACTTCGCCGCGGCCCACCGTCGCTACGGCGACGTGTTCACGCTGCGGCTGCTCGGACGCGAGTGGATCGCGATCGCCCATCCCGACGCCGTCAGGGAAGTCTTCTCGCACGGACCGAATGAGGTCGACTCCGGCAAGGCAAACCAGACACTCGCTCCGGCGCTTGGCATGCGCAACCTGCTCCTACTTGACGGCGAGGAGCATCTGCACCGCCGCCGGCTCGTGCTGCCGCCCTTTCACGGAGAGCGCATGCGCGCCTACGAGCAGACGATCCGCGTCGCTGCCGCCGAGCAAATTGCACAGTGGCCCTTGGGCGAGCCGACGGCGGCACTGCCACGCATGCAGGAGCTGACGTTCTCCGTGATCATGAGTTGTGTCTTCGGTGTTCAGGAGCAGGAGCGCATCGACCAACTCGGGGGCGCCTTGCGCGACATGATCTCCTGGCTGACCGACATGCGCCGTGTGCTGTTCTTCTTCCTTGTCGGCCCGGACCGGTTGGAGCTGGTGCCATCCTTCCGGCGCCAACGCGAGCGTGTAGACCGCGAGATCCTCGCTGAGATCGCCCGCCGCAGATGCCTCAGCGACCTGCACGAGCGCGAGGACATCTTCTCGATGCTGATCCAGGCGGTCGACGAGAACGGCGAGCATCTATCAGACGCCGAGCTTCGCGACGAACTGATGACGCTGTTGATCGCCGGGCACGAGACGACCGCCACCCTGCTCTCCTGGGCGATCCATGACCTCGCACGCGATCCGGCCAGCCAGGAGCGGCTCGCCACCGAGGGTGGAGCATTCACCGACGCCGTCGTGACTGAGGCATTGCGCCTGCACCCGCCGACCGGCGGGGTTGTGCGGCGCCTGCGCGAGCCGCTGACGATCGCCGGCTACGACCTGCCGAAGGGAGTGGACGTGCTGCCGGTGACGCTGCTGGTGCACAGGCGCGCCGATGTATATCCGGCGCCGTGGCGATTTGACCCGACCCGCTTTCTAGACGCCCGCCCTCCGGCAGGGGCATGGCTGCCGTTCGGCGGATCGGTGCGGCGCTGCATCGGCGCGGCCTTCGCTCAGTTCGAGGCGAAAATCGTGCTGGAGGAGTTGGTCGGAGCGCTGCGCTTTCACCCGGTCGCCCCGCGCCCGGAGCGCACCAGCCGCCGCGCGATCGTGCTCGTGCCCTCAAAGGGGGCGCGGGTGGTCGCCGAGCGGCGGTAACGCCGCCGGCTCACTCCGCGGGGCTGAGCAGTTCAGTCAATCGAACGTGTTGGGCGCTGTCATCGCCAAGCATCTCATCAATCCAGCGCAGGACCTCCGCCGCCTCGATCGCCGTGCCCCAGGCGACGATCTCTTCAATGTCAACCCAGTCCTTCGGCCGATCGAAGACGGCCTTGCACACGATCAGGTGCTCGGGGCTGAGTATCGGTATGCGCGCGGGGCCGAATGCCACGTCGCGCGCGTCCGTCTCCATCTCGCGATGCAGAGCGAGCGTGGCACAGAAGACGTCCAGGTAGTAGCCGTCCCAGTCGAGGCGAGCCTGGCCGTCGCGCTCGATCGACGCGCGATCCTCCGCGGTGACGCTCACCCCGAGATGTGTGAGTGCGCCCAGCAGCGGCTCGGCGTCCTCGGGCGCGAGTGTCACGTTCACGTCGATGTCGGTGGTAGCACGGGGGTTGCGGTACCAGGCCAGGGCGATCGCTCCACCGAATTGATGCGCAACGCGCAGCGAGTCGAGCATCTCATGCAGCGCGAGGATGCGCGAGCTGAGCGCCTCCAGGCGGCCCGGCTCGCCGCTCACCGGCGTGTCGAGACTTCGGTGCGATGCTGCTCGGCCACACGAGCCAGCGGCGGGAAGGCAAGTGGCTCGGGCGGTCGCGGCGGCTGGCTGGCCCTGAT
>DATAQR010000135.1:0-10331 GCA_036264565.1 Solirubrobacteraceae bacterium | reverse complement strand
CTCGCCGTTGGTGCCTGAGAGGAACAGCTCGCGGTGCTCCTTCGGCAGATCCTCCCAGGGCGCGAACAGATCGACCTTGTAGCGCTTAGCGATCGCCTCTGAGACCTGCTCGTAGTAGTTGGAGGCGCTGTTGGCCCAAGGCGCGATCGCGCCTTCGCCGACCGACAGGGTGGGATCGGGGACGACCAGATCGGGATCGATCACCATCTGAGAGCCGAGTCCGGTGCAGCGCTCGCAGGCGCCGTGCGGCGAGTTAAACGAGAAGATCCGCGGCTCCAGCTCGACCAGCGAGGGCCCGTGCTCGGGGCAGGCGAACTTCTCCGAGAAGGTGAACAGCGTTCCGGGCTCGGGCTTTGCCCCCGGGACGATCTGGGCATTGGCAGCCTTGGTTCCGAGCGCGCCGCTTGAATGACGCACGCCTGTTTGCTCACCAGGCAAACCAGAATGGGCGGCCGTAAGGCCGGCCCCCTCCCCATCATTCGCGGCGCTCTTACCGACGATCTCGATCTCGACGAGACCGTCGGCCAGGCCCACCGCCGTCTCGATCGAGTCCGCCAGCCGCTTGCGTACGTCGTGGCGCATCGCCAGTCTGTCCACGACGACCGAGATGTCGTGCTTGTAGCGCTTGTCGAGCACGATCGACTCCTCGAGCATGCGGATGCGCCCGTCGATCTTCACGCGCGCGAACCCGTCCGCGCGCATCTCCTCGAGCAGCTTGCCGTACTCCCCCTTGCGCCCGCGCACGACCGGCGCCAGCACCATGAAGCGCGTCCCCTCGGCCAACTCCATCGTCTGATCGATGATCTGCTCGGCCGACTGTCCGGTGATCGGCCGCCCGCAGATCGGACAGTGCGGCTTGCCCACGCGCGACCACAGCAGCCGCAGGTAGTCGTAGATCTCGGTGACGGTGCCGACGGTCGAGCGGGGATTGCGCGAGGTCGTCTTCTGATCGATCGAGATGGCGGGCGAGAGCCCCTCGATCGAGTCGACGTCGGGCTTGTCCATCTGCCCCAGGAACTGCCGCGCGTAAGCGGACAGCGACTCGACGTATCTGCGTTGCCCCTCGGCGTAGATCGTGTCGAAGGCAAGGCTCGACTTGCCCGAGCCCGATAGCCCGGTGATGACGACAAGCGCGTCGCGCGGCAGGGTGAGCGAGACGTCCTTGAGGTTGTGCTCGCGCGCCCCGGAGACGACGATCATGTTGCTGGTGGGGGCTTTCGCGGGGCTGGCGGGCATGTCTTGGGACACATTCTATTGAGACGAACGCGTGTTCGCATGCTCGTCGCGTTCGCGGATCCCCTTGGGTGGGTGTGGGCGCTTGTTCGCGGAGCCTTGGGGGTGTCGGTGTGGGTGTTGTGGCTAGCGCGAACTTTGGGGTGGGGCTGTACATACACCCTTGTGTGGTAGGATTTAGTTGGTAAAGAATCTGATTTTGTACTTTGGTATGTACAGTACTATCTCTGAGAAGGGGCAGGTGACCGTCCCCAAGCCGCTGCGCGACCGTCTCGGTATCAGGCCGGGCGACCGACTCGACTTCACAGAGGAGCAGGGCCGCATAGTGGTGAGCAAGGCGACCGGCCGCCAAGACCCGATTGGCGCTGTCTACGGGATTCTCGACCTGGGCGAGAGCACGGACGAGGTGCTGGGTGGACTACGCGGCGAGCCTGACGCGTGATTACCGCCGTCGATACAGGTGTGCTGCTCGACATTCTCGGCGCCGACCCAAGGTTTGGCCGCAGCTCGGCCGAGGCTTTGCGCACATGCATCGCCGGGGGCGGGGTGATTGCATGCGAGGTCGTCTGGGCGGAGACCAGCGCTTCGTTTGCCGAAGCCATCGCAGCAGAGGAGGCCCTCGCAAAGTTGCGCGTCGACTTCTCGCCTATAGGCGCGACTGAGTCGATCGCCGCGGGCGAGGCATGGCGTGAATACCGACAGGCGGGCGGCACGCGCGAGCGCGTGATAGCCGACTTCATAATCGGCGCTCACGCGATGGCGCGCGCGGACCGCCTACTCACACGCGATCGTGGTTTCTACAGCCGATACTTCGAAGGTCTGACGATTTTCGACCCCACTGCCGAGAATACGATTCCGATGACATGACACATCCTGCTCTTTGTCCATAGACTCACGGACGCGGGTCTTGCTCTGCTCCGTACGGGGACTTTCCCGACGCCGGGCTAAACAGCATTCGGACATGGAGGACGTCAAATGGCACAGGAAGTCGAGTTCGGCAAAGGCGGCAACGGGAAGATCAGAAGTTTCTGGGTCGGGCTTGGCTTGGCGATCCTGACACTCGGGATCTACTACTTCTGTTGGTACTATTTCGTCAACGACGAGCTCAAGGACGTCGGGATTTCCGAGGACGACCAGAACCTCGCTCAGTCAAGCCCGGCCCAATCCGTGCTCGCCGTCCTGATCGGTGGCTGGCTCATCGTGCCGCCGCTGCTGTCCGTCTACAACTACGGTCAGCGCATCAAGCGCGCACAGCGCCTCGCAGGGGTGGAGCGCCAACATCAGATCAATCCGATGACTGCCTTCTTGCTCTATTTCCCGGGCGGACTTCTGCTGATCCCGGCGATCATTCACTACTGGTACGTCACCAAGCACCAAAACATCGCCCTGCGAGCGGCAGCCGGCTTGAGCTACATGGACGAGGTTTCCATCACCCAGAGTTGACCCTCGTGTGTCAGATCTTTCTCGGCCGACGTCTCCGGTACGCAGTCGTTCAGTCGCCGATGCCTGCGAACAGCGTCGCTATCTCGAGGTCATCGACTCCCGGCGCGGGCGACGGCAAGCGCGCACCGGGCCTGTAGACCACGGAGCGGCGATAGCTTCCTTCATCTGGACGGGTGTAGACCTCAACGGCCTTGGAGGTCGCGTCGACCACCCAGTAGATGGGCACGCCTGCCCGCGCGTAGAGCGTGGCCTTTGCCCCGCGATCCAGCTTGTGCGTGCTGACCGAGACCTCCACGGCGAGCAGAGCGGAACGTACGTGTTGCTTGGGGGAGGGCTCCTGCTCAACCAGCGCGAGGTCAGGCTCGGGCTCGGAGTCTGGAGGCACTTCGAGCGGCAGTTGCACGCACAACCAACCGCGCGCTCCCGCAAGGTGGCGTGTAAGTCGCGCAATCAGCGCCGCGTGCTCCGGGCTCTGAGGACTCATATGCTCGACCAGCAACCCATCGATCAGTTCGACCGGCTGACCGTCGAGAGCGCCCGAAGCCACGATGCGGTTGTACGTCTCCGTGTCGAAACGGTGAAGCGTTGCCGGGACCGTCTGCGTCGCCATGGTCCCATTCTACCCGTAGGGGCCAGCGGATTACGCGATGCCGGCAAGAGCCACCCTCCTGTCGCCCTCAAAATGGAACCCGATTTTGACATGTACAACTGTCTGCATTGTGCATCGCTGGGAGCATAACAGGCCGTAGCGGATTGTCCGCATATCGGCCGCGTATCGCGACGCGCGATGCACTCACCGCTCACTGCTTCTCGAGGTACCGCCGCATCCCCGCATAGCTCTGGTCCGCGGGCATCGCCTGCTGGTAGGCGCGCGCGGCGTCGGGGTCGCCGTCGACGTGCATCCGCTCGCCGAGAACATGTGCGAACTCGCTCTCATCGCCGCCGGCGGCCAGGCGCTCCCACTCGCCGAGGCGCTCCCGTAGCTGCGCGAGATGCTCGGGGACATACTCGTAACGGCCGAAGTGGGTTGGCGCGATCGCGACGGGCCGCCACACTTCGATCTGCTCGAGTGACTGTCGCCAAGCCGGCAGATCGATATCGGGCGGTGGCGTCGGCGCCAGCACCGGCCCGTTGGGCGCGATCCGCACGCCGCCGACATCCCCGCTGAAGACGGTCCCGCTGTCCTCGTGCAGATAGGCGACGTGGTGGGAGGCGTGCCCCGGCGTGTAGGCGACGCGAAAACCGCCGTGTGCCCCGAATGGGGTATCGAGCGTCTCGCCACCCTGCAACTGGCGCACGCGCTCGGCCGGCACCGGTAGCACCTTGCCCCACAGCCGCTGCATGTCCTTGCCGTACAGTCGCCCAGCACTAGCGAGCAGCTTGGCTGGGTCGATCAGGTGGCGGGCGCCGCGCTCGTGCACCCATACCTCGGCGCCTGGGAAGCGCTTAACCAGTGTCCCCGTGGCCCCAGCGTGATCCAAGTGAATGTGTGTAAGCGCGATCACGCGCGGCTCTTGCCCGTCGAGTCCCGCGAGCAGCGTCTCCAGACAACTCTCCGGCCCCGGATCGATCAGCACATCGCCAACCAGCCAGGAGCCGATCACGCGCTCGTGGCCGAGATGGCAAAGGTCGATCAGCCGCATAGCTGCGAGGACGGGAGCAAGCGGACCCGCCCTACCCTTCGATCGCCGCGTACACCTCGTCGAGCAGCCGCTCGCGGTCGGGCACGTCGAAATTCTCGGCCAGGTAGCGGTCGGCGGCCTCGCGCGAATCGCCGTTCAGGGCCATGTTCAGCGCGACCAGTCGCGCACCGTCGAGATCGTCGCTGCGCGCCGGTCGGTCCGCGGACGTGGACGCTTCGGAGCTCTCGCTGCGCACCTGCTGGGCAAGCTCTTGAAGCTCGGCGTCGAGCGTGTCCAGCGCCTGCGCGAGTGCCGCGGACAGCTCCCGCAAGGCCACCACATCGGCCCTCGCTGCTCGCAACGTCTCTTCCAACGCGCTCAGCTGGATAATCGGCCGTCTCGTGCTCTGCTGTGGCAAGCTCACAGCGTCAGGCTAACGAACCGCCGCGCGCGCCGGCGGCGCAGACTATGCCGGCGCCTCGGTTTCCTGCACGTCGCGCAACTCGCGTCGCAGCTCGCGGATCTCGTCGCGCAGCTGCGCCGCGTACTCGAACCTGAGGTCGTCCGCCGCTTCGATCATCTCCTCCTCCAGCTCGACGACCATCCGCTCCAGCTCGTGCTGAGGCATCTCTTTAGCCTTCGCTCGCGTGGCGCTGCGCTTGCGCCGCCCCTTCGGCACCTTCGACTCGGACTGCAGGAACTCGGCGATGTCGGATATCCCCTTCACGATCGTGGCGGCGGTGATCCCGTGCTCCTCGTTGTAGGCGAGCTGGATCGCGCGGCGGCGGTCGGTCTCTTCGATCGCCGCGCGCATGGCGGCGGTCTCCCGGTCGGCATACATCAGCACCGTCCCCTTGACGTTGCGGGCAGCCCGCCCGATCGTCTGGATCAGAGAGGTCTCGCCGCGGAGGAACCCCTCCTTGTCGGCGTCGAGGATCGCCACCAGCGAGACCTCAGGTAGGTCGAGCCCCTCGCGCAGCAGGTTCACGCCGACGAGCACGTCGTACTCCCCCAGCCGCAGGTCGCGGATGATCTGGATGCGCTCGAGCGTGTCGATTTCCGAGTGCAGATAGCGCACCTTGAACCCCATCTCGGCCAGGTACTGGGAGAGGTCCTCGCTCATCTTCTTGGTCAGGGTGGTCACGAGCACGCGCTCGTCGACGTCGACACGCTTTCGGATTTCGTTCATCAGGTCGTCGATCTGGTTGCGCGTCTCGCGGACGTGCACGTCAGGATCGACGATCCCGGTCGGCCTGACGATCTGCTCGACGATCCGCTGCGAGCGGGTGCGCTCGTATTCGCCGGGCGTGGCCGAGACGAACATCAGCTGCGGCGTGATCGACAGGAACTCCTCGAAGGTCTGCGGCCGGTTGTCCATCGCGCTCGGCAACCTGAAGCCGTAGTCGACGAGCGTGCGCTTGCGCGAGCGGTCTCCCTCGAACATGCCGCCGATCTGGGGAACGGTCTGGTGAGACTCGTCGATGAAGCAGACGAAGTCCTTGGGGAAGTAGTCGATCAGGCAGTAGGGCCGATCGCCGGGTTTGCGCCCGTCGAGGATGCGCGAGTAGTTCTCGATCCCTGAGCAGAACCCCATCTCGCGCAGCATCTCCATGTCGTACTGGGTGCGCTGTCTGAGCCGGTGGGACTCCAGCTGCTTGCCGTCGGCCTCCAGTTCCGCGCAGCGCTCGTTCAGCTCGCGGCCGATCTCCGCCACGGCCGCGTCGATCGACCCTTCCTTGACGTTGTAGTGCGTGGCCGGCCAGATCGCCACGTGCTCGAGATCGTCTTCGATCAGCTCGCCGGTGAGGGGATCGAAGTGCTGCAGTCGCTCGACTTCATCTCCGAACAGCGTTGCCCGAAAGGCGGTCTCGGCATAGGCGGGGAACACCTCGAGCGTCTCCCCTCTCACCCGGAAGCTCCCGCGCGCAAGAACTGAGTCGTTGCGTGTGTATTGGATCGAGACGAGCTTGCGCAGCAGCTTGTCGCGGTCGATCTCCTCACCGCGTCTGAGGATCTGCATGTTCATCTCATACGTCTCCGGCGACCCCAGCCCGTAGATGCAGGAGACGGATGCGACGACGATCACGTCGCGGCGCGCGAACACGGCGGCGGTGGCGGCGTGCCTGAGGCGGTCGACCTCCTGGTTGATGGCGGAATCCTTCTCGATGTACAGGTCGCGCGAGGGCACGTAGGCCTCGGGCTGGTAGTAGTCGTAATAGGAGACGAAGTACTCGACGGCGTTATCCGGGAAGAAAGTGCGGAACTCGTTACAGAGCTGCGCAGCAAGCGTCTTGTTGTGCGCGATCACAAGCGTCGGTCGCTGCACCTGCTCGATCACCCCGGCCATCGCCATCGTCTTGCCGGTCCCGGTGGCGCCGAGCAGCGTCTGGAAGCGCAGTTTCTCGAGCACTCCTTCGGAGAGCTGCTCGATCGCGCGCGGCTGATCGGCCGTCGGCGTGAAGGCGGAGTCCAGGCGGAACGGAGGCACCGCTCTCTACGTTAGCCCGAGCGCGTGCGGGTAGGTGGTTCTGTACTCGCGCTGTGCGCGCAGCACCCGTTCGACATAGGCTTTGGTCTCGGGGAAGGGGATTTCGGACACGGACAGCCCGTGCCCTTCTTCTCGCGCTTTCGCCACCCAGCTGTCGACGTTTGCCAGACCGGCGTTATAGGCGGCGACGGCGAGCATCTCGTTACCTTCGTAATGCTGGAGCAGGTAGCGCAGATACCAGCTGCCGTAGGCGACGTTGATCTTTGGGGTGGCGAGGTCTCCAGTCGTAAAGCGGATTCCGCCGGAGAGGTGGGCGATGTATTCGGCGGTCGCCGGCTCGATCTGCATCAGACCGAGCGCCCCGGCCGCGGACGTGCGCGGTTCGAACTTTGTCTCGGCGTAGATCACCGCCGCCACCAGCGCGGGATCGAGATGCTTCTCGGCGGCCTGTTCGCGGATAACCGCCGCGTCGGTCAACGGCAGCCCGCCGCTTGTGTGATCGTGCTGGACGCGCGCGACCACGATGACGATGAGCGCGATGAGCGCGCCGCTAGCCACCAGTGCGCGCAGCCCAGATCGCCCAGACGACGTTCGAGCGCGGCGCGATGCGCGCGTTGAGGACCTGTAGTTGTTGCGACGGCGAGCGGTGGCCGACGAGCGCTGGGCACTCATCCCGACAGCTTGGCAAGAACCTCGGCCAACTCGCGCCGCAAGTCCTCGACGCTGCCGTCGTTATGCACGATAAAGGTCGCACGTTGCGCCTTTTCCTGTTGGGAGAGCTGCCTGGCCGCGCGCTCGCCGGCAAGCACGTGCCCGCGGCCGTTGGCACGCTCGCGGCGCGTCTGCTCCTGCGCGATCACGGCGATCGTCGCGTCAAAGCCGCCCTCCATTCCCGCCTCGAACAGCAGCGGCACCTCGACGACCGCGGCCTTCGGCGCCGGCCGCAGCGCGCGTACGTGCTCGAGCCAGCCGGCGATCCGCGCACCGACGAGTGGCCACAACAGCCCCTCCAGCCAGCGCCGCTCCTGTTCGCCGCCGGCAAACGCCTTGGCGGCGACCGCGCTGCGATCGACCACCCCGCCGGGCGCCACCTCGTCCCCCCAACGCTCGACGACGGCGTCGCGCACGCGCTCGTCGCCGTAGAGCTCGTGTACGACGGCATCGGTAGAGAGAACTTGCGCCCCCAACTCTTGGAGCGCTTTCAGCGCGGTCGACTTGCCGGCGCCCATCCCGCCGGTCAGCCCGACGAACGGCACCGCTGTCACGATCTGCCCTGTCAGCCTTGCGGCTGCTCGGCCGGCTCGGCGTCGGCCGCAGCCTGCGGCTCCTCGACAGCAGGCTCCTCCGCGACGGTCTCCTCCGCGACGGTCTCCTCCGCCACGGGTGCCTCTGCCGCAGGCTCCTCAGCGGGTGCCTCGGTCGCGGCGTCCTCGGCGAGCGCAGTCTCAAGCTCGACGGATGCCTGCTCGGCCGGCTCTTCGACCGCCTGCGGCTGCTCAGCGCTCGGCTGCTCAGCCTCGGCTGTTTGCTCGGCGACCGGCTCGGCCTCGGCGACCTCGCCATCTGCTCGCTTGAGCGGCAAAATCTGGTCCTCGACGCGCTTGGCCGACAGCGACAGGCGCCGGCGCTCAGAGTCGATCTCGAGGATCTTCACGCGGATCTCATCGCCCGGATGGACGATCTCGCGCGGGCTCTCGACATGGTGGCCGGCCAGCTCGGAGATGTGCACGAGCCCCTCGACCCCGTCTAGCACCTCGACGAACGCGCCGAAGGTGACGACCTTAGTGACCTTGCCGGCCAGCTCGTCGTTGACGTTGTAAGTATCGACGATCCGTTGCCAGGGATCTTCCTGGGTCTGCTTGAGCCCAAGTGAGATGCGCTGACGGTCGCGGTCGATGTCGAGCACCTTGACCTGCACGGTGTCGCCGATGTTCAGGATCTCCGAGGGATGATTAACGTGCGACCAGGACAGCTCGGAGATGTGGATCAGCCCGTCGATCCCGTCTAGGTCGACGAACGCGCCGAAGTCGACGATGTTGGAGATCTGCCCCTCTACGACCAGTCCTGGTTGTAGGCGGTCGAGGATCTGCTGGCGCACCTCCTTGCGCTCCTCCTCGAGCACGGCGCGGCGCGAGAGCACGACGTTGTTGCGCGAGCGGTTAAGCTCGATCACCTTCGTCTCGATCTGCGTACCGAGATACTCGTCGAGGTTGGGAACGCGGCGGATGTCCACGAGCGAGGCGGGCAGGAAGCCGCGCACCCCGATGTCGATGATCAGCCCGCCCTTGACGACCTCGATCACGGTGCCCTCGACCGGTTCGCCGGACTCCGCGGCGGCCTCGATGCGGCGCCATGCTTTCTCGAAGCGGGCGCGCTTCTTGGACATGATCAGGCGGCCGTCCTGGTCCTCCTTGGTCATGACGATCGCGTCGACCTCCTCGCCGAGGGAGACCTCGTCGTTGGGGTCGACCGACTTGCGAATGGAGAGCTCGCCGGAGGGGATGACGCCCTCGGACTTGTAACCGATGTCAACTAGGACCTCGTCCTTGTCGATGCGCACAACGCGACCCGTGACTACGTCGCCCTCCTCGAAGGGCTTCAGGGTGGCGTCGTAGTTGGGGACTATCTGCCCGTCGATTTCGAGCAGGAGTCCGTTGGAGCCGTCGACCACGTGGGCCTCGGGTTTCTCGATCAGTGCTTGCACGGCTCGAAGCCTAGCGCAGCGTTGCTGGCCGCGGACGCCGCCTACGCGAAAGCGGGACGCGAGGGCCGCAGATCGGGGCTGCTCCTATCATTGCGCAAGTCATGCCGGTGAGAGCGACGAAGCGCGGAGCGCAGCGAACGACCCTCGAGCGCGACTGCGACGTGCTCGTCTGCGGCGCGAGCTTCGCGGGTCTCGCGGTCGCACGCGAGCTGGCGGGATCGGGCGCACGGGTCCTCGTGATCGACCGCTACGAGATCGGCGAGCGCCAGACCTCAGCCTGCGGCATCCCGACGGGGTGGCTGGAGAGTCTCGACCTGATGGCCTCGCTGCGTCAGACCTTCGACGAGTTGACAGTGCACACACCGTGGACGAGCTCGCGCTGGAAGCTCCCGTGGACGTTTTCGACTTTCGATTACCGCGAGCTGTGCGCGCTGCTGTGGCAGCGGGCACAGACCCCGGAGATCGAGTTCGAGACGGCGACCGTCGCGCGTCGCGAGGGCTTCACCGTGCACACCGACCGCGGCGAGCTGCGCGCGCCCCTGATCGTCGACGGTCTCGGCTGGCGGCGGGTGCTCTCAAACGCCGCGGCGATCCAGCCGCCCAACGCGCGGCTCTCACGCGGCTTGGAGGTCCACCCGGTGGGCGCCGGCGAGGAGATGGAGCTGTGGATCGACACGCGCTGCATCCGCGCGGGCTATGGCTGTAGTTTCCCGGCGGGCGACGAGGTCCGCGTGGGCGTGGGTTCGTTCTGGCCGGAGCACCACGTCAAGTAGCCGACGGTGCGCCTCGCGCGGGAGTGCGGCCTGCCGCCGGAGGGCTACCAGGGCAACTGGATCCCCCA
>DATAQR010000123.1:0-7315 GCA_036264565.1 Solirubrobacteraceae bacterium | reverse complement strand
CGTGGAAGGCCGTGTGCATATCTTCGTGGCTCAGTACGTCGGTGGCCAGTGGGGCAAGCCTCAGCGCGTGGACGTCGGTGAGCAGTTTGACTCCTCGTTCCCGGCGATCGCGGCCGGCGAGGGGGGGCGCCTGGTGGTGGTGTGGGCAAATCACTACTCCTCCACGACCGACGGTCTGTTCTCCGCGACGATGGACCCCGGTTCGACTGGCTTTCAACCACCGGTGCCGGTGGACCTGAACATCGGCCAGGCGACCAGCACCTACCCGTCGATCGCGATGAACCTGGCCGGGCAGGCGCTCGTCTCCTACCGCGTGATCACGGCCGTCTCTGGCCCCTCGACGCCGAATATCCCGCCGGGTTACGTACTCGACGAAATCCGGATGGCCCGCTTCGACGGCCAGTATTGGAGCTCGTTTGGCCAGCCGCTAAACCGCAATGTCAACCAGCCTGTTCCGCAGCCGACGACGGTCAACTCGCCGCGGGTGGCGATCGACCTGACCGGCCAGGGCCTGCTGGCATGGCAGGAGCCCGACGACTCGTTTGTCAACCGCATCTACGCCCGTCGCATCTTCGGGATGGCGCCCGGCAACCTGCTCGACGTCTCGCCGAGCACTTATAACGGCCACCCCCTGAACGGCCCAGCGGACGAGCTGTCGCTGGACGTCGCCGGCTTTGGCCAGGGCGCGGTGGCGTGGCGACAGGAGCCGGCGCCGGGATCGGGGTTCGTGCACGCGCGCGTGTTCGAGGCCGAGATCCCGTCGTCGTTTGATCCGCACGGCTCGGCGTTCGGCGCCGCCAAGGCCGTGGATGGGCCACCGAGAGCGGACGGCCCAAGCGCTGGGGTAGGCGGGATCAGCATGGCCGTCGACGGCAAGGGCGGCTTTGACGTCGGCTACGGCGCGGGCGACCAGTCCTTTGACGCTTCGGGCTCGGAAACCGCAGTGTCCAAACCGGTGCGTCTGGACAGCGGCTCGGAAGTACCCGGGGAACCGGCGCTCACCCGCGCCGACGACGGCGCCCTGGCGGCCGCGTGGCGGGTACAGGTGCACGGCGCCGGCGCCGTGGCCGTGCTCGAGCGCCGCTCAGATGGGACGCCGAACCGCTCGCTGGTGGCGGCTCCGCATGGGGGAGCTGTGCATGCGTTGGCGATCGGCGGCTCGCACCGCGGCGACGCGATCTTCGGCTTCCTGCAGGGAGATGGGGCGAACGCGCAGATCGCGGCGGTGGTCGTGCGTGCTCCGCCGGGTGAATTCGTGACGAGCGCCCCGTCTGGCTGGGTCTCGGCGAAGATCCCGTTCCAATGGGAAGTCCCGCTGGCGGGGGCGGGCGCGATCACCTATGCGGTGCTCGTTGACGATCAGGAAGTGGCCGAAAACGTCTCAGGTGACGAATACACGCTCACGCGTGAACAGATCTCCGACGGCGTGCACACGGTGCAGGTGGAGGCGACCGACTCGCTCGGCCAGGTGGTGGATTCGGTGCCCGCGACTGTGAAGGTGGACCGCACGCCGCCGCATGCGCGCGTACGCGTGCGCGGGAGTGGTGTGACGGTGACCGTGATTGACGGGGTGCGCGGCCAGTGCTCGGGAGTGCGCGCGAGTTCGGTGCGGGTTCAGTTCGGGGATGGGGGGGCAGGGCGGGGGAAGACGGTGCTGCGGCATCGTTACGCGCGCGCGGGGACTTACTACACGATCGTCATCAGCGCGGCCGACAACGTGGGGAACAAGCGGACGATCCACAAGCGAGTGCGGGTGGGATGATCGTAGAGAGCGCGGGCTGAACGAACCATCTCTGCGTTGGTGGCAATCGTGTGCTGCGACCTTGATGGTGTATGATTGGTGTATGAGCGCGGTACGGACGAATATCGAGATCGAGGACGCCTACGTTCGGGCGATTATGGACCGTTATGGCGTGCGGACCAAGACTGCGGCCGTTGATCTCGCCCTGCGCCACCTTGCGGGGCAGCCCATGACCCGCGAGGAAGCGTTGGCAATGCAGGGAGTTCACGCGATCGCTGAGCTACCGGCTGACTTGCCGCCGCGCTCAGGCACTTGATTCTGGCTGACACCTCGGCGTGGGTCGAGTACGACAGGGCTACCGGCAGTTCGGCCGATCAACGTCTGAGATGGCTGATTGAGGCCGGTGGTCCTGTGGCGGTTACCGAGCCGCTCGTCATGGAGGTACTTGCGGGCGCTCGCGACGATCGTCGAGAGACCGAGTTGCGTCGGCTGCTGGGAAGCGTCGAATTGCTGCGCTTTGACGCCGTAAGCGATTTCAACGCCGCCGCCCGGATCTACCGTCGCTGCCGCGCCAGTGGCGTCACCCCGCGAGGAATGCTCGACTGCACGATCGTGGCCGTCGCGTGGCGTCGAGGCGCGACGCTGCTCGCGTACGACGCCGACATAGATCGTGTTGCCGACGTCATCGGTATCGAGCTCGACGACGCATCGCTGCGCGCGAGGCGGGGAAGCTGACGACTCCGGTGCAGCTGCGAGTATCTCGACCGTGGCCGAGCCCGAGCAGCCGGGAGAGAGTGAGCACGAGCGCGCCGATCTGCGGGCGCTGCTCGAGCGCCGGCGGCTGACCGAGGACGCGGCGCGGGCCGATGCCGTCGAGCGCCGCCACGCCGCCGGCGGGCGCACCGCGCGCGAGAACCTCGCCGACCTGGTCGATCCCGGTTCGTTTGTGGAGTACGGGCGTCTGGCGATCGCGGCGCAGCGGGCGCGGCGGGATCTGAGCGAGTTGATCGAGCGCACGCCCGCCGACGGGCTGATCGCGGGCACGGCTCAGATCAACGGCGATCTGTTCGGCGAGCGCGCCGCCTGCGCTGTGCTCTCCTACGACTACACGGTGCTGGCCGGAACGCAGGGGGCGCTCGGGCATCGCAAGAAGGACCGGCTGTTCGAGCTGATCGAGCGGATGCGCCTGCCGACGGTGCTGTTCGCCGAGGGCGGCGGCGGGCGCCCGGGCGACACTGACTTCCCGGTCGTCTCGGCGCTCGACACGCGCGCGTTCGCGCTGTGGGCGCGGCTGTCGGGCCAGGTGCCACGGATCGCCGTGGTCAAGGGGCGCTGCTTCGCCGGCAACGCGATGCTCGCTGGCTGCAGTGATCTGATCGTCGCGACTGAGGACGCCTCGCTGGGTATGGGCGGGCCGGCGATGATCGCCGGCGGTGGGCTGGGGGAGGTGCCGGCCGACGAGGTGGGCCCGATCTCTGTGCAGGCGCCCGGCGGCGTGGTCGACCTGGTCGTTGCTGACGAGGCGCAGGCGGTTGTGCAGACCAAGCGCCTGCTCGGCTACTTCCAGGGCGCGACCGCGCCCGGCGATGCCGCTGATCAGACACTGCTGCGCGAGTTGGTGCCCGAGCGTGAGCGGCGTGCCTACCCTGTGCGCCCGATCGTCGAGACGCTGCTCGACGAGGGGTCGGTAACGGTGCTGCGCGAGCGCTTCGCGCCGGAGATGCTGACCGCGCTCGGGCGGATCGAGGGCCGCTCCGTCGGTGTGATCGCCAACGACACGATGCACAAGGCGGGCGCGATCACCAGCGAGGCGGCCGAGAAGGCGGCGCGGCTGATGCAGCTTTGCGACGCGTTTGGGTTGCCGCTGCTCTCCCTGGTGGACACGCCCGGGATCATGGTCGGGCCGCGCGCCGAGGCGACCGCCCTGGTGCGCCGCTCCTCACGGCTGCTGCTCGCGGGCGCCGCGCTGCGCGTGCCGCTGGTCGCGGTGATCCTGCGCCGCGCCTACGGTCTGGGCGCGCAGGCGATGACTGCGGGCAGCCTGCACGAGCCGCTGCTTACGCTGGCTTGGCCGAGTGCGCACCTGGGTCCGATGGGCCTGGAGGGGGCGGTGCGCCTGGCGCTGCGGCGCGAGCTGGAGGAGATCGCCGACGAGCAGGAGCGCGAGCGGCGGGTGCGCGAGCTGACCGCGGCCGCGCAGGAGAACGCGCGGGCGATCAACGCGGCAGCCTTGTTCGAGCTGGACGACGTGATCGACCCGGCCGAGACACGCGAGTTGATCGCTTTGACCCTGACGGCGGCGACGGCGCACGGTGGTATGGGGGACGGCCGGAGGCGGTTCGTGGACAGCTGGTAGTCGCAGAGATCTGAGTCCTCGCCGCCGGGGTTGGTTACAACGCCAGATGCAAACGCAGCGCGTCGTCAAGCGATGCGATCAGTTGTGGCGGCAGTGTCCCGAACAACCGTCCGACGCGCTGGGCGTCGATCGAGCGGACCTGCTCGGCTTGGGCCTTGGAGTCCTGGGGCAGTCCGCCTGCGCCGGACGGGATTAGTACTTGGAAGGGGTAGACACGCTCGACGTTAGAGGTGACTGGAACTACCGTGAGCACTCCTCGGCCGATTTGCGCGGCGGTCGCGTTCGCCTCGTCGTTGCTTACGATGACGGCCGGCCGGCTCTTGTTTGCCTCGGCGCCGCGAGTGGGGTCGAAGTCGACCATACGAATCTCGCCGCGTCGCATCAAAGACCGTCGTCTGTCGTGGTCTCCCACGCCGCGGAACTCTCGTCGCGCGACCATTCGTCCCACGCATCGCGGTAGGCGTCGTGAAGCTCGCCACGGCGAAACGCGCGGATCGCCTGGTGGACTACCGCCGAGCGCGACGAGTAGTCATGCGCGCTCGCATACGCGTCGAGGAACTCCACATCTTCCCCCGGCAGGCTCACACTTACCTTCATACCAGTTATCCTACTATATGCCCTACTGGAGTAGTAGCAGCATGAAGCTATAAGGATCTATAGTTTATTATCAAGTTTAATTGATAACACCTAATACTCGTTGATAATCCTGCTAGGTTGCCTGTCGTGGACCCACTTGTGAACCCTTACTCGATGAGCGCCGGCAACCCTCCGAAGGCTCTGACTGGCCGCGAGGTGCAGACGGAGCAGTTCAGGACGCTGCTTGGGCGTCTGGGTCGTGGGCTGAGCGAGCCCAGCATGATCGTCTTCGGTCTGCGCGGCGTCGGCAAGACAGTCCTGTTGCTGGAGTTCGAGAGCATCGCGGTGGCCTCAGGATGGACGGCGCCGGACCCGATCGAGATCCGCTCGGACACCGAGTTCAGAGCTGAGCTTGCCGACGCCGTCTACCAGGCACTCCTGCGGCTGGATCGCCGCCGTTCGCTGGGCGAGCGGCTGAAGTCATTCACAGGGCTGTTGAGCGGCTTCAAGGTGGGTGCGTCGAGCGAGGGCGGCATGGAGTTTTCCTTCGACCCAGCTTCCGTGGACGGCTCGACGGGCAACCTCGAGCGTGACCTGACGCACCTGTTCGTCGAGCTTGGCGAGACCGCTCGAGCGCACGAGACGGGCGTCGTATTCCTGATCGACGAGATGCAGTTCCTCAAGCGCGAGGAGATGGAGGCGATCGCGGCGGCAATGCATAAGATGTCCCAGCGGCAGCTTCCGATCGCTCTCGCCGGTGCGGGGCTTCCCCAACTTCCAGGGTTGATCGTGGACGCCAAGTCCTATGCCGAGCGCCTATTCTCCTATCCGGAGCTCGGCCCGCTGACGGGCGATGCGGCGCGCCAAGCCCTTGTTGAGCCAGCCAGGGCAGAGGGCGTCAGCTACAAGGACGACGCTCTGGGACGGATCGTCGATCTGTCGGGGTGCTATGCGGCATTCGTGCAGGCCTACGGCAAGGAGGCATGGAATATGGCGCCCGCTTCACCGATCACACTCGCCGATGTGCGGGCTGCCGAGTCAGTCGTCCAGGGTAAGCTCGACGACGAGTTCTTCCATGTGCGCTTTGAGAAGGCCACGCCGGCCGAGCGGCGCTACATGGCCGCAATGGCAGACCTCGGCGATGGGTCCTGTCGGACTGGCGACATAGCCGAGCGACTTGGCATAGCCGTCTCGTCCACCTCCGTACACAGAGACGCACTGATCAAGAAGGGCTTGATCTTCAGTCCGGACCATGGCGAGGTGGACTTCACTGTGCCCCACTTCTCTGCGTTCATGCGCCGCCGCTACCCGCTGAACGATCGGATCTGACCTGCTTTAGCCTTCCAGCAGGCTCTTCACCCCGCCGGCATCGGGCACGACGTGACGCAGCTTGGGCACTTCCGCGAAGGCGGCGTCGGCTGACACGAGCGCGTCTGCTCCCGTCTCGAGCGCGGCGGCAGCGAGCACGGCGTCGAACGCGCCGAGGCGCCGATGGCGCTCGAACAGCGTCATGCCTCCTCGCAGGTGCTCGGACGTCGCGCTTAGCAGCGGCGAGAGCAGGTCCGTGTAGTCGCAGGTCAGCGAAGCTGCGTCGCCGCGACCGCGGCGCTGAGCGCGTACGTGGGCGAACTCCTGGATCGCCTCGACCGTGGTGGTCGCTTCGATCTGGCCGTCGGCGATCGCGGCTATCAGCTCGCGGCAGGGGTCTCGCAGCTGATGATCTGCGCCCTTGGCATAGACGAGGACGGTCGTGTCGAGGACGATCACGCGCGCCGGCCGCGCAGCTGGTCGAGTTCGGCTCGCAGCCGATCGGGACTTGGCACATCCATGTCGGGAGCTGCCAGCAGGCGGCTTACGGCTGCTCGCCGACGCGCGGCCATGCCAGGCACGCCGCGGTCGATCGCCTCGCGGACGATGGTGGCGACAGAGACGCCACGCTCACTTGCGGCGTCGACTATGCGGCGGTGACGCTCATCGTCGATCAGGATCTGCAGGCGGTGCTCCAAGGGCATGCTCATACTGTAGCATGAGGTGGCTCGCCCCGAGCGAGGAGAAGGATTCAGCGGGGAGATTATGAGGAGCTTGGCGGGGGAGAGCAACTGGCGTGCGTGCCCAAGAGCGGTACCCTGGTTGCGATGACATTCGCGAGGATCACAGTGAGGCCAGATCAGATGGGCGGCGTGCCTTGTATCCGTGGTGTACGCGTGCCTGTTGCGACTGTCGTCGGGATGGTTGCCGACGGGATGAGTGAGCAGGAGATCCTGGTCGCCTACCCGGACCTGGAAGCGGACGATGTACACGAGGCGCTGCATTATGCGGCCGAGGCGGTGCGTGAGCGCGAGCTTCCACTTGTCGCGGCTGGGTGAGGTTCCTCGTCGACAACGCTCTGTCGCCGGTCGTCTCGGAGCGCCTTTGTGGCGCTGGGCACGATGCCGTTCACGTCCGTGACTACGGACTGCAGAGCGCAAGCGATGAGGAGATATTCGCACGAGCCGAGCGCGAGCAAAGGGTCATTGCCTCGGCCGACACTGACTTTGGAACGCTTCTCGCAGCTCGTCGGCAGCGATCGCCGTCGGTGGTCCTATTTCGTGGTGGCACACAGCGACACCCAGGCCAACAAGTAGCGCTGCTGCTGGCCAACC
>DATAQR010000098.1:0-40344 GCA_036264565.1 Solirubrobacteraceae bacterium | reverse complement strand
CCCACATCTGATCCGCTTTCGCACGTTGGTCGCCGGGGCGACCGCGCATCTGGAGTCGCGCCGCCAGGAGGTCAACGACCTCAACGTCTTCCCGGTCGCTGACGGCGACACCGGCGACAACATGGTGCTGACGCTGCGCGCCGTGTTGGACGAGCTCGACCGACTGCAGGACGGCAACGCCCAGCGCACGATCGATGAGATCGGTCGCGAGGAGATCGTCCAATCGGTTGCGCGCGCGGCTCTGCTGGGCGCCCGTGGCAACTCCGGGGTGATCCTCTCCCAGCTGATTCGCGGTGCGGCCGAGGAGCTTGTCTCGCGCCCGGGGCAGCTGATCGACGCCTCGCTGATCGGCGCGGCGCTGGCCCAGGCCGCCGACCGCGCCTACGCGTCGGTGCGCGAACCGGCCGAGGGGACGATCCTCACCGTCGCTCGCGAGATGGCGCACAGCATCGTCGGTGATGTCGCCCACGACCGCGGCGCTAGTCGACTCGGGCCGGCGACCGAGCCGACCGAGCAGGACCGGGCGATCGCCGAGACGCTAGAGCGCGCGGTTGAGGTGGGCGAGCAGTCGGTCAAGCGCGGGCCCGAGTTGCTCTCGGCCCTACGCGAAGCCGGGGTGGTGGATGCGGGTGGATATGCGCTGACAGTGATCTTCGCGGGCGTGGTGGCTGTCCTGCGCGGCGACGAGCCGCCCGAACTCGAGCACCATCACGCGCCGGCCAAGATCACCCATCCCGAGCACAGCTCTAGCACCTATCGCTTCTGCACGAACTTCGCAATCACCGGCAGCGATCTGAAACCGGCGCGGTTCACGGCGGCACTCGAGGCGCTTGGCGATTCTGTGCTCGTGGTCGGCGACGCCGTCACGCTGAAGGTGCACCTGCACACCGACGAGCCCGAGCGCGCTGCCGCTCTGTTTGAGGGAGTGGGGGAGGTTTCGCACCTGGACGTCGCCGACATGTTTGCGCAGATCTCTGAGCGCGAGCAGCGGCTGCTGGCGGTCGCGCACACCAACGGCGTCGCTCAGGTCAACGGCTACCCTGTCGCGGGCAACGGAGCCGTCGCGACCGATTGCCGATCGATACCCCATTCGGGGCACGCGGCGGGATCGCCACCAAGCGGAGATCGATACCGGAATAGGAGGCCCACCCACCCGGGCACGCGGCGGGATCTCCGATCGGCCAGCCAGCGCACACGCTGTGGCGCGCTGGCGGTGGTCAACGGCGAGGGGCTGGCCGAGCTGTATCGCCAGCTCGGCGTGCACACGATCGACGGCGGGCCGACGCTGAACCCCTCGACTTACGAGCTGCTCGCAGGCATCCACGACGTACCTGCCGAGCAAGTGGTGGTGCTGCCGGGGGGCGCCAATGTAATGATGGCCGCCGAGCGGGCCGCCGAGCTCTCGGACAAGCGGGTGCGGGTCGTAAGGGCGACCAGCCAGCAGGCCGGCCTGGCCGCCGCCATCGCGCTTGCAAGCGACGCGACCGTCGAGCAGAACGCCCGCGCGATGGAAGAGGTTCTTGGAGACCTGCGCGTGGGTGCCGTGGCGCCGGCGGCACGCTCTGACGCGCAGGGGCGCTTCGAGCAAGGCGATGCGGTCGGATTTCTCGGCGAGGACGTGATCGCTTGGGGCGAGCCGCGCCAAACGCTCGCCGCGGTACTCAGCGCGCTCGCGCCTGAGTCCGAGCTGATCAGCGTGATCGCAGGTGCCGAGGCGCCCGTCGAGTTGTCTGAGCTCGAGGGCATCATGGACGCAGATGTCGAGCTCGAGTTTCGCCACGGCGGTCAGCCCGCCTACTGGTGGCTGCTCGCCGCCGAGTAGCGGCGGAGAGGCCACGACGGCGTCTGCTGAAGCAGAGCAGCGAGCGGGGGCTTTGCGTCGCGACCAAGGCCTACTGCGAACCCGCGCTTTCGCCGGCGACGGTGAACTGACGCGCGAGCAGATGCTGGCCGCGCCATTGCGCTGGCCACGCCCTTCGCGCCTGCGCGAGCCGCTGAAGCCGGCCAGCAAGCTCGCCGACGGGCTGGCGGCGCTCGACGTGCACACCGTCGGTGACCTGCTCGAGCACCTACCGCGGGATCGCCGCGAGGCGCGCTCTGTGGCGCAGCTGCAGGTGGGTGAGCAGGCGACCGTGGCCGTGCAGGTGCGCACGATCAGTTCGCGTCCCGTGCGCCGCCGCGGTATGCGCGGACTGGTCGAAGCCACCGTCTTCGACGACAGCGGCTCGATGCGCGCGACGTTCTTCAACCAGCCGTGGTTGGTGGAACGCTACCCGTCCGGTACGCGTGTCGTGTTGCACGGCAAGGCCGACGGACGCGGGCGCTTTCGCGTCTCCCACCATGCGCCCGGCAGCGAGCTGGGAGCGGGCGACGAGCAGGGCGAGTCGGTCGCTCACTACCCCGCCAGCGAGGGCGTCACCTCGACGAAGCTGTTGACGCTCATGTGCGACGCTCGCGCTCACCTGGTCGACGTGCCCGATCCGCTGGCGGGGCGAGTGCGGGCGGCGGACGGGCTGCCTCAGCGCGCAGCGGCGCTCGCGGCGATCCATTTCCCCGACGGCGAGGACGCTCCCGCCGCGGGGCTGCGCCGCCTGGCCTACGAGGAGCTGTTGATCTGCCAGCTTGCCTTTCTGCTGCGGCGCGGGCAGCGCGCTGAGCAGCTGCGCAGCCGGCGACTGTGCGATCCACCGACGCTGACCGAACGCTGGCTGCGCGACTCGCTTCCGTTCGAGCTGACGGAGGATCAGCGCGGCGCGATCTGGCGATTGGCGAGCGATCTGGAAGGCGCCGCGTCGATGCAGCGGCTGCTGATGGGGGAGGTCGGCAGCGGCAAGACCGTTGTGGCGCTGTGGGCGATGCTGCGTGCCGTCGAGCACGATGCTCAGGCCGCCCTGATGGCGCCGACCGAGACGCTTGCCGAACAGCACTTCGCCACGATCCAGGCGCTACTTGGCGCGGAGCCGGTGCGGACCGCGCTGCTGACGGGCTCCACGCCCGCGCGCCGCCGCGCTGACACGCTCAGCAAGCTCGCAAGCGGTGAGCTGTCTCTGATCGTCGGCACGCATGCGCTGATCGAGCCCGACGTAAGCTTCCGCGAGCTGGCGGTGGCAGTCATCGACGAGCAGCATCGCTTCGGCGTGCGCCAGCGAGCGGCGCTCGAACATCGCGACCAGTTGCAGCCGCACACCCTGCACATGACGGCCACGCCGATCCCCCGCACGCTCGCGCTGGCGCGCCACGGCGATCTCGACCACAGCGTGCTGCGCGAGCTGCCGCGCGGGCGCCAGCCGATCGAGACGCGGATAGTAGATGGCGAGCACGGGCGCGCAAGTGCCTATGCCGCGCTGCGCGAGCAACTCGATGCTGGGCGCCAAGGGTATGTCGTCTGCCCGCTGATCGAGCAGGAAGAGGGCGCCGCCACCGACGCCGAGGAGGCGCGGGCGGCGACCGTCGAGTGGGAGCGCCTGGGCAAGGGCGAGCTGGCTGGACGGCGGCTGGCGCTGCTGCACGGGCAGATGCGCTCGCGCGAGAAGCAGGCGGCGATGGCGCAGTTCGCCTCCGGCCAGGCCGAGGTGTTGGTGGCCACGACCGTGATCGAGGTCGGCGTGGACGTGCCCAACGCGACCGTGATGCTGGTCGAGAACGCCGAGCGTTTCGGCATCTCCCAGCTGCACCAGCTACGCGGCCGCGTCGGCCGTGGCGAGCACGCCTCCCTATGCCTGCTCGCCGGTCCCCCGGGCTCGGCGCGCCTGCGAGCGCTGGCTGATAACTCCGACGGCTTTCGCCTGGCCGAGATCGACCTGCGCCTGCGCAAGGAAGGCGAGCTGATCGGCACGCGCCAGTCGGGCGTCGGCCAGTTTCGCTTCGCCTGCCTGCCCCAGGACGCCGAGCTGCTGGAGAGGGCGCAGGCGCGGGCCAAGCAAATCCTCGCCGAGGATCCGACGCTGAGCGGGCCGGTGCACGGCCTGCTGGCAGAAGCGCTGGCGCGCGCGCTCGGGCCGGAGGCGACGGCGCCGCTGCCGGCATGAGAGTGATAGCCGGCAGTCTGCGCGGGCGCCGGCTGAGCGCGCCGCGCGGCGCCGAGCGCACCCGGCCGACATCAGATCGCGTGCGCGAGGCGGTCTTTGCGATGCTTGGCGATCCGCTTGACGCGAGCGTGCTCGATTTGTTCGCGGGGACGGGCGCGCTTGGGATCGAGGCGCTCTCGCGCGGCGCGTCGCGAGCGCTGTTCGTCGAGTGCGACCGGGCCGCGTTGCAAGCATTGCGGGCCAATCTGGACGCTCTGGAGCTGGGCGCGCCGCGTGCCCAGGTGCGTGCCGGTGAGGCGCTTGCGGCCCTGCGCGCTGCACGCGAGCGCGGCGAAACATACGATCTGGTGTTCTTGGACCCCCCCTACGGTCACGCACGCGAGCTGGAAGGGCCGCTGTCGGCGACGTTGCCGGCGATACTGAAGCCCGCGGCGCGCGTCGTCGTCGAGAGCGACCGGCGCTCGCCGCTTGCGCTGGCGCTGCAGCCGCTCAGAGAGAAACGCTACGGAGACACCTTGATCACGATCTACAGCCACCAGGTTCTCAGCGATCGCGACAGCGCGAGCAAGCGCGCGCGCGTCGCCGAGCGGGGCGGGGAGCAGAGCGCATGAGCGTCGCCAAGACGATCGCGGTCTGTCCGGGCTCCTATGACCCGATCACCAACGGGCACCTGGACGTGATCCGCCGTGCCGCCTCGCTATATGACGAAGTGGTCGTCGCCGTCGTCAATCGATCTGTACGTAAGGAGAAGACGCTGTTCGGGATCGACGAGCGGATGGCCTTCATCGAAGCCGCGCTCAGTGATCTGTCAGGAGTGCGCGCCGAGCCGTTTAACACGCTCGTGGTCGAGTTCGCACGACGTGTCGGCGCCAAGGCGATCGTTAAGGGGCTGCGCGCGATCTCCGACTTCGAGTACGAGTTCGAGATGAACCAGCTCAACCGCCGCCAGGATCCCGAGATAGAGTCCGTGTACCTGATGGCCAGTCCCCAGTACAGCTTTCTGTCCTCCAGCGGCGTCAAGGAGCTCGCCACCTTCGGCGGGCGGATCGACGATCTGGTGCCCCTGCCCGTAGCGCAGCGCTTGCAGGAAGAGTTGCAGCGGTGACGAACCTTCATGGCGTGATCCCCGAGAGAGGTGAGAGCTGATGGACGTCTTGGTCTTGATCGACAAGCTCGACGACCTTGTGCACAACGCCAAGCCGGTGCCGCTGACCGACCAGGTGCGCGTGGACAAGGAGGAGATCTACGACATCCTCGACCAGATGCGCGCGACAATCCCCGAGGAGATCAAGCAGGCGCGCTGGATCGTCAAGGAGCGCCAGGAGATGCTGGCCGAGGCCAAGCGCGAGGCCGAGCGGATCGTCAAGGAGGCGCGCGAGCGCCAGGAGCGACTGATTGGTGAAGAGGAGGTCACCAAGCAGGCCGAGCGCGCGGCAGAGGACATCATCGAGGACGCCCGCGCCCGCGAGCGCGAGATCCGCCTCGGCGCCGAGGACTACGCCGATGAGATCCTGGGCACGCTGGAGGTCAACCTGTCGAAGTTCATCGCCGCCGTGAAGCGGGGCCGCGAGCGCCTCCAAGGCAAGGACGAGCCAGCAGAAGTCTCCTGACGCCCTTTGGGGAAGCCCATGCCGCATGCGGCATGGGCCCGGGTCGTGCATGCACGACCCGGCCGAGCCGCACATGTGCGGCTCGGAACCGGCCGGCACATGTGCCGGCCGGCACTCGGCGCATGCGCCGAGTGCAACAACCAAACGCTCTCGCATGTGCGCAACGAGCGCGTTTTTGGGTAGGGTCCCCGCGTGTCGTCGCCGCTGAAGTATCGACTCGAAGTCGCCAAGGTCTTCCTGGGCACCGGCATCCTTACGCCGGTGAGGCCCGATCGGGCCGTCAGGTCGGTCCTCGCCTTGAAGCGCTGGGGCCCGACGCCCGCGGCTGCCTACACCGGCTCGGCCGCGCGCTTTCCCGCTCGTGCGGCCCTGATCGACGAACGCGGCACGCTCACCTTTGAAGAGGTCCATTTGCGCACTAATGCGCTCGCCCGCGAAATGCGCGCCGCCGGGATCAAAGAAGGCGACAGCGTCGCGATCATGTGCCGCAACCACCGCGGCTTCATCGAGGCCACCGTCGCCTGCTCGAAGCTTGGTGCGAGCGCGCTGTATTTGAACACCGCCTTCGCCGGGCCGCAGATCACCGACGTGATGCGTCGCGAGGACCCTGCGGGGCTCGTATACGACGCGGACTTCGCCAACCTGGTCAGCGACGGCGGCGAGGGGCGCAAGCGCTTCGTCGCTTGGAGCGAGCCGGGCGAAAATCCATCCGATCCCCTGCTCGAGGATCTGATAGCGACAGGCGCTAACACCGATCTAACCCCCCCCGGCGAGCCCGGCAGGGTCGTGATCCTCACCTCAGGCACCACCGGCACGCCCAAGGGCGCCGCCCGTAAACAGCCGGACTCCGTGGAGCCGCTCGCGGCCCTGTTCTCGAAGATCCCCTTGAAGGCGCGCGAGACGACTGTGATCGCCGCGCCGATGTTCCACTCCTGGGGTTTCGGGCACTTCACGCTTGCCCTGCCGCTGTCCTCGACGATTGTTCTGCGCCGGCGCTTTGACCCCGAGGCGACGCTGCGCGCTGTCGCCGAACACCGCGCAAGCGCGCTAGCGGTCGTGCCGGTGATGCTCCAGCGCATCCTCGAGTTGCCGCTCCAGACGATCGCCAAGTACGACACCCACGTCCTGAAGATCATCGCCGCCAGCGGCTCAGCGTTGCCGGGCGAGCTGGCCACTCGCGTGATGGACACTTTCGGCGATGTGCTCTACAACCTGTATGGCTCGACTGAGGTGGCGTGGGCGACGATCGCCACCCCCGAGGATCTGCGCTCGGCGCCGGGCACCGCCGGCAAGCCCCCGCTGGGGACGGTCGTGAAGCTGCTCGACGAGCAGGGCCATGAGGTTGCTCAGGGCACGCGCGGGCGCATCTTCGCCGGGAACGACATGGTCTTCGAGGGCTATACCGGTGGTGGCGGCAAGGAGATGGTCGATGGGCTGATGAGCACCGGCGACATGGGCCACATCGACGCCGCGGGGAGGTTGTTCGTAGACGGCCGCGACGACGAGATGATCGTCTCCGGCGGCGAGAACGTGTTCCCGCGCGAGGTCGAGGACCTGCTGGCCGACCATGAGGCGATCGAAGAGGCGGCTGTGATCGGTGTCGAGGACGCAGAGTTCGGACAGCGCCTGAAGGCGTTCGTGGTGCCGCGCGATGGCTCGACGCTCGACGCCGAGACCGTGCAGGAGTACGTCAAGAGCAACCTCGCCCGCTACAAGGCTCCGCGCGATGTCGTCTTCATCGATGAGCTGCCGCGCAACGCCACTGGCAAGGTACTCAAGCGCGAGCTGCCGAGAGGGCCGTGAGCGCTTCGCCATACCGCGTCCTCGCTCGCTCGCGTGCTCGCGCACGCCACGCTCACTGCGTCCTTGACCAACGGCTTCGCCGTCGGTGCCCGCTCGACTCACGGCCCTCTCGGTTCGGCTGAGTGGTCACGGTCCTAATCTGATCGTGTGAGTGTCACAGCACACGATCTCGACCTGGCCAGCCTGCGCCTCAGCTCAGGAGAGGGTCGGCGGCTCGACCTGTCTGTGCGGATCGAGCCGCTGGAGCTCGGCGGAGAGCGCTACGGCGCCGATCCCGACCAGATCCCTGCCCGTTTGGACGTCTCGCGCATGAGCGGCAACGGCTATGCCCTGCGCCTGCGCTTCGCGACGAGCATCGCCGGCCCCTGCATGCGCTGCCTGAAGGGCGCATGCCGCGAGGTCGAGGTCGATGCGCGCGAGGTCAACGTGCCAGGTGGCGGCGAGGAGCTCTCAAGTCCGTATGTCAAAGAGGAGACGCTTGACCTCTTCGCCTGGGCGCGCGACGCTTTCGCGCTGGCGCTACCGACGCAAATCGTCTGCCGCGAGGACTGTGCGGGCCTGTGCCCGGTTTGTGCTGTGGATCTCAACGAGGCCGGTCCCGAGCACAGCCACGAGCGCGAGCCGGATCCGCGCTGGGCGAAGCTGCGCGAGCTGAGGTTGGATTAGATAGTTGCGGCGGCTGGCGCTCGGGGTGTCTCTGCGAACTACGCTTGGCAATTCATTACATCGTTGAATCATTCAACGGTGGAACGATCTTCGGCTTTGAAGCGATCTCCACGCCCCCGGCGTTCGCTGCTGGTAGCCTGTTGCAGCTCATATGGCGGTCCCCAAGAAAAAGCAGTCGCACAGCCGCACCGCGCTCAGGCGCGCCAACCACAAGATCGCCGCGCCGGCTGTCAACGCCTGCCCGCGCTGTCATTCGCCGCGCAGGCCGCACCGGGTATGCCCAGTGTGCGGGACCTATGCAGGCCGCGAGATCGTCGCCCCCGAAGCGCACGAACACGACCACGATCACGAGTAGCGCAGGTCAGCAGGCGCCGGTCGTCGCCGTCGACGCAAACGGCGCCGATCTGGGTCCTGTTGAGGTGGCCGCGGGCGCCGCGCTGGCAGCCGCGCACGGGGTCCGAGTGCTGCTGTTTGGCCCGGCAGCCGAAATCGGCGAGACGCCAGACGGCGTGGAGGTGATCGACGCGCCGGTGTCTGTGGCCAAGAGCCCGGACCCCGTACGCGCGGTGCGCTCGACCCCCGAGGCCTCGATCGTGCAGGCCGCAAGGGCGATCGGCGAAGGCCGTGCGCAGGCGCTCGTGTGCGCGGGGGGTACGGGCGCGGCGCTTGCCGCGGGCCTGTTCAACGTCAAGCGAGCTCCGGGTATTCACCGGCCCGCCCTGGCGCTGCCGATCCCGGTGCCCGGCCGTCCGGTGACCCTGCTCGACGTAGGCGCAAACGATCAGGCCCGGCCCGAGCATCTGGTCCAGTTTGCCTACATGGGCGCCGCTTTTGCGACTGCTGTGCTCGGTATAAGAGAGCCGCGCATCGGGTTGCTTTCAAATGGCGAGGAGCGCTCGCGCGGCAGCGAACTAGTGCTGGCGGCCGGCGCGGAGCTCGATCGGCGAACGAGAGCGCGAGATGGCGCCCGCGGTTTGCGTTTCGTCGGGCACGTCGAGGGCGATGGCCTGGTTGCTGGTGTCGCCGACGTGGTCGTAACCGACGGCTTTACCGGCAACATCGCGCTGAAGCTGATGGAGGGTGTCTCGCAGACGGTCCTTGCCAACGTGCGCGCGGCGGCGGTCTCCTCAACGCGGGGAAAGCTCGGTGGACTGCTGCTGCGCCCGGCTCTGCGCGGCTTTCGCGACGAGATCGACCCCGAGGGCCAGGGCGGCGCCTATCTGCTCGGCCTGCGCCGCTTGGCGGTCGTCCCGCACGGCCGCTTCTCACGCCACGGCTTCGCCCAGGCGATCGCTCGTGCCGAGCTGGGGGCGCGCAAGGACGTGGTCGGCGCGACGCACGCCGCACTGCGCGACGCGGGAGTCCTGCGCCGCGCGGGTGGGGGGGCTCCGACATCCGGCAATGCGACTAGCCTGCCCGGCCAATGACGCGCGAGCAGGTCTTCCTCTTGATCCAAGCCCACCTGGCCGACGAGCTCGACATCGATCCACAGCAAATCGAGGATGCGACCCGCTTCAAGGAGGACCTGGAGGCCGATTCGCTCGACCTCTACACGCTCGTGCAGGAGCTGGAGGACACTTACGGCGTGCGCATCTCCGACGAGCAGGCGGCTGACATCCTCACCGTCGGCCAGGCCGTCGACTTCGTCGTGGCAAACTCAGGAGCATGAGCGAGCTGGCGACCGTGACCGAGAATGGCAGCGTGCAGCTGCTGCGCTCGCTGCTCGACGAGCTGCCCGATGAGCTCGCAAGGCAGGTGTTCACGCACGCCTCCTGGACGGAGCGGCGCAGCGACTCCTATACACGCCTGGCCTTTCTTGGCGACAGCGTGTTGTCGCTGGCGATTACAACGCATCTGTACCCGCGCCTGGAGGCGGAGCGCTTCGGCGCCGGGCGGCTGACGAAGATCCGCGCGCAGGCTGTCTCCGGGCGCTCCTGTCGCTCGGTGGCCGAACGGATTGACGTGGGCGAGCGGCTGCGCGCCGCCGCTCCAGAGAGCGGCGAGGGCCGCCAGGTCGGGATGCTCGAGACCGAGCGCGTGCTGGCATCGGTGATCGAGGCTGTGATCGGAGCCTGCTACCTGCACTCAGGCTACGAACCCACGGCCGAGGCCGTCGTCGAGGCGTTCGCCCCGGAGATTGAGCACGCGCTCGACCATCCGCTGGACTTCAAGTCGGCGCTGCAGGAGCAGCTCGCCCGCCGCGGCGACACCGTCGCCTACGCCGTCACGGACGAGCACGGCCCGCCGCACGACCGTACCTTCGTGGTGGCGGCGATGCTCGACGGCAAGCCGATCGGCAGCGGCAGCGGACGCAGCAAGAAGCACGCCGAGCAGCAGGCGGCTAGCAAGGCGCTGGAGAGCCTGGCCAAAGCCTGATGCACCTGAAGTCGCTGACGCTGAAGGGCTTCAAGTCTTTTCCCGAGCGCACACGCCTTGACTTCGGCCCTGGCGTGAGCGTCGTCGTCGGCCCCAACGGGTCGGGCAAGTCCAACGTCACCGATGCGCTGCTGTGGGCGATGGGCGAGCAGTCGCCACTGGCGATCCGCGGCCAGTCGATGCAGGACGTGATCTTCGGCGGCGGTCGCGGCGTGCAGGCGCGCAGTTCCGCTGAGGTCGAGATCGTGCTCGACAACTCCGACGGCACGGTTGATGTGCCGCTCTCGGAGATATCGATCGTGCGTCGTCTGGAGCGCTCTGGCGAGGGTGAGTACCGCCTCAACGGCGCGCGCTGTCGCCTGGTCGACGTGATCGAGGTGCTCTCCGACACCGGCCTTGGCAAGGAGACGCACTCGATCATCTCCCAGGGCCGCGTTGAGGCGATCGTGATGTCAAAGCCGCGCGAGAGGCGCTTGCTGATCGAGGAGGCAGCCGGCCTTGGTAAGCACCGTAAGCGCCGCCGCCGCGCCCAGCTTAAGCTCGAGCGCACACAGGAGAATCTCGACCGTGCGCTCGATATCGAGCGCGAGGCGCGCACGCGCCTACGCCCGCTCAAGCGTCAGGCCGAGGCGGCGGAGCTGCACGAGCGCCTGGAGCGCCAGAGCCTGGAGGCACGCCTGGAGCTGGCGCGCGAGGCGGTTAGGGCGACACGCGAGCGGTTGCTCGACGCCGAGGAGGGGGTCCGCGCCGCCCGCGCCGCGCGCGAGCAGATCGACTCGCGCCTTCGTCAAATCGTCGAGCGTCGCACCCGCGCGGAGAGCGCGCTGACCGAGCGCAGCGAGCGCCGCGAGGAGATCGTCCGGCGCGCGTACGAGGCTCGCTCGGGGCGCGAGCGGCTACAGATGCGCGGTGAGCAGGCGCAGGCAATCGCCGCGAACCTCTCGCGGCGGGCGAGCCGCATCGAGGACGAGCTACGAGCGCTCGAGCAGGCAGACCGCGACGCGGCGGCGCTGCACGAGCAGGAGCTCGCGCGGCAGGGAGCCGACGCCGAGCGCGTGTGGTCGGCGAGGTGGGGCGAGGTGCGCAAGGTGATCGTCGAGGGCGTCGGGCGCGCCCTGTCACTGGGCGAGGGGCGCGAGCGCGAGCGGGCGATCGACGAGCTGGCGCGGCAGGCCGAGCGGATCGCGCGCCGCGCGGTGGAGCACGCGGTTCGCGATCAGGGCGCGTTCGAGCGCGAGCGCGAACGCGCCGAGCGAGAGCAACGCAGGCAGGCCGAGCTCGAGCAGCGCGCGCAGCGGACGGGACTCCTGCGCGCGCAGGACGCCGCCGACGGCGGCATCGCGCTGCGGGCGCAGCGTCTGGCGAGCGCGCTGGCGAACGTGGGCGAGGCGATGCTCGGACTGCTCGAGCGGACCGAGCAGCTGCTCGGTAAGGACAGGGAGACCGGCGAGCTCCTGTCGGCCGAGCTGCGCGCCTGCGCGCAGGAGGAGGCCGAGATCCAGTCGGCGCTGCGCGTCGAGGGCGAGGCGGTGACGGGCGCCGAGGTGGCCGCCCAGCGTCTGCGCGACCAGGCAGCCGAGGCCGAACAGGAGCTGACAACGGTCTGCGAGCGACTTGAGCTGCCACTGGCTGTGGGCGACGCCGAGCCGCTGCAAGAGGATCAGGAGCAGGCTCTACGCGCCCGTCTAGAGCGTCTCGCCCGCCGTCGGGAGCAGCTAGGACCGGTCAATCCCTTGGCCGGCCAGGAGTTTGCGGAGGCGCTCGGGCACGTCGAGGAGCTCGAGGAGCGCCGCACCGACTTGGAGATCGCGCTGCGCGAGTTGCGTGGCGTGATCCGCGAGACCGACCGCCAGATCCACGAGACCTTCAACGCGACCTTCGAGGCGGCGGCGCGCAACTTCGAGGAGCTGGTCGGCGATGTCTTCCCCGGCGGCAGCGGCCGCCTGCGGCTCCTCAGCGAAGAGCAGGCACCGCAGCCGGTACTCGGCGGTCAGACGGTCGCCGCGAACGGCACAGGTGAGAGCGACGCCGAGGGCGAAGCCCATGCAGAGTTGGAGGACGATCTCGAGCCCGACGGCGAGCAGATGCCGGGCGTGGAGATCGAGATAACACCGGCCGGCAAGTCGACCAAGCGCCTGTCGCTGCTCTCGGGCGGCGAGAAGTCGATGACGGCCCTGGCGTTCCTGTTCGCCGTCTTCCTCGCCCGCCCGTGCCCGTTCTATGTGCTCGACGAGGTCGAGGCCGCGCTTGACGACCTCAACCTCGACCGCTTCCTGACGCTGCTGCGTCGCTACGCCGACCGCGCTCAGTTCATCGTCATCACCCACCAGAAGCGCACGATGGAGGCCGCTGACTGGCTGTATGGGGTCTCGATGGCCGAAAACGGCGTCTCCAAGGTCCTCTCGCGGAGACTGCCGCCCGAAGAGCCCTCGCCGCAGCCGATGCCGGCGCCTCAGGTCGCCCCGATCGCTTAGCGCCAAGCGCCGCGGGAAGAGAGCTGACCGCAGCCGATGGGACGTGAATGGGCCGAACTGTTCTTGACTGAACAGAGTGCAGGTCAGCAGGCACGCACGAGGGACGGGGCACCCTCTGGGGCATACCCAGAGGGCACACGGCAGGCGGGCGCTGAACGTGCGGGAGGCCTGTTTCGCCGCTTGCGCGAAAATCTCTCCAAGACCAGACAGGCGCTTGGCTCAGAGATCCAGGCGACGTTGTTCGCCACGATCGATGAGGACACCTGGGAGCGCCTGGAGGAGGCGCTGATCATGGCCGACGTAGGCGCGAGCACGACGGCCTCGGTCGTTGAAACGCTCGAGCGCGAAGTCGCTGAGCGTGGCCTGAGCGGTGGCGAGGCGCTGTCTGAGCGCCTGATCGGCCTGCTGGCCGACACCGCTCGACGCGAGGACTGGCAGATCGACCTGCGCGCCAAGCCGACCGTGATCCTTACCGTCGGCGTCAACGGCACCGGCAAGACGACGAGCATCGGCAAGCTCGCCTGGCATTTGCACAAGGAGCTAGGACTGAGCGTCGTCCTCGGCGCTGCCGACACGTTCAGGGCGGCCGCAACCGAGCAGCTGCAGGAGTGGTCGGTGCGGGCGGGCGCTGAGATCGTCACCGGCCCGGAGGGATCCGATCCGGGATCGGTCGCCTTCGAGGCCGTGGCCCAGGCGCGCGCGAGCGGCGCCGATGTGGTGATCGTGGATACCGCCGGGCGCCTGCACACCCAAGACGATCTGATGGAGGAGCTGGCAAAGGTACGCCGCGTGATCGCCCGCCAACTAGAGGGTGCTCCGCATGAGACGCTGCTCACCATCGATGCGACCACCGGCCAGAACGGCTTGCGCCAAGCACTTCTGTTCGCGGAGTCCGCCGGCGTCAGCGGAATCGTGTTGACCAAGCTTGACGGCACCGCCCGCGGCGGCATCGCGCTGGCGATCGCGCGCGAGCTTGGACTGCCGGTCAAGCTGATCGGGATCGGTGAGCAGCTCGAGGACCTACGTCCGTTCGATCCCGACGAGTTTGCACGCGCGCTCGTTACTGAGCGATAATCACACAATGAGCTGGATTATCTGGGTTGTTGCGGCCTGCGCGCTGGGCGTGGGAGAGATGCACCAGGGTGGCTTCTATCTGGCTCCGTTTGCGATCGGGGCTGGGCTGGCGGCTGTCGTCGGCTTGCTTGGAGTAGGCCTGCTGCTGAGCACGCTCGTGTTCCTGCTCTCCTCAGGGATCGTGTTCGCCACGCTGCGCCCGGTTGCCCAGCGCCACCGCCGGCTGCCGCCGGCGATCCGCACCGGGGCGGCTGCGCTGATCGGGCACAAGGCGATCGTGCTCGAGCGGATCGCCAACGACGAGGGAGTGGGCTGCGTGAAGATTGACGGCGAGGTGTGGACTGCCCGCAGCTTCGACGAGGAGGAGGTCTTCGAGCCCGGGGAGCGCGTCGAAGTCGTTGAAATACGGGGCGCGACGGCGCTCGTGATGCACTAGAGCATGCCAACCGCGAAGGGTATCCGGCGGATTCCAGTAGTCGAGCGAAAGGGAGAGGCCTTATGGTCGCGCTGATCGTAGTTGCCGTCGTCGTGCTGTTCCTGCTGGTCGTGGCGGCGCGCACCATCCGTGTCATCCCGCAGGCGCGTGCCGGCGTGGTCGAGCGCTTGGGCCGATACAGCCGCACGCTCGAGCCGGGCCTGACGATCGTCACGCCCTTCATCGATCGTGTGAAGCCACTCGTGGACCTGCGCGAGCAGGTCGTCAACTTCTCGCCGCAGTCGGTCATCACCGAAGACAACGTGGTTGTCGGTATCGAGACGGTGCTCTATTTCACGATCACCGACCCGCGCTCGGCGACGTATGAAATCGCCAATCCGCTGCAGGCGATCGAGCAGCTGACGGTCACCACGCTGCGTAACGTGATCGGCGGGCTGACGCTGGAGGCGACGCTGACCGCGCGCGAGAACGTCAATACCGAGCTGCGCGTCGTCCTAGACGAGGCCACCGGCAAGTGGGGCATTCGCATCAACCGCGTCGAGATCAAGTCCGTCGACCCGCCGGCGGACATTCGCACGGCGATGGAGAAGCAGATGCGGGCCGAGCGCGACCGCCGCGCCGCGATCCTCACGGCAGAAGGCGAGAAGCAGGCACAGATCCTCACCGCCGAGGGCCAGCAGCAGGCCGTCGTGCTGCGCGCCGAGGGCGACCGCCAGGCCGCGGTGCTGCGCGCCGAGGGCGAAGCGAAGGCGATCGACACGGTTTTCAAAGCGATCCACGAGGGCAAACCCTCGCGCGAGCTGCTCAGCTACGAATATCTGCAGATGCTCCCGCAGCTGGCCGAAGGCGACTCCAACAAGGTGTTCGTGATCCCCTCCGAGTTCGCCGAGGCGTTCGGCGGCATCGGCGAGGCGCTCACCCGGCGCGCGCCCGGATCGTCGCCTGTGCCTCCGGCTGCGCGCGACTGAGACCGAGCTCCGCCACCGAGCTCCGCCGCTCTGGGCCCTGGGCCTGGGCTGCGAGAATCCCACTGATGTTCGACTCGCTCGCCGAGAAGCTGCAAGCAACGCTTGCCGATGTGCGCGGGCACGGCACGCTGAGCGAGTCTGATATCGACGCCGCCTTGCGCGAGATCCGCCTGGCGCTGCTCGAGGCCGATGTCAACTTCAAGGTCGTCAAGAGCTTCACCAAGGGCGTCAAGGAGCGCTGCGAGGGCGCCGAGATCGTCGGCAAGCTGAACCCCGGGCAGCAAGTCGTCAAGATCGTCAGCGAGGAGCTGACGGAATTGATGGGCGGCGCCGCCGCCGGCCTGAGCTTCTCTCCGCGCCCGCCGACGGTGATCCTGATGGCCGGCCTGCAGGGCTCAGGCAAGACGACAGCGACCGCCAAGCTCGCGCGTTACCTGCACGAGGAGCACTCCTGCACGGTGGCGGTAGCCGCCTGCGACGTCTACCGGCCAGCGGCAGTCGATCAGCTGGTCAAGGTCGGTGCACAAGCGGGCGCGGCAGTCTACGAGCTAGGAACAGATCGCGACCCGGTTCAGATCGCCTCCTGGGCACTTGAGCGGGCACGCGAAGAGGGCAAGGACGTCCTGATCGTCGACACCAGCGGCCGCCTGCACGTGGACGAGGAGATGATGGCCGAGCTGGTCAGGGTCCGCGACTCGGTAAAGCCCCACAACGTGCTGCTGGTAGTCGACGCGATGACCGGCCAGGACGCCGTCAACGTCGCCGAGCAATTCGCGGCCGCTGTCCAGTTCGACGGCGTAGTGCTGAGCAAGCTCGACGGCGACGCCCGCGGCGGCGCCGCGCTGTCTGTGAAGGCCGTCACCGGCAAACCGATCCTGTTCGCCTCCACGGGCGAGAAGCTCGACCAGTTCGAGCGCTTCCATCCCGACCGGATGGCCCAGCGCATCCTTGGCATGGGCGACGTGATGAGCCTGATCGAGAAGGCCGAGCGCCTCCTCGACGCTGAGCAGGCGGCGACCCTGGAGCGCAAGCTGCGCCTGGGCGAGTTCGGGCTCGACGACTTCCTCGATCAACTGGGGACGATCCGCCGGATGGGGCCGCTGACAAACCTGCTCGGCATGATCCCCGGCTTCGCCGGCCAGCAGCTGCAGGGGCTGAAGGTGGACGAGCGCGAGCTCGACCGCATCCAGGCGATCATCCTGTCGATGACCCCCGGGGAGCGCACACACCCGGAGCTGATCAAGGGCTCGCGGCGGCTACGGATCGCGCGCGGCTCGGGTACCAACGTGCAGCAGGTCAACAAGCTCGTCAAGCAGTTCGGCCAGATGCGCAAGGTGATGAAGCAGGTCGGGCGCGGCAAGATGCCCGACATGGGGGCCTTGATGCGCCAGGCGCGCTGAGGGACTACCGCGGTGGCTCGCCGACGCCGGCCGCCGCAGACGCGGAGAGGCGTGCTCGCCTCGCACCGTCTAAGCTCTCACCTGACTTTCAAGCGTTCAGAGAGGAAATCGTGTCGGTAAGGCTGAGGCTCACGCGAGTGGGCGCAAAGAAGAATCCCGTGTGGCGCGTCGTCGTCGCCGACCAGCGCTCCCCGCGCGACGGGCGTGTGATCGAGACGATCGGACACTACAACGCCCAGACCGAGCCCTCCACGATCGTGATCGACGAGGAGCGCGCCAAGAGCTGGCTCGCCCGCGGCGCGCAGCCGTCGGGCACGGTCAAGAAGCTGCTGCGTATCCAGGGCATCGCTTCCTAGCGGCTAGGCGGCGATATGGCCACCGAGGTGATGCGCGACCTGCTTGAGTATCTCGCCCAGGGGCTGGTCGACAAACCTGAAGAGGTGTCGGTCGAGCAGTTCGAGGAGGACGACGGCACCGTAGTGCTCGAGCTGTGCGTCGCCGACGACGATTATGGGCAGGTGATCGGGCGCGGCGGACGTACCGCGCAGGCGCTGCGAACGGTCGTCAAGGCAGCGGCGGTGAATGAGCGCCGTCGCGTGCTGATCGACATTGTCGACTAAGGGCCCGCGATGAGCGGAGACGGACCGGCCGGCGAGCGAGTCTGGCGCGGGCCGATGTCGGCCGGACGCGTCGGACGGCCCCACGGTCTGGACGGCGGCTTCTACGTCACCGGTGCGCGTCCCCGCCTGCTCGCGGTCGGTATCCACGTCGCGCTGGGCGAGACGACCACTGAGATTGTTAGGCGCCGCGGCGCCGATCGCCGTCCGATCGTGCACGTGCAGGGGGTGGAGGGCCGTCAAGCGGCCGAAGCCGTGCGCGGGCTCGAGCTGATGGTGCAGGCGGCGGACGCGCCGGCGCTCCAGGAGGGGGAATGGTGGGCCAGTGACTTGGAGGGCTGCGAGGTCTTCGACGGCGCACGCCGTATCGGGATCGTCTCCAAGCTAGTGGAGCTTCCATCCTGCGAGGCTCTACAAGTGAGCCCCGCCGGAGAGCCCGCCGAGGAGTTGCTCGTGCCGATGGTGCACGACGCGATCCGCTCGGTCGACATCGCTGCCCGCCGTATCGACATCGACATGAGCTTCCTGGAGTCGTAATGGAGATCGATATCTTCACCCTGTTCCCGCAGTGGTTCGAGTGGCTAGAGAGCCAGCGCCACGTCGGCAACGCGATCGAGAGCGGGACGCGTCTGCGCTACGTCGACTTTCGCGCTCACACGCCACTGAGCGGCGGACAGGTGGACGACACGCCCTTCGGTGGCGGCGCCGGGATGGTGTTGCGGGTTGACGTGATGGATGCGGCGCTGCGCGCCCACTATGGGGTCGACGCCACCGAGGTGCGCAACCGCCGCCGCGTGATCGTGCTGGCTCCGGGCGGACGACTGCTGGACGACGAGTATGTGAACGAGCTGGCCGGTGAGCGTGAGATCACGCTGCTGTGCGGGCGCTACGAGGGGTTTGACGAGCGGATCGTCGCGCACTTCGCGACCGAGACATTGTCGATCGGGCGCTACGTGCTGGCCGGAGGTGAGCTGGCCGCGATGGTGGTGTGCGATGCGGTGCTGCGCAAGCTGCCCGGCGCGCTCGGCCATCAGGATTCTGCCGTGGAGGAGTCCTTCAGCGAGGCACTCGGCGGCGCACCGGAGTACCCGCACTACACCCGCCCGGCCGAGTATCGCGGCTGGAGCGTCCCGGACGTGCTGCTCTCCGGACACCACGAGAACATCCGCCGGTGGCGCGCGGAGCAGAGCCGCCGCCGCGCGCAAGGGTACTGAGGGTCCTGACCTACGCTCGTCCGCAGCCGGTTCGCTACCATTCGCCGTCGCGCTGGGCCTTAGGCCACCGCCTCGCCGCGCCAGCGCGCTATTGCCATGAGCACAGTCATTGAAAGCATCGAGCGTGCGCAGCTGCGCCGCGTCCCCGACTTCGGCTCGGGTGACCGCGTCAAGGTTCACTTTCAGGTGATCGAGGGCACGCGTCGGCGCATCCAGGTGTTCGAGGGAGTCGTGATCAAGCGTCAGGGGCACGGTGCGCGCGAGACCTTCACCGTGCGTAAGCAGTCCTTTGGCGTCGGCGTGGAGCGCATGTTCCCCGTGCACTCGCCGAAGATCGAGCGCATCGAGGTCGTCGCCCGCGGCGACGTGCGTCGCGCCAAGCTCTACTACTTGCGCGACCGCGTCGGCAAGCGCGCGCGTGTGCGCGAGCGTCGCTACACCGGTCCCGAGGAGGCGGTCGATGGCGGGCTGCTGTACGGGCCGGGCGAAGCAGTTGACGCCGAGGGCGCCACCGCCGAGGAGACCTCGATCGAGACCGAGCTGCTCGCGCAGGAGCACGGCGCCGAGGCGAGCGAGGCGCAGGCAGCGCCGGCCGATGCCGGCGAGGCGGCACAGGCAGCGCCGGCCGATGCCGGCGAGGCGGCACAGGCAACCGAGCAGGATGAGCCAGAGGCATCCGCGGATGCGCAGGCAGGCCAACAGCATGCCGACGCGGCAGCGGGTGAGCAGGAGGCCGACTCCGCCGCTGGCGAGAGCGACGCCCCGACCGACGCGGCGGCGTGAGCGCCGACCCCACCGCGGCCAAGGCCAGCGGTAAGGGCAACGAGAAGTCGCGCACGAACTCTCTGGTCGAGCTGGTCGTGATCGTGCTGGTCGCGATTGGGCTCGCGCTGGCGATCCAGGCCTGGATCGTCAAGCCGTACAGGATTCCCAGCGGGTCGATGGAACCGACCCTGAAGGTCGGGCAGCGGGTGCTCGTGGACCGGGTCGGTATGCACTTCGGCGGGCCGAAAGTGGGCGAGATCGTCGTCTTTCATCCGCCCAAGGACGCCGAACAACAGGTCTGCGGGCCGGCGCCGCACATGGTTACACCGGGCAGCGCCGCCTGTGCAATGCCTGAGCCGCAGGAGTCAAGCACCAACTTCATTAAGCGCATCGTCGCTGGGCCCGGCGACACGCTCTACATCAAGGAAGGGCACGCTTACCGCAACGGCAAGCGCGAGCACGATCCCTACATCGCGCAGTGCGGTGGCGGCTCAGAGTGCAACTTTCCCACCCCGATCAAGATTCCCGCCGGTCACTGGTTCATGATGGGCGACAATCGTGGCCAGTCCGACGACAGTAGGTTCTGGGGACCTGTCCCCACCAGTTGGATCATCGGCGGAGCCTTCGCCACCTACTGGCCGCCAGATCGCATCGGCACCCTCTAGCGAGGTGATCGAAGCCCCACCCGCCGCTCCCGGCCGGCCGCGCACGCCTTCCAAGCGCGCAGCGCGGCGAAAGGCCCGGCGGCATAGCAGCGGGGCGCGCTTGTTTGCGTTCGACCGTCGGCTGGGGGCGCGTCTGGTGGCCGGCGCCGACGAGGCCGGGCGTGGCTGTCTTGCCGGGCCACTGGTCGCCGCCGCTGTGCTGTTCGACTACGAGCGGCTGACCACGCGCGAGTTGCGCGCGCTCGCCGCGCTTAACGATTCAAAGCAGCACACAAGCGAAGCGCGCGAACGGCTCTACCCGCTTGTGCTCTCCAGCGCCACGCGCGTCACCGTCGTCTCGCGCTGCGTGTCGGGGATCGACTCGCGTGGTCTGCACAAGACCAACTTGGCGGCGCTGCGCGATGCGCTTCGCGGCGTGACCGCGGGCGTGCAGGGCGAGGTTGAGTGTCTGATCGACGGCTTCGCGGTTCCGGCGTTCGAGCGCGAGCAGCGGCCGATCGTGGGCGGCGACTCCACCAGCGCGGCGATCGCAGCGGCGTCGATCGTCGCCAAGGTCACCCGCGACCGTTACATGCACCACGCCGATGAGCTTCATCCCGGCTGGGCGTTCGCCGAGCACGTTGGCTACTCTACCCCGGTGCATCGCGAGGCAATCCAGCGCCGGGGCGTCTCGCCACTACACCGGATGTCGTTTCAGTCGACGGCCTACCAGCAGTTGGCGCTGGAGGCATAGAGGGCGCCACTCAGCGGCGACCGGCACGGCGCTACCAAGCCCCCTCGATGTGGTCGAGGCGTAGCAGTCGGTCGGAACCGTCCACGATCACGCCGATCGCGTCGAAGCGGATCGTGGTTGCTCGTGGGCGCCTGGCCGTCGTCTCGTATAGCCACGCTTGCGCTAGGCGGCGCAGTCGAGATCGCTGGGAGAACTTCAGCCAGGCCAGCGGCTGCTCCTCGGGACACAAGCCGCGGCGGCGGTTGCTGGCACGGCGGGTCTTGACCTCGGCGAAGACGAGCGTTGACTGCTCGTCGATGGCGATCAGGTCGATCTCGCCGTGGCGGGTGCGCACGTTGCGCTGGACGATCACGAAGCCCAGGCGACGCAGATGCTCGACGGCCAGGTCCTCGCCAAGCGTGCCCAGCTTACGGCGTGAGTCTCCTTGACGCGGTGCGGGCGGGTCGGTGGCTCCCATGAGAGCTGATCCGACGGCAGACGGCGCGGCGGGACGCTATGGCCGCCTGGATATGCTGGCCTGGCCGCACAGGGATCTGATGAGCTCAACGCACGACAACAACGCCGCCACGACTGTCGAGACTGCGACCGCGCCCGCCCAGGACGGCGAGGCACGAGCGGGCCGTCGGCCCGGCATCGACGGCGTTAGCCGGTTCATGGGGATGCACTGGGAGAACCCAGAGACCGTGCACCTGGAGATCCGGCCCGAGCTGGTCAACGCCGCCGGTCTGCTCTCCGGCGTGGTCACCTACGCGCTGGTCGACTACTGCATGGGCTCGACGCTGTGGCCGCACACGAGCAAAGACGAGCACATCGCCACGCTGAACATCTCGATCAACTACATCCAGACCGCCACCGAGGGCGAGATCGTCTGCACCAGCGTGCTCGACCGGCGCAACCGCACCAACGCGGTCATGCGCAGCGAGGTGCGCGACGAAAACGGCAAGCTGCTGGTCACGGCGATCGGCAGCTACGCGATCTTCCCGGCGCGACGGCGGCGTCCGGCCGCTGAGACGGCCGCCTAACCGCGCCAGAGGACTTGCAAATGGGGCCGGCACGCACTCCGCGCGCGCTCACGATCGCCGGCTCGGACTCCGGTGGCGGCGCTGGGATCCAGGCCGACCTGAAGGCGTTCGCGCGCTGCGGCGTGCATGGCACTGCAGCGATCACGGCGATTACTGCGCAGAACACGCTCGGCGTCGGCGCGATCCATCCGATACCCCCCGAGATCGTGCTCGCGCAGATACGCGCGGTCATCTCAGACATCGGCGTGGACGCGGTCAAGGTCGGGATGCTCGGCGATGCTGCGACGATTCGCGCGGTGGCGGCGGCGCTCGACGAGTTGCCAGCGGGCACCCCGGTGGTGGTCGATCCCGTGATGGTCGCCGAGTCGGGCGCGCAGTTGTTGGATTTGGAGGGGCAGAGCGTGCTGGTCGGGGCGATCCTGCCTCGGGCTACCGTCTTGACCCCAAACGTGCCCGAGGCGCGTGCGTTGTTGTGCCATCGTGCCACTGGCAGTCACGATCGGCAGGCCGGGCTTGGTGGCGAGGACCGCGAGGCTGAGGAACTCATCTGCGGCGTGCTGGCGTTGGGTCCGCGCATCGTCGTGCTGACCGGCGGGCACCGCGAGCACGCGGTCGATCTGTTCGTCGACTCCGATGCGCCCCAGCAGTTGGTGAGCATTCCCGGCCAGCGCCACCCGGACGGCGCCTCACACGGCTCCGGTTGTACGCACTCATCCGTGCTGGCCGCCCAGCTGGCGTTGGGACGCGATCCGCTGCAGGCTGCGTTTGCGGCGCGGGCCCTGGCCGGAGCGGCCGTCGCCGCCGGGTTGCGCGACGTGGGAGAGGGTCCGGGGCCTGTGGACGTGATCGGCCTGGCCCGCGCACGGGGGGCTGAGACACGTTCTTAGTGCCGCCGGACCGCCGCGCGGGGGCGGCTCGGCGCCGGTAGTGTTTGGCCGCAATGAGCACCCCCGCCCCGTTCGATGTCAAGCACCGCTCGCGCGCCCTGATCGAGGGGCCCGAGCGCGCGGCCGCTCGCGCCTATCTGCACGGGATCGGCTACACCGCCGAAGACTTGGCCAAGCCGATCGTTGGGGTAGCGCACTCCTGGATCGAGACGATGCCCTGCAACTTCAACAACCGGGTGCTGGCCGCCAAGGTCAAGGAGGGGGTGCGCGCCGCCGGTGGGACGCCGATGGAGCTGAACACGATCGCGATCTCTGACGGGATCACGATGGGGACCTCGGGGATGCGCGCGTCGCTGGTCTCGCGCGAGCTGATCGCCGATTCGATCGAGCTGGTCGCCTCCGCACACCACTTCGACGCGCTGGTGGTCATCTCCGGCTGCGACAAGACGATCCCAGGCGCGGTGATGGCGCTGGCGCGGCTGAACATCCCAGGACTGATGCTTTACGGCGGCTCGATTCGTCCAGGGCAATACAAGGGGCATGACATCACTATCCAACAGGTGTTCGAGGCGGTCGGCGCCTATGCGGCCGGCAAGATCACCGAGGACGAGCTGCACGAGCTGGAGGAGGCCGCATCGCCCGGCGCCGGCGCCTGTGGCGGACAGTTCACCGCAAACACGATGGCGATGGCATTCGAGGTGCTGGGGATCTCACCGGCTGGCTCGGCGATGGTGCCGGCCGAGGACGGACGCAAGCTGGCCGTTGCGGCGGAGTGCGGCGAACTGATGATGGACGTACTGCGCCGCGGACTGCTCCCAAGCGAGGTGATGAGCAAGCCGGCACTCGAGAATGCGATCGCTGCCGGAGCGACAAGCGGCGGGTCGACCAACATCGTGCTGCATCTGCTCGCTGTCGCACGCGAACTTGGCGTACCGCTGTCGATCGACGAGTTCGACCGCATCTCCGAGTCCACGCCGCTGCTGTGCGACCTGCAGCCAGGCGGCAAGTACGTAGCGACCGATCTCTACGAGGCCGGAGGCGTACCGCTGGTCATGCGGCGCTTGCAGGAAGCCGGCGTGCTGCGCGAGCAGGCGATCACCGTCACGGGCCGCACGATCGCCGATCACGCCACGGAGGCGCAGGAGACCCCGGGCCAGAAGGTCGTGCGGCCGATCTCCGACCCGATCAAGCCAACCGGCGGCTTCGCGATCCTGCGCGGCAACGTCGCTCCGGAGGGCTGCGTGGTCAAGCTCGCCGGCCACGAGCGCCGCAAGCACACCGGCCCGGCGCACGTATTCGACGGTGAGGAGGCCGCAATGGCAGCCGTACTCGCCCATGAAATCCAAGCCGGCGACGTCGTCGTCATCCGCGGCGAGGGACCGGCCGGCGGCCCGGGAATGCGCGAGATGCTCGCGGTTACAGCTGCCATCGTCGGCGAGGGCCTGGGGGAGGCCGTAGCTCTGATCACCGACGGTCGCTTCTCCGGCGCCACCCACGGCTTCATGGCGGCCCACATCGCCCCCGAGGCGATCCGCGGCGGCCCGATCGGGGCGTTGGCCGACGGCGATGAGATCACGATCGACGTGGATGCCCGCCGCATCGACGTCGCGCTAAGCGACGATCAGATCGCCAAGCGCGTGGCCTCCTACAAGCAGCCGCCGCGCGCGGACGAGCACATCGACGTGGCGGTTCGTAAGTACGCGAAGCTGGTGGGGTCGGCGGCCGAGGGCGCGGTTACCAGCTGACGTTGGCTCGGCGCGCTATCTGCGCCGACGACAGGCAACTACTCTTCGATGAACTCCGCCAACAGCCCGTTAAACGCCGCCGGCCGCTCCAGCATCGCCATATGTCCGGTGTCCTCGTAGATCACCTTGCGCGAGTTGGGGATCAGCTCCTCGAACACGTAGGCGTCGCTGACCGGGATTACCTTGTCCTCCTCGCCCCACACGATCAATGTCGGGCAGGAGATCTCCGGTAGGCGCTCGCGGATCGGGTAGTCGATGTTGGCTCGCAGAGCCTGCATGAAGCCCGGCTTGCCGGCGCCGCGGATCTGCTCGGCCACGAGCGCGGCCGGCAGGCGGCTGGGGTGGCACGTGACGAACCCAAGCGAGAGGTTGCGCAAGCCCGCGCGGCGGGCCATCCAATCTGAGCGCGCGGCCGTAAAGCCGGCGTAGGCGGCGATCATCGGCGCGACGCGGCGAAGGTAGGGCTCGACTCGTTCGACGCCATGGTGGCGGTAGGTACTGATGCCGGCCGCGGAGACCAGCACGAGCCGCTCGACTCGTTGCGGGAAGGCGATCGCAAGCTCGGTGGAGACGAAGCCGCCCATCGAATTGCCGACAAGCGTCGCGGCGCTGACCCCGAGTGTCTCCAGCAGGCTGTCGAGGATGCGTGCGTACAGCGAGACCGTGATCTTCTCGGTCGGCATCGGCGAATGCCCGAAGCCCGGGAGGTCCATCGCGATCACGCGGTGATTGCCGAAGCCGGGGGACACTCGCCTTCGGCTCGCATCCCCGTTTCGGCCAGCATCCCCGTTTCGGCCAGCGAACACTGGCAACTGTTCAAGCCAGTTGGGCCAAGAACCCGACAGGCCGTGCACGAACACGATCGGCGGTCCCTCTCCCAGTTCGATCACGTTGACTGGCCGCCCGGCGACCGTCACCCAGCGCTGATGCTCGGACCAGTCGATGTCCAGCCAGCTCGAACGGCCCTCTGGGCCGTAGGACTGGCGGCTGTCTGTGTCGGGGAGCACTCCCACGCCGCTCATAGACCCATAATCTACCGGTCATGAGGATCGCGATAGACGTGGACTCCACTCTGCATCACTACTGGGATGTTCTCTCGGAGATCTCGTTGCGTCGTTTTGGCATCGAGCTCCCCTACGAGGAGCAGTTCACGTGGGGGATCACGCGCCTGCGCAATGATCAGCTCGAGCTCTGCATCCAGGAGAGCCACAGCGACGAGACGATCCTTGCCAGCAAGCCCTATCCCGGCGCGGTTGAGGCGGTTCGCCGTTGGAGTGAGCACGGGCACTTCATCCACGTCACCACCCATCGCGCCGTCTCCTGCGCGCCCGCGACCGCTCGCTGGCTGGAGGAGCTGGGGATGCCCGTCGACGATCTGTGTTGCTCCTACGACAAGGTCTCGCGTTGCGTGGAGCTCGATATCGACGTGCTGATCGACGACTCCCCGATCAACATCGCCGCGGCGATCAAGCGCGACATCGCGACCGCGACGATCGTTCATCCGTGGAACGCGGAGCTGTGCGAGGAAGAGGACGTGATCGCCGCTCGTGATTGGGCGGAGCTCGAGAGCCTACTCGCGCCGGTGCTTGCTGGACGTACCGCGACGCTCGCCGGCGGTCGCTGAAAATTCACGACGGCCTCGCGGTAGCTGTGATGGCCTGCCGCTATCTGAGGCCTGTGCGTCGATAAAGCGCGAGCGGGTTCCAGCAGGGCGAGCGTTGACGGCGGCGAACTACGCGTATTGATGAACGCATCTGAGCGCAGTGAAGTGAAGCCGCAGCGCAGTGAAGTGAAGCCGCAGGTAAGCAAGGCTTGGCAGCAGGCCTTGGCCCTGCTCGAAAGCGACCTGGTTCGTACCGGGGCCGCGACGCGAACGCGTAGCGCCTACGCCGTCGACACCTTCCAGTTCGCCTGCTTCGCTGACGGCCACGGGCTCGCCCCGGCCGATGTTTCGGTCCGCGACATCCGCCGCTACATCGCAACGCTCTCTGAAGCCGAGCTGGCGCCCACCACGACCGCCCGTAAGCTCGCCGCGATCCGCGCGCTGTTTCGCTGCCTGCGCGAGCACGGCCAGATCGCCCACAGCCCTGCCGACCTGATTGCTACCCCGCGCAAGGGCTCGCACCTGCCGCGTGTGCTCAATGCACCGGAGATGGCACGGCTGCTTGACTCCATCCCCGCGGACGGGCCTTTGCATCTGCGCGACAGGGCGATGTTCGAGTTGGCCTACGCCTGCGGCCTGCGTGCCGAGGAGATCGTCTCGCTGAATCTCGGCGACGTCGAAGATGACCGCGAGCAGCTGCGCGTGCAGGGAAAGGGTTCAAAGACGCGGTTCGTGCCGGTCGGGGAGGTCGCGCTGGCGGCGCTGTGCGCCTACCTGGAGCGTGGCCGTCCGGCGCTGGTTGCGACGCCCGCGCTTACGTCTGTGCTCCTCTCCGCGCCAGCGCGGCGGCTACCGACAGCGCAGGCCAGGGACGGTTCGCGCCGTGAAAGCGAGCCTGCTCTGTTCCTCAGCCGCTCGGGCCGGCGCTTGGGCACGAGCGACGTACGCCGACGCCTGCGCGCCTGGACGACGCGCGCGGGGGTCGCCGGCTCTCTCACGCCACACGCGCTCCGCCACAGCTTCGCAACCCACCTACTCGACGGTGGCGCGGATCTGCGCGCCATCCAGGAGATGCTCGGGCACTCGAGCATCTCGACGACGCAGGTCTACACTCGGGTAGAGTCCGCACGGCTTGCAAGCGCCTATGCGCGCAGTCACCCTCGGGCTTGATCGGCGGGAGAAGACCCTGGAGACGAACGTCAAAGCGATCGAGCTGCGCGAACTGTGGCGCCGTTACAAGAGTGACGGCGACGTTCGCGCACGCGAGCGGCTAGTCGTGGCCTACTCGCCATTGGTCAAGTACGTCGCCGGCCGCACCGCGGCCGGCCTGCCTCCGCACGTCGAGGAGGCCGACTTGATCTCCTACGGGCTGGTCGGATTGATCTCGGCGATCGAGCGCTTCGACCCCTCGCGCGAGATTAAGTTCGAGACCTACGCGATCACTCGCATCAAGGGCGCGATCATCGACGAGCTGCGCTCGATCGACTGGGTGCCACGCTCGGTGCGCGCTCGCGCCCGTGAAATCGAGCGGGCGAGTACGAAGCTCGAGCATCGTCTGCAGCGCTCGCCCACCGACGAGGAGATGGCGGGGGAGCTGAAGCTGTCGCTGCCGGAGTTCCACGAGTCACTGCTGAGCATCTCGCACTCCTCGGTGGCGGCGCTGGATGAGATGTGGAGCGTCTCGGACTCAAGCGGCGATCAGGTCTCGCTGATGGACACGATCGAGGACCTGGGCGCACCCGACCCCTCGCGGGCGCTGGACGTCGGCGACCTCAAGGACCGGATCGCCGAGTCGATCGCCTCGCTGCCCGAGCGCGAGAAGCTCGTGATCGCGCTCTACTACTACGAGAATCTGACGCTGCGCGAGATCGGCGAGGTGCTAGGCGTCACCGAGTCACGCATCTCGCAGCTGCACACCAAGGCCGTCCTTCGCCTGCGCGGGAAGATGCAGAATGGCTCTTTTGACGATGACTAGCTTGGCTGAGAAGCGCGGCGCAGCGGCGCAGACACGCGCATTGCGGTAATCCACTAGTGAAATCGCCCGTCCGGGGGTATGTTGCTGGCAGCGTCCCAGCAAGGAGACAGATATGCGCCCGGCCCCGGATCGGATTCGCAACGTCGCCCTGGTCGGCCACCGCGGCTCGGGCAAGACCTCGCTGCACGAGGCGCTGTTGTTTGAGGCCGGCGTGACCACGCGCTTGGGGACGGTCGTCGATGGGAGCACCGTCTCGGATTCCGACGCTGACGAGCAGGCGCGGCAGATGTCGATCTCTGCCTCGCTGTCTGCGATCGAGTGGGATCAGCGCAAGGTCAACCTGCTTGACACGCCCGGCGATCCGAGCTTCATCGCCGATGCCTTGGCATGCATGCGGGTGTGCGAGTCGGCGATCTTCCTCGTCAACGCGGTCAATGGGGTGGAGGTGACCACCTCGCGCTTGTGGGCGCGCGCGGCCGAGCTTGACCTGGCTCGCCTGGTGTTTGTAAACATGCTCGACCGTGAGCGGGCCGACTTCGCGCGCACGCTCGACTCGCTCAAGCAGTCCTTCGGTCCGCATGTGGTGGCGGTCGAGATCCCGCTGATCGAGGATGGGTCGGTGACGGGCGTGATCGATCTGCTGGACATGTGCGCCTGCCGGCAAGAGTCGCCACCGATCGAGGATCAGCGGGATCCTCGATCGGCCAGCGGCGCCGCCGTCGAGGGGCCGATTCCAGACGAGCTGGTGGGTCTGGCAAGCGAATATCGCGAGCGGTTGATGGATGAGGTCTCAGAGGTCTCGGACGAGTTGATGGAGCGCTACCTGGAGGGTGATGAGATCGCCCATGAGGAGATCGCGGCGGCGCTAAAGACCGGCACCAACCACGGCAAGATCTTCCCGGTGGTGTGCGGGGTGGCGACGCGCAACCTTGGCACGGCGCGACTGCTGAGCGCGATCGTCGAGGACCTGCCCTCGCCGGTCAAGCACGGTCCGCTCACCGTCGGCGAGGTCGCACTCGTGCCCGAGGAGCAGGCAGAGCTGTTCGCCTACATCTTCAAGACTCGGGCCGACCCCTATGCCGGCAGGGTCAACCTGCTGCGCGTCTATCAGGGCGTGCTCTGCCACGATACGCAAGCGCTGAACACGCGCACGCATGCGCGAGAGAGAATCGGCCAGCCAATCTTCTACACGGGCAAGGATTCCGAGCATGTCCAGGAGATTGGGCCGGGCGACATGGGCGCGGTGGCCAAGCTGAAGGACACATACGCCGGCGACTGGCTGGCGGCCCGCTGGCCGATCTTCGGCCCTCGTGGGGAGGAGATCGGTCCGCTTCAGATGCCGCGCCCAAGTTTGCCCGCGCCGGTGATGGCGTTTGCCGTAGAGGCCTCCAGCCGCGGTGATGAGGAGAAGGTGTTTGCCTCGCTACGGCGCCTGCAGGAGGAAGACCCGACGATCGACCTGCATCGCGACCCGCAGACCGGCGAGCAGATCGTCGCCGGGCTCTCGCAGGTGCACGTGGAAGTGATCGTGGATCGCCTGCACTCGCGCTTCGGGGTCGGTGTCAAGCTGAAGCCGCCGCGCGTCCCCTACCGCGAGACGATCGCCGGTACGGCGAGCGCGCGCGGGCGCCACAAGAAGCAGACGGGGGGCCGGGGCCAGTTCGGCGAGTGCCAAATCGAGATCGAGCCGCTTAGAGATCCACAGGACAGCTCCGGCTTCGAGTTCGTTGACCGCATCAAGGGCGGTGTGATCCCCAATCAGTTCATCCCGGCCGTCGAGAAGGGGGTTAAGGAAGCGATGCAGTCGGGACCGGTGGCCGGCTATCCGGTTAAGGGCGTTCGCGTCACGCTGCTAGACGGCTCCTTTCATCCGGTGGACTCATCCGAGCTTGCCTTCAAGTTGGCCGGCGCACACGCAATGCGCGACGCGCTCGCGGCCGCGCAGCCGGTACTGCTCGAGCCGATCATGCTCGTCACGGTGTTTGTGCCCGAGGAGCATGTGGGTGAAGTGATCGGCGACCTAAATAGTCGTCGCGGCCGCCCGCAGGGAATGGAGCCGGCCGGCGCCGGCACCGAGATCCGCGCGGAGGCGCCGATGGCCGAGATGCTCTCCTACGCTCCCGATCTGCGCTCGATCACCCAGGGTCAGGGCGACTACACGCTCGAGCTGCTGCGCTACGAGCCGCTGCCTGCTCAGCTGGTCGCGCGTGTGCTTGAGCAGACACAGGCCGAGCCGATCGCGACGCACGCCTAAGTCCGCCCGGCTAGGCTGGTGGGCCAATGGCTACCCGCGCGATCGTCACATCCCAGCCGGTCGTCGCCTGCGACGTGTGCGGCAGGCGCCTGCTGCGAGGCGAGACACCCGACGTCTTCCTGGCCGGCGGTCATAGCCGCACGGTCTGCGAGCTGTGCGTCCCGAGAGCCACGGCCGAGGGTTGGCTGCGCGAGGCCGACAGGAACGAGCTTGGTCTGCGTGCGCCGCGCCCGCGCCGTACCGGCTCGCTGTTGGGTCGCCTGCGCCAGCTGCGCGAGCCCGAGGAGCGCCCGCCCAGCCGCGAGGCGGGTCTGCCGCGCCGGCAGACGGGGCTGCAAGCTGACGGATCCGGCCTCTACGAAGACGTCGATGATCTGTACGAGTTCGTCGATGGCGGCGCCGGCGAGCCGTCACAGACGGACAGCCAAGCCGTATTCATCGGTGCTGTGCAGGCTGAGCACTCACAGGGGCCTGGTGATCCAAACGTCGAGGAGTTCGGTCTTGCAACGCATGCCGCCGAGCCGGAGCTCACGAGCGGCGAGATGAAGTCCGAACGCGCCCTGAAGGTATTCAACGCCGGCGCAACGCCGCAGCGGGTGGCCAGCGTGTCGCGGTCGCTCGGCGCCCCAACGGTCACTGTGCGACTGCTCCAGGACGCCGGTGCGCGGGTGGCGATAGTCGTCGCCTGGGAGCTCTGCTGGTATCGCTACGAGGTCGATCTCGGCGACGAGGCCGCCGGAGCGGTGCTCGCGGCCGAGGGTATGGAGCTCGACGAACTGCCCGATGAGGATCGCCTCGCCAACGCCGCCGCCGGCGAGCGTGGTGAGCTGGCGCTGATCGCTGCCTGAGCGGCTCTGAGCGCGCGGCGCTTTGCTTCGCCTGGACTGCGCAGTACGATCAAGGCGATGATCTACTGCGTCGTTCCGAAGGAGATGGCCGACGAGCTTTACCCGAAGCTCGTCAAGCATTACGAGAACGACGAGAACGTCACTGTCGTGATCGACCGCCGCGAGGCGGACCGCCGTGGACGCGGCGAATGTCCTTCCGCGGAAGATCTCGGGCGGCGAGTGATCCGTGATCGCCGTCGCGCGCGTGTGCCTGGCGACCTGCCGCCGCTGGTCGACGGATCGTAGTGAGCCTCGCAGTCATGCAGCGCGCCGCACGCGGAGCGTGGCGGCGGTGAAGGTGCTCGTGCACGTCGACGGCGGCTCGCGCGGCAATCCCGGCCCGGCCGCCGCCGCCAGCGTCGTCTCCACACCGGAGGGGGAAGTGCTCGATGAGGCCTCTGAGCTGCTTGGGATCGTCAGCAACAACGTTGCGGAGTACCGCGCCCTGCTGCTCGGTCTGGCACGCGCCCGCGCGCTTGGAGCCGACGAGGTGGAAGTCGTCAACGACTCCGAGTTGATCGCCAAGCAGGTGCAGGGCCTCTATAAGGTCAAGCATGCCGCGATGCGCCCGCTGCATGCCGAGGCGATGGCTGTCCTGCGTGGCTTTGGAGCGTGGCGAATCCGCACCGTCCCACGCGCGCAGAACGCTCACGCTGATGCATTGGTGAACGCCGCGCTTGACGCGGCGCCCGCCGCCGCCGGCTGACACGTTCTTAGCCCAGCCGCGTGGTGGAGCGGGCGATCGCGATCATCTGCTGGTTTGTGAGGTCCTCCAGCAGCGTATTGCTGACGAAGTAGATGAGCTTGCCTGTACGCCAGCCGATGTCGTGGATGTGTGCTCCGTCGTCGACGATCAGGTAGGTGCGCGAGCCGATTTTCTGGCTGCGCGCATGCGCAAACAGGGGGATGTTGACCCAGTCCAGCCCCTCGACGTCGTAATAGCCGCCGAGTGAGTTGACCTGCCACACGGCGACATAGCCATGGTGGATGTGCTTGTGATCTTCGAGCGTGTAGGGATGGGCTTCCTGTGGCACCGCGGGCCCGGTCTGCAGTCCGGGGTACTCGAGCGGGAACGGCACGTTGGGCGCGACGTTCAGCGCCATCGACTTGCCAGTCGAGGAGACTGGATACAGATCGAGCGAGGCGTTGGAGGGACCGCTTGCGCCGTGCTGGGAGTGCGAGTGCGAGGAGGAAGAGGAGGAAGAGGACGAAGAGGATGAAGAGGAGCTCGGCAGGCGCAGCGGCGCGTGGCCGTGCAGGAATTCCCTGACCGTCTGTTTGATCAAGCTGGGGCTACTGGTGACAAAGCTTTCGCCGCCGATCATCGCGTTGACGTTTTCGGCGCGGAACTTCACCTGGCGCAGCGGCTTTTGTTGCGAGAAAGCGGCGAGCTTTGCCAGTTCGATCAGCTGGCCAGCCGAGGCATGAAAAGTACTGGTGACCGCCTTGCCGACCGCTTTTGAGACGGTGTCGATCTCGCTGAGCAGGTTGCCGACTGGCACCTGCTCGCGCAGGTCGCGGATGAAGTCCTGCTGGCGCGCCACGCGCACGAAGTCCGAGTCGGTGTGGCGGAAGCGCACGTAGCTGAGCGCGTTTTCATAGCAGAGCTTCTGGTAGCCGGGCTGCAAGTTGATCGCCGAGTAGTTGGTTTCGATGCTGCCGTTCGGTTCGTTGAAGTAACGGTGATCGACGTTGACCCACACGCAGCCAAGCGTGTCGACGACGCCGATGAAGCCCTTGAAGGTGACGTCGATCACACCGTTGAGCTTTATGTGCAGCAGATGCTCGATCGTTTCGGCGGCCAGTTCGGCGCCGCGGTCGGTGCCGCCTTCCTGGCTGCCGATCGTGTAGGCCGAGTTGATCTTGCGCGGGTAGTAGACGGCGCCGCTTTTCGTCGTGATCGTCGTGAGCAGGTCACGCGGGATCGACAGCACCGAGGTCTGCCCGTATTCGGGGTCCAGATGCACCAGTAGCAGCGTGTCGCTGTGGGGCGGGTCGTTGCGGTCAAACGCATCCTTGGAGGCGGCGCGGCGGTCCGAGCCGATGATCAGGAAGGTCTGCGGCCCGCCGCTATAGGCCGTTTCCACGACGCCGCGGGCGACATGAATCTGGCTGCCGCGCGGGAACACCTCTTCGGCGATGTGGTTGAGCTTAGTCAGCGCGATCGTCGCGGTTGCCGCGCCGCTGAGCAGCAGGATGCTGAGCGTGGCGATGGCAAAGCGAACGCGCATGCGCCGCGCGAGCGAGGGCGGTGCATCCTCGTCGGTGGGTGTCGCGTCAGGAAAGCTCATCTCGGTCACGGTAAACGCCGGCGATCCTTGCTCGTACCCCATTCGGGGCACACGGCGGGTTCGATAATCGGCCGGCACCGCCTTGCCGCTGCGGCAAGCCTAGCGAGGGGATCGGCTGCCCCGCGCCGGGCGTCTCGCTAGGCTCGGCCCGTGCTTGCGCCCCGCAACCGCGAGCTGCTCGGCTTGATTCCTTCGGCCCTGCTGGTCACTGCCGGCTTCACGGCGATCTTCATCCAGCAGGAAAACAGCTCGCTGGGCGCCTCCACCAACGTCACGCTCAACCACGCCTCCAGCCTGTCGCTGACATACGGCCTGCTGTTCCTCGGGCTATGTCTGGCCGCGCACCTGGTGATCCGTTTTGCGTTGCCGCACGCCGACCCGTACCTGTTCCCGCTGGCGGCGGTGCTGGCGAGCGTCGGGATCGTGATGATCTACCGGATCAACCCGTCGCTCGCGCGCCAACAGGCGCAGTGGATGATCTTCGGCCTGGTCCTGTTCGCGGCGACGATCCTGTGGCTGCGGCGGACCGGAGTGGGTGTGCTCGAGCGCTACCGCTACACGATCGCCGCTGTGGGGATCGCAATGGCGCTGCTGCCGCGCTTTCCGGTGATCGGCGAGCAGGTCAACGGCTCCTACCTGAACATCCACGTCGGCCCGATCTCCTTCCAGCCGGCCGAGCTCGCCAAGGTCGCGATCGTGATCTTCCTGGCCAGTTACCTGCGCGACAACCGCCAGATCCTGGTGACGGCAGGACGCAAAGTGTTGGGTCTGACGATCCCGCCGATGAAGCAGTTCGGGCCGATGCTGGTGGTTTGGGGGGCCGCGATGGCCACGCTGCTGCTCACGCGCGAGCTCGGGACCTCGTTGATGTTCTACGGCGCGTTCTTGGCGTTGCTGTACGTGGCGACCGGACGCCTGTCCTTTCCCCTGATCGGATTGGTGCTGTTCGCGCTCGGCGCGTGGTTCGTCGTCAACCACATCGGCCGCGTGCACGCGCGCGTGCTCGACTGGGAAAAGCCGTTCGACAGGCACCTGTATTACGCCGAAGGGGGCAGCTACCAGTTGGCTCAGGCCCTGTTCGCCCAGGCGGACGGCGGCGTGCTCGGCACGGGCTTTGACCAGTCGCTGTTGCAGTACCCGGTGGAACTGGCCCATCACAGGATCGTGCAACGCCCGATCCTGCCGGTGCCCGAAAGCGACATGATCTACGCCGTCATCGTCAACGAGTTGGGCCTCGCCGGCGCCGGCGCTCTGCTGCTGACTTACCTGCTGTTCGTGGCGCGCGGGCTGAAGACAGCGATGTTGGCGCGCGACTCGTTCTCAAAGCTTCTAGCCGTCGGCCTGTCGTTCATCATCGCGATGCAGGTGTTCGTGATCGTCGGTGGCGTCACCCGCGTGATCCCGCTCACCGGCGTCACACTCCCGTTTGTCGCCTACGGCGGCTCCTCGGTGGTCATGAACTTCGTCCTGCTAGCGCTGCTGTTGGTCGTCTCAGAGCGCGCGCGACGGCCATATTCCGCTCGCTGAGCGTAGGTTTGCGCACTTTTGTGCAGGTTTCTCGCAGCTTTTGCACGAAAACCTCCACAAAGCCGCTCACCGCCCCCGAAGGGGGGCCTTGACGGCGAACATGGCACCCATGCCAACCACAACCACAGCCGCCAGCTCGAGCTTCGTCATCCACGCCAGGGATCTGCGCCACGCCGGCGCTAACTCTCCACAACGCCGCCGCCGCTATCCCGGGCGCACGGGCGACTTCTCCAGCTCCGCCGGTCTGCAGCCGAAGCCGTGGCTGGCGCGTCTGCGTCGCGCGCTGCGCGAGGACCTGTTCATGCTGCACTACCAGCCGATCGTCTCACTGCGGGACGGCGCGATCTCTCACTACGAGGCGCTGATCCGCCTCGCCGACAGTCCAGACGGTTCGCTGACGCCGCCGTGCGCGTTCCTGCCGGCGGCCGAGCGCTACGGCCTGATCGGGCAGATCGACCGGATGGTGATCGCCAAGGTCTGCGCGCTGATGGGCGGCGAGCTCTCCGCTGAGCGTGGATCGGCCGGCGATGCGCGCGTGGCGGTCAACCTCTCGGCGCTGTCGATCACCGATCGCGGCATGCTCGCCCACATCGAGCGTGAGCTGGTGTGCAACGACGTCAACCCCGATCGGCTGGTGATCGAGGTGACCGAGACTGCCGCGATCGGCGATATGGGACGCGCCCGCGCATTCTGCGAGGGCGTGCATACGCTCGGTAGCGCAGTAGCGCTCGATGACTTCGGCGCCGGCTTTGGTTCCTTCCAGTACCTCAAGCGCTTGCCGTTTCGCTACCTGAAGATCGACGGCGACTTCATCCGCGCGCTGCCGGCATCGCGCAAGGACCAGCTGGTCGTGCAGGCGCTCGTGAGCGTCGCGCAGGGCATGGGCAAGCAGACGATCGCCGAGTACGTCGGCGACGAGCCGACGATTGGCCTGTTGCGCCACTACGGCGTCGACTACGCCCAGGGCTTCGAGCTTGGCCGCCCGTGCGCCTCCGGCGAGGCGTTCGCTGCTTAGCGCATAAGGGGAGGGAGGACGCAGTATCGCGCCGCTCAACGTGAGCGGTGGCAGCTCGGGCGCGGCCGCCCGTCCGGTCCTCTAGGGTCTGGATCGATGCGAGCGGTCACCTTCCAAGCGCCCGGCGAAGTGCGAGTCGACGATGTGCCGGAGCCGCAGATCACCGACCCCGGCGAGGCGATCGTGCGGATCGAGGCCACTGGCGTATGCGGCTCCGACCTGCACATCTACCACGGCCGCGTCAAGATCGAGCCCGGTTTCACGATCGGCCACGAGTACGTAGGAACCGTGCTCGCCGTCGGCGATGCGGTGCAAGCTGTAGCGGTGGGGGACAGGGTGCTCGGCTGTTTTCAGAGCGCCTGCGGGCACTGCTATTTCTGCCGCCGCGGCTGGTTTCACAAGTGCGACTCCTCGCGCACGTTCGGCCACGGCGCCGCGCTCGGTTCGCTGCAGGGCACGCAGGCCGAGCAGGCGCTGATCCCAAGCGCCGACCTGGTCCTGCGCAAGATCCCGGCCGGTATGAGCGACGAGGCGGCGCTGTTCGCCGGCGACGTGATGGGCACCGGCTATCACGCCGTCGCCGAGAGCAACCTGGGCGCCGGCGATGTGGCGGCTGTGCTCGGACTCGGCCCGGTCGGTCTGTGCGCGGTGCAGGCGGCGAAGGCGGCGGGCGCCACGCGCGTGATCGCGATCGACACTGTGTCCGAGCGCCTGGCGATGGCCGAGTCCTTCGGCGCGCAGCCGGTGCACCTGAGCGAGCAGGACCCGCGCGCCGCCGCTCGTGAGATAAGCGAAGGCCGCGGCGTGGACGTCTGCATCGACGCGGTCGGCCATCCAGACGCCTTTGATCTAGCGCTGAAGCTCACACGCAAGTGCGGCACGGTCCAGGCCGTCGGCGTCTACGCCGAGCGCGCCCAGGTGCACATGGGCCTGCTGTGGATCAAGTCGCTGCACGTCTGCGCCGGCCACGCCAATGTGATTGGCCACGTCGATCGCGTGCTGGCGATGATGTCGGTCGGCCTGCTCGACCCGACGCCGCTAGTCACCCACCACATGTCTCTCGACGACGCGCCCGAGGCCTACGCGCTGTATGACCGCCGCGAGGCGCTGAAGATCGTCCTGACGCCGTAGCGGTGCGGCGGGCGCCGTCTGTCGCTACGCCAGCGCACCCGACGCAGCCCAGGCGAGGACGGGTACCCTGAGAGGCCCAAGCCCTTCCAAGGAGTCACCCGATGAGCACTGTCGCGCCAACCGCCCTCCCCGACGCCCTCGGCGACGCTTCGCGTGAGTTCGTCTCCAAGCAGCACGACCTGCTGATCGGCCAGGAGCGCCTGCAGGCAGCCGACGGCCGTACGTTTGCCACGTTTGACCCCTCCAGCGGCGCTGAGATCGCAAACGTGCCGCAGGCCGGCGCCGAGGACGTGAACCGGGCCGTGGCCGCGGCGCGCGCCGCCTTCGAGCAGGGGCCGTGGGCGAGCATGGCGCCCTCCGAGCGCTCTCGCCTGATCAACGCGCTCGCCGACGCGCTCGAGCAGCGCCAGCAGGAGATCGCCGAGATCGAGTCGCTTGACAACGGCAAGCCGGTCAAGCTCGCGCGCTTCGTGGATGTGCTCGGCACGGTCGCGCACCTGCGCTACTTCGCCGGCTGGGCGACGAAGATCGAGGGCAGCGTCTTGCCGGTCACCGCGCCCGGGATGCTCTGTTACACGCGCCGCGAACCGGTCGGCGTTTGTGGCCAGATCGTGCCGTGGAACTTCCCGCTGTTGATGGCCTCGTGGAAGGTCGCTCCAGCGCTCGCGGCCGGCTGTACGATCGTGCTCAAGCCGGCCGAGCAGACGCCGCTGAGCGCTCTGCGCCTGGGCGAGCTCGCGCTGGAGGTGGGTTTTCCGCCGGGCGTCCTGAACGTGATCACCGGCGACGGGGAGACGGGCGCGGCGCTGGTGGATCACCCCGGCGTCGAGAAGATCTCCTTCACCGGCTCGACCGTCGTCGGCCGCGAGATCGGCGCCAAGGCCGGCCGTGCGCTCAAGCGCGTAACGCTCGAGCTCGGCGGCAAGTCGCCGAACGTGATCCTCCCCGACGCCGACATCGATGCTGCCGTCAAGGGCTCCTACCAAGCGATCTACTTCAACTCGGGCCAGGCCTGCAACGCCGGCTCGCGCCTGTTCGTGCCCAAGGAGCGTTTTGACGAGGTGGTGGCAGCGCTGGCCGAGCGCGCACAGGCCACCCGTCTGGGTGCGGGCCTTGACCCCGACACCCAGCTCGGACCGCTGGTCTCCGCCGAGCAGCAGGAGCGAGTGATGTCCTACATCGACTCCGGTCGCGAGCAGGGCGCGGAGCTTCTCAGCGGTGGCGCCGCGGCGCTGCAGGAGAGCGGTGGGTGGTACGTGCAGCCGACGCTGTTTGCCTCAACCTCCGACGAGCTGAAGATCGCGCGCGAGGAGATCTTCGGCCCGGTGCTCGTCGCCTCTCCCTACGACAGCCTGGAGGAGGTCGCCAGTCGCGCCAACGCCGGCGACTATGGCTTGGCGGCGGGTGTGTGGACCAAAGACGTCGGCTCAGCTCACCGCTTGGCGGCGATGCTGCGCGCCGGTTCGGTGTACATAAACCACTGGGGCGGCTCAGATCCGGCGGCGCCGTTTGGTGGCTTCAAGGCCTCGGGGGTGGGACGCGAGCATGGCCGTGACGGTCTGGAGGGCTACCTGGAGACCAAGACCGTCTGGACGTCGCTGGCGTAGGACGCCGCACGCACGCGAGGCGCCAGAGGCGCGACACGCAGACGCGATGCACGAACGCGCCCGTGCGCGGCGATACGAACAAAAGCGCCGGGCGCTTGCATTAGAGTCCCGGGTATGAGCGGGCAGCCGCCGAAGTCCGGCAGTCTCGAGGTCGCCAGTGCGGCGATCGATGACACCGTCACCGTGACGTTGCGTGGCGAACTGGACCTTGCCTCGGTCGGTGCGCTGCAGGAGCGCTTGACGGCCGTTGAGCAGGGCGAGCCGCCGCGGATCGTGCTCGACCTCTCCGAACTGTCCTTCATCGACTCAAGTGGCCTGCGTGTGCTGCTGCTGGCGCACGGGCGCGCACGCGAGGGCGGCCGCGAACTGGTGCTCACCCAGGGCAGTGATGCGGTGCAGCGTGTGTTCGAGATGACCGGCACGCGCGACCTGCTGCACTTCCAGTCGTGAGCGCCCGCGGCGCCGGCCGGCTGGCGAGAGCGCATTGAGCGCGGTGGCGCAGGGCCAGCCGCTGCCCGTTGGCGGCGGCCGCGAAGGCGGTGCGCTCGCACGTTGGGCGCCGCTGCTCGCGAGCGTCTGCACGCTCGTGCTGCTCGCGGCCACGATCGAGATCGTGCTCGACGGCGCGGTCGGCCATTCGCCGCTGATCCCGAAGTCGCCGTCGATCGCCGGCTGGCTCGGCGGCGTCGGCGAGCGGCTGGGCTTTCGCGTCTTTCTGATCGCGCTGCTCTCCTACACCGCCGCTTACGCCGGCCTGCTCGCGCTTGCGCGCACGCTGGCCGCACGTTGGGCGATCGCGCTGGTCGGCGTGCTCAGCCTGATCGTCTTCGCCGGGCCGATCCTGATCTCCACCGACGTCTTCAGCTACATCGCCTACGCCCGTATGGGCGTGGTGCACGGCGTCAATCCTTACCTGCACGGCCCACAGGCGATCGTCTCAGACCCGATCTACCACTACGTCGGCCATGACTGGAAGCTGGTCGCCACCGCTTACGGCCCGCTGTACACCCTGATTTCCTACCCGCTTGGGCTAGTAGGCATCGTCGGCGCGCTGTGGGGAATGAAGCTGATGGCGCTGTTGGCGGCGGCCGGCACGCTCGTGCTGACCTGGCGCTACGCCCCCGTGCGCGGGCTGGATCGACGCTTCGCGCTGCTGGCGGTTGGCGCCAACCCGCTGTGGGTGATCTACGCGCTCGGCGGCGCCCATAACGACCTGGTGATGATCTTCCTGACGACGCTTGCGGTCGCGCTGATGCTCGTTGGCGGCGGGGTGCTGTGGCGGCGCGACCCTTCCGCTGCGACAGGAGCCAAGGCCGGTACGAGCAGTCGCGAGGCGGGCTCGACCGGCGCGGTCACGATCGCCGCTCGCGACGAATTCTCGGCGGGGGCGGCGATTGTCGCCGCCACCTTGGTGAAGGCCACGGGCTTCGTGCCGCTGCCGTTCTTGCTGGTCTCGCGACGACGCCTGGCGCCATTGCTCGGCGCTGCGGCGCTCGCGGCGGTCGTTGCGCTCGTCGCCTTGCTGGCGTTCGGTGTCCACGGAGTCAATATCGTCGCGGCGCTCAACCGTG
>DATAQR010000013.1:0-11931 GCA_036264565.1 Solirubrobacteraceae bacterium | reverse complement strand
GGCGGAAATCTGGCACGCCTACATGGCGGCGGTGACAGAAGGCGAAGCGTGCACCGAATTCTCCTCGCCCTCCGAACAGATCTCCTACCAGCCGTTCTTCGGCAAGTACGCCAGTACGGGCGCTTCGAGCACCGGTGAATCGGGAAGCGAAAGCGAAAAAAGCGCGACGCCGAACAACCCGTCGCATACCCCGGGCGCCCCCAAGCCCTCCACCGGCGCGGTCGAACACCCGGTCGAACACCCTCAAGAAGCACCCAGCCCGCCCTCGCCGGAACCGACCCCGCCGCCTGTCAAAGAATCCCCTCCGGCCGTCGGCGGCGCCGGCGGCGCGGAATCTCCAAAACATTGAGCCTTCTCGAGCTGGCGAGCACTGGGCGTGCCATCGCGCGCCGAGATTGGTAGCGTGACGGCTAAATCTGAGCAATTTCGATGGGCTGCCACGCGTGCGGTCCGGATTGGATGAGAGCTTTGGCAAAGGAAGACAAGGTCGAATTCGAGGGCGAGGTGATCGAGGCCCTGCCGAACGCCATGTTCCGAGTCAAGCTCGACAACGACCACGTCGTGCTCGGGCACGTGGCCGGCAAGATGCGCCGCTTCCGCATCCGCATCCTCCCCGGCGATCGAGTTCGCTGCGAGCTCTCGCCGTACGACCTGGACCGCGCGCGGATCGTCTACCGACACCGTTGAGGACACCGCTGAGTCACCCTAGTTTTTGCAGTCCCCAGTCCGCAAAACCCCAACTGGCATAGCCGAGCTCTCACTAATCGACTCGATCGCTGCCGCGCTGAAGCAACGCGGAGGTCGAGTCGTGCGCGGGATCGGCGACGATGCGTCAGTCGTCAAAGCATTGAAGCTGTGCGTGACCTCGGTCGACGCGATCGTCGAGGGTGTGCACTTCCGCCTGGATGCCGACACGAGCTTCGCGGACGTCGGCTGGCGCGCGCTGGCGGGAGCGCTGTCGGACATCGCCGCGATGGGGGGACAGACCGGTGAGGCGTACATAGCGCTCGGCATCCCCTCGCACGTAAGCGAGCAACAGGCGCTGGAGCTAGTGCTGGGCGCCGAGGAGCTGGCCGAGCAGACGGGCACGACGATCGCTGGCGGCGACGTCATCGCAGCGCCCGCGTTGTTCGTCAGCGTGACGGTCGTGGGCTGGGCCGAGCGCGACCAGAAGCTGATCGGCCGCGACGCCGCCCGCCCCGGTGACCTCGTCGGAGTGACGGGCACACTTGGCTGCCGCCCGAGTCGGCCAATGCCGAAGCTGCGCGAGGCGCGGGCGATCGCGCCGGCGGGCGTGCACGCGATGATCGACCTCTCAGACGGGATCGCCAGCGACGCGCTGCAGCTCGCGCGCGCAAGCGGCGTGGGGTTGAAGATCGACCTCGACAAGCTGCCGATCGACGAGCGCACCGAGGCGACCGCACGCGATCTGGGTGTGCCGGCCTGGCAGGCCGCCGCGACCGCCGGCGAAGACTACGAGCTGTGCGTTTGCGTGCCGCCGCGGCGCCTGGAGCGCGTCAATCAGGCCTGCCAGCGGGCGGAGGTCCCGATCGCGTGGGTTGGGCGCGTGATCGACGGCGAGCCGCGCGTGGTCCTGCGCCACCAGGGCCAGCGCCAGCAGCTCAGCGGCTACGAGCACCGCTGGTAGCGGCGCCCTTTAGAGGCGCCCTTTAGAACTACCGACGCGCGAGCGCAGCCGGCTGCGGACGGGCCGCCGGCTTCCAGAGTCGCCTGCTTCAGCGGCGCAGCGCCGACTCTGTGCCGCCGAGCGAGCCGGGCCCGGCGTAGCTGAGTGGCCCACGCGTTGAGATCTCGAGCCGCTGCAGCGGCTCGATCCGCTCACCGCCGCGATCGGCCAGGACGAGCACAAGCAGCGACAGCAGACTGCCCAGCGCGAGGCTCCATAGCAGCGCGGCGAACACACCGACCTGCCCGCCGGCCAGCGCCAACATGACGCTCTCGGCCAGTGCGAGCGGGGCGAGACCAAGCTCACGCGCGTCTACGAACAGCAACGCCACCGCCGGCAGCAACGCCACGCCGAGGGTAGGCAGCGAGAGTGCGCGTGGCCGCGAATCGGCGGCGAGCAGACCGAGGTGCGCGGCCGGTAGGAGCAGCAGTGCGGCGAACGGGTTGACCAGCCAGACCAGCAGCGCAACCGCCAGCAACACGAGCATCGCGGCCAGCCCCATGGCGTCCGGGTCCAGACGCGCAGGGAACCCGATACGGCGCGCGAGCGCCGGCCGCGCCAACAACATCGCGCCCAGCACGAACAGCGTCGCGACGAGCGCGACGGGCGCGCCGCCCACAGCGGAGACGGCGGCCGCGGAGAGCTGAGCACCAGGCGCCGAGAGGATCCCAAGCGCGCCGAAGGCGCCTGCGAACAGCGCCGCCGCCAGGAACGGGAGCGCTCCACACAGCGCCCACAGCAGGCCGCGCGCGATCGGCTCGCGGCGACGGCGCAGACGCGCCAAAGCATCGACACAGACGACCAGTGGCGCCAGCAGCGCCGCCAACACAAACAGGCGGATCGCCCACTCCGGCAGCGCTCGCTGCCCGAGCTCCAGGCGCGTGCTCGGCGCCCGCGCGATGTCGGGCCCTTCGTCGAGCGCATATACGCCCGCCAGCACAGCACGCCCAAAGTTCGACAGTCGCGTCTCGCTCACACGCGTCCCCGTCACCGGCCCACGTGCCCCGCTGACCTGCACCGTCACGGCCGGGATCGCGGCGTCATCCAGCGGCGCCTGTTCGCCGACCGCAAGCGGCTGCGCCAGCTGCACCAGCTGCGCGTCGAGCCCAGGGCTGCCGGGGTCGGCGCCGACCTCTTGGGATATCGCCCCGCGCAGCGTCCGCTGCAGCAGGTCGGGGGCCATGGCGGTACCGCTGGAGAAGGACAACACGAACGGCTTGCGCGCACGATCGCCGGCGAGATCGCCGAGCACGATCGCCGCGTCCGGGGCGGCTGGGAGGTGGGCGGCGAAGTACGCCGCCCCCGCGTCGCCCTCACTGCCGCCGCTGGTGGAGACCAGCACGATCGTTCGCCGCGTCTCGCTCTGGGCGAACACACGCGCGAGCTCCAGCAGAGCGGCTGTGCCGGAGAGCTCCGCCGCCGAGCCGCTCACAACCGCATCGCGATGGGCGAGGATCGCGATCGGCCGCTCGCCACTCGATCCCGGACGCACGGCGATCACGTCGGTGAGCGTGCGCTCCCCCGCGACGGTGCGAGCGCTGAAGCTATGCGTGGAGACCTGGAAACCACCGCCGGCGGCGCCGGCCAGCCCGCGCAGACTCTGGGCCATGTATGCGGCCAACCGCTGATCGCCGGCGCTGCCGGGCCTGCGATCGGGAAAGGCGCTCAGCAGTTGGCGCAGCGTGGCGTACGCTCGCGCGCCGTCAAACGCGTCCGGAGCCAGCGTCGAATGCAGCGGCGCGGTGGCGCCGGTGAGCGAGAACCCCACGATCACCACCACGAGCAGCAGCGGAGCGAGCGCCGCGCGGTAGATGCGGCCGTCGAACATCTCTGTACAGACCATAACCCGGCAAGCGGTCCCGAGCGCTGAGACACTCCCACTTGGGGCAGAGACGTACCCCGCACAGGGCGCACAGAAGCCCGGCAAGGCCACCTGTCTGGGCCGGCCAACCGGCCCGTGTCGGCGTGCAGCGCGGTCTCGCCCATACGACTAGGTATCGTGCGGTCCGGCCGTGCTGCAACCCGTCGCCACAGGACACAAGTCGCTCGCCGACTACACGCATATCTGCGGGCGCGAGCTAATCGAGGAGATCAAGTCATTGGCCGAGCCGCTGAAGGGCAGGCGGGTCGTGCATGTATCCGCCACCGCCTTCGGCGGCGGCGTCTCGGAGATCCTCTACACGCTGGTGCCGCTGATGCGCGACGTCGGCCTTGATTGCGAGTGGCAGGTGATTTACGGCCGCGAGGAGTTCTTCAACGCGACCAAGCTGATGCACAACGCGCTACAGGGCAACCCGCAAGACCTCGACGAGGAGCAGTGGCGCACCTGGGAGCAGTACAACGAGATGAACGCGCGCGAGCTGTCCGGCGGCTGGGATGTCTGCCTAACTCACGACCCCCAGCCGGCGGGGCTGTTCAAGCTCGTGCCGGAGAAGGCCGCCGGCTGGGTGTGGCGCTGTCACATCGACCTCTCGACCCCCAACCCAGCGACGATCGAGCGGCTACTGCCGTTCATCGCCGATTATCCACAGGCGCTGTTTCACATGCAGGGCTATGTGCCTGCCGGCATGTGCGGGAACGTAAACATCGTGCCACCGGCGATCGACCCGCTAATGCCCAAGAACATGGCGCTCTCACCCGAAGACGCCTCCTATGTGTGCGAGCAGTTCGGCATCGACGTCGACCGTCCGCTGATCTGCCAGGTCTCGCGCTTTGACCCGTGGAAGGACCCGCTCGGAGTGATCGACGCCTACCGGATCGTCAAGCAGCGGGTACCCGACGTGCAGCTGGCGCTAGTCGGTTCGATGGCCAGCGACGACCCCGAGGGCTGGGACTTCTTCAACGCGACGATCGCCCACGCCGCCGGCGACCCCGACGTGCACATCCTCAACAACTTCAACAACGTCGGCGCGATCGAGGTCAACGCTTTCCAGTCTCACGCCGACGTGGTCGTACAGAAGTCCACACGCGAGGGCTTTGGCTTGACCGTCAGTGAGGCGATCTGGAAGGCGCGCCCGTTCATCGGCGGCAACGTCGGCGGGATCCCGCTGCAGGTGGAGGACGAGGTCACGGGCTTCCTAGTCGAGACGGTCGAGCAGTGCGCCGCGCGCGCGCTGCAGCTGCTAGCGGACCCCGGGCTCGGCAAGTCGCTGGGCCGGCGCGGCAAGGAGCACGTGCGCCAGCACTTCCTCACCCCCCGCTACCTGCGCGACTACCTGCGCATCTTCACGGTCCTGGCACAGTCATGAGAACGGAGAGGGTGGACTCGAAACAACGAAGCCCGCTCGTGCTGGTCAGCAACCGGGGCCCGGTCACCTTCGGCCCGGGCGGGGAGGTGCAGCGCGGCTCAGGCGGCCTAGTGACGGCTTTGACCGGCCTCGCCTCCCACCGCGACGCCGTCTGGGTCGCCTCGGCGATGAACGAGCACGACGCGGCGGTGGCTCGTAAGAACGGAGGTCGCCCGTTCGCCGTGCGCTCCCCGGCGGGCGGCGAGTATCTGGTGCGCCTAGTAGCCAGCGACCCCGAGGCCTACGACCGCTTCTACAACGTGTTCGCCAACCCGATGCTGTGGTTCATCCAGCACTACCTGTGGGACCTTTCAAACGCCCCCGACATTCGCCGCCACGAGATCGAGGCGTTTGAGTTCGGCTACAACGCCGTCAACGAGGACCTCGCGCGCGCGGTGGTCGAGGAGGTCGCCGAGCTGGCCGAGCCGGTGGTGATGGTGCACGACTACCACCTCTATACGCTCCCCGACCTGATCCGCAGAGCACGCCCGGACGTGTTCCTGCACCACTTCATCCACATCCCCTGGACGCAGTCGGACTCCTGGCGGGTGCTGCCGACACGAATCCGCCGCGAGATATACGGCGGGCTGCTAGCCAACGACATCGTCGGTTTTCATACGCGCTCCTATAGCCGCAACTTCCTGCAGTGCTGCCGCGACCTGATGGACCTGGAGGTGGACTTCGAGCGGGGTATCGTGCGCCACGGCGAGCGCGAGGTGTGGGTGCGCACCTACCCGCTGCCAATCGACCACGCGGCCGCGCGACGCGTGGCCGAAGGCGAGCGCGTCACTGGGTTCGAGCGCGAGCTCTTGCGCCGCCGGCGCGACTTCCTAATCCTGCGCGTCGACCGCGCCGACTTGAGCAAGAACGTCTTGCGTGGTTTCTCGGCGTTTGACCTGTTCCTCGAGCAGCACCCGGAGTTCCGCGAGCGCGTCACGTTCGTCGCCCAGCTGATGCCCTCGCGCACCGACGTCCCCGAGTACGCGGAGTACCTGGAACGAATCGAGGCGCTCGTGGCGGTCGTCAACCATCGCCACGGCACCCCCGACTGGATGCCGATCCAGCTGAAGCTGCGCGACGATCTCGAGGAGGCGATGGCCGCCTACAAGCACTACGACGTGCTGCTCGTAAACGCCATGTTCGACGGCATGAACCTCGTCGCCAAGGAGGGTCCGATCGTCAACGAGCGCGACGGCGTCTCGATCCTGTCCGAGAACACGGGCGCCCACGAGGAGCTCGGCGAGTACGCACTGTCGGTGAACCCGTTCGACATTCAGGAGCTGGCCGACTCGATCCATGCCGCCTTGGACATGCCGGGAGCCGAGCGCGCCCGCCGAGCGCGCGGCCTGGCCGAGATCGTCACCTCGCGCGACCCCGGCGACTGGATCGACGAGCAGTTGGCCGACATCCGCGCCAAGCGCGCGGCCGCCGGCCCGCGCTGAGACACGTTTCCGAGCGCCGCTCGGCCGCGCTGCTCGGCCGAATCCCGAGCGCTGTTATCATCCGCCGCCGCGCCGTGAGCGACCGAATATGACGTTGCCCGCAACCACATACGACCTCGTGCTCTTGCTCGACCCTCAGGCCGAGCAGCCGGCGCGCACCAAGATCGTGTCCGACACGAAGGCGGCGATCGAGGCACACGGGGAGCTCACCCGCCACGACGAGTGGGGAGAGCGGGCGTTGGCCTACCCGATCGATCATCGCGCCACCGCCGAGTACCACCTGCTGCAATTCCACGCCACCCAGTCGAGCTTGATCGCCGAACTGAACCGCGTACTGCATATCACCGACGGGGTGATACGTTTCCGCATCAACAAGCTGGGGCCGGGCACTCCGGAGGCGCCCGACCTGAAGTCAGACCGCGGCAGCAGTGCGCCGCCCCCTGCGAGCGGCCGCGGCGGGAGCTCGCCGGCGCAGGAAGAGGGCGAGCGTGCGCGCGCCGAGGAGCACGCTGCCGCGTAATACACTCAGCGCGTGCGGTCGCTGAGGACAGAGGGCTTCGGAGCAGCAACGTGAGCGAGCGTCCGCTCGGAGACGGACCCGCCATGCGCCGCACTGATGTGCTGCGCGCTTCGCCGCCGATGTTCGAGTCGCGCCTGCTTGACGCCCTCTCACGCGTACATCCGAGCGTGCCGATCCTAGTGTTCGTCCCGGCGATCGTCGCCTTCGCCGCCTGGGAGCTGAGTTTCGTTGGCGTGCTTGCCCTGATCGGGTTGATGGTGCTGGGCTACGGCTCGTGGACGCTATTCGAGTATTGGCTGCACCGCCTCGTGTTCCATTTCGAGCCGCGGGACGGAATCGGAGCGCGAATGCACTGGATCATCCACGGCGTCCACCACGAGCACCCAAACGACCCGCTTCGCCTAGTGATGCCGCCCGCGGTCAGCATCCCACTCGGCGCGATTGTGTTCGGCCTGCTGTTCGGAGTGCTCGGCAAACGCTATGCCCCTGGGGTAGCAGCGGGCTTCTTCGCCGGCTACTTGGCCTACGACATGCTGCACTACTACGTCCATCACTTCACGCCGCGCACACGCCTAGGTCGGATGCTACGCGAGCGCCACATGCGCCACCACTTCCAGGACGACACCAAGGGCTTCGGCATCAGCGCTCCGTACTGGGACGAGGTGTTCCGCACCTCCTCGCGCCCGCGCCGCGACGCTACAGAGTAGTGCCCGCTACACAGTTGCGTCCGCTACGCGGTAGCGTCTGCGCCGGGTACACGAAGACGAGCCGAAAGGAATAGCCGTGGCCGCCACCAATATCAACCGGGTCGTGATGACCGGCAACCTGACCGCCGATCCCGAGCTGCGCTCGACGGCGGGCGGGACATCCGTCTGCAGCCTGCGCATCGCCTGCAACACGCGCCGCAAGGACGCGAGCAGCGGCGAATGGGTGGATAAGCCCAACTACTTCAACGTGACCGTGTGGGGTGCGCAGGGCGAGAACGCGGCGCGCTACCTCTCCAAGGGCCGCCCGGTGGCAATCGACGGACGGCTGGAGTGGCGCGAGTGGGAGGCACAGGACGGCAGCAAACGCAGCGCAGTCGATATCATTGCCGACTCGGTGCAGTTCCTGGGCTCGCGTGAAGAGGCCTCCGGTGGCGGAGGGTTCAGCGGCGCAGGGGCGCAGCAGGGCGGAGACGTCCCGGTCGATGACCGTGACTTCTAGCCCGCACCTGTCTCCAGCGGTGGCGCCGGGGACGAAGACATTCCGTTCTAGTTGCGAGAAAGAAAAGGGCACTGAAGTGGCAAAGCGCGGTCGCAGTAAGCCTGTGCGGCGACGGGATAAGAAGGGCACCGGCGGCAGCAGCCGTCGCAAGCCATGCCCGTACTGTCGTGACAAGATCGAGCAGGTCGACTACAAGGACGTGCCGACACTGCGTAAGTTCATCTCCGAGAAGGGCAAGATCCGCTCACGCCGGATCACGGGCGCCTGTCGGCGCCACCAGGCCCAGATCGCACGAGCGGTCAAGCGCGCGCGAGAGCTGGCGCTGCTGCCCTACGTAAACGAGGGTGGCCGCGACGACCATCCGCGTCGTGAGCGCGGCGACCGCGATCGCGACCGTTAGGAGCCGGTCGATGCCCGAAGCGATACTGCTCAAGGACGTCGAGCAGCTCGGCGAGCAAGGGAAGGTCGTCGACGTCTCCAAGGGCTATCTACGCAACTTCCTAATCCCGCGCAAGCTCGCCCAGCCGGCGACCCGGGGCGCGATCGAAGTCGTGCGCCGTCGCCAAGAGGCAGCCGAGCGCGCCGAGCGCGAGTACGCCGCCAAAGCCAGCGATAACGCTGCGCTGCTGAACAAGACGGTGATCACGATCGCCCAGCAGGCTGGCGCCGACGGTCGCCTGTTCGGCTCGGTAACCGCCCAGGACATCGCCACGGCGATCAGGGATGCTCGCGGGCTGCGCACGGACAAGAACGACGTGCATCTGCCCGAACCGATCAAGAACGTCGGCACGTACATGGTCGTGGTGGAGGTCGTGGAGGGAGTGACCGCCACCGTCAAGACCATGGTCGTCGCGCAGAAGTAGTGGTTCACCCTGGAAGTTCGGTGTGGGTCGCCGGCGATCCGCCGTTGCTGCTGCGAACATGTGTTCGTCGTCGGTTTGCTGCTCGATCTGCCTGCTGTTTCGCTCGCGACTAGCGGGATTCGCCGGGCGGGCTCGCTCGCTCGCAACCTAGACTCGCTGCCATGAACGTCGTCGCGACCACCAACGGATCGAGCCCCCCGAGCGGCGCGGTCGCGCCGCCGCACAACCTCGAGGCCGAGCAGTCGGTGCTCGGCGCGATCCTGCTCTCCGACCGCTCGCTGTATGCGCTGGTAATCGAAGAGGGACTGCGTTCGGAGGACTTCTACCGCGATCGCCACGGGCTGATCTACGAGGCGATGCTCGCGCTCTACAACGAGTCCGAGCCGGTCGACGTGCTCACCGTCACCGATCGTCTGCGCCAAAGCGGCAAGCTGGAGGAGGTCGGCGGATCGGCGGCGGTGGACGAGCTGACAGGCGTGGTGCCGGCTGCCGGACACGCTCGCCGCTATGCGCAGATCGTGCGTGAGAACGCGCTCCTGCGCCGCCTGCTGGCCGCCTCCTACGACATCCAGTCAAGCGTCCTGGAGCGTACCGACGCGCCCCGAGAGCTGGTCGAGCAAGCCGAGAAGACGATGCTCGAGGTGGCGCGCGACGATCGCCAGCAGGACTTTCGCTCGATCGAGGAGGTCCTGCACCAGGAGCTCGACAAGCTGCACCGCCTCTCGATCGAGGGCACGGCGCTGACCGGCGCGCCATCGGGCTTCAAGGACCTGGACGAGATCACGGGCGGCTTCCAGCCGGGCAACCTGATCATCATCGCTGCCCGCCCGGCGATGGGAAAGAGCGCGCTGGTCTGCAACATCGCCGAGAACGCGGCGGTCGAACACGGCCGGCCGGTGGCGCTGTTCAGCCTGGAGATGGCCGAGGCCGAGCTCGCGCAACGCTTCGTCGCCTCGCAGGCGCGGATCAAGGGCGAGGAGCTGCGCAAGGGCCGCGTCAAGGAGGAGCGCTGGCCGAAGATCCTAAAGGCCTCGCAGCGCTTGGCCGCGGCGCCGCTGTGGGTGGATGACTCGAGCGACGTCGGCATGCTCGAGATCCGCGCCAAGGCGCGGCGCCTGCACTCCCAGTGCGAGAACGGGCTCGGGCTGATCGTCATCGACTACCTGCAGCTGATGCGCACCGACAGCCGCTATGACAGCCGCGTGACCGCGGTCGGCGAGCTCAGCCGCGGCCTGAAGATCCTGGCCCGCGAGCTGGGCGTGCCGGTGATCGCACTCTCCCAGCTCTCGCGCGCGGTCGAGAGCCGCCCGGACAAGCGCCCGCAGCTCTCCGATCTGCGCGAGTCGGGCAACCTCGAGCAGGACTCCGACCTGGTGATGTTCATCTACCGCGACGAGTACTACAACGAGGACTCCGAGCGTCCCGGCGAGGCAGACCTGATCATCGCCAAGCACCGAAATGGAGCGGTCGGCAAGGTCACGCTGACCTTCCAGAAGGAATACCCGAAGTTCATGAATTACGCGGGCGAGGCGCGTTACGCGGCATGAACGCGGATGTCGTTGAACTGGGCGGCCTACGAGGGCCCGGCGCGTGCCCTTTCGACCTCTGCGACGGCAGCGGTTTCGTCGTCGAGGAGGAGACCAACACAGCCTCAGACTGCAGGTGCCGCGCGCAGCGGATCGCCCGCAGCCGGGCGAGCGCTCTGGAGGCCCGCATCCCAAACCGCTATCGAGCCAGCACCTTCGAGCAGCTGGAGGGCGACAGCCTGAGCGCGTTCTCCGCTCAGGTCAGCATCGTTCGGCGCTTTGTGAAGCGTATCTCCCAGAACGTCGACGAGGGAAACAGCATGTGGATCATGGGCGACATCGGCACCGGCAAGACAGCGCTTGCGATGCTCGTCTCCAAGGCGGCCCTGCAGGCGGGCAAGACGGTCGCGATCTATTCGCTGCCTCGGCTGCTGTCGCTGATCCGCGAGTCGATCGAGCACGAGGAGGGCGTGGTCGGCTTCCTGGAGCGCCTGTCCGCCGTGGACCTGCTGCACATCGACGACGTCGGCGCGGAGAACAGGACCGACTGGGCGCTCGAGCAGCTCTACACGATCGTCAACACGCGCTACGAGGAGCGCCGCGCGATCGTGCTGACCACCAACCTCACACACGGCGAGCTGGCTGAGCAAGTGGGCGAGCGGATCGTCTCAAGGCTGGTGGAGATGTGTGGTGACACAGTAGTGCCGCTGTACGGCCATGACCGTCGCCGCCAGCCGCCGGAAGAAGCCTCCGCGCGCGCCCTCGCGTAGAACCTCTTCGTAGACTCCATGACGCCATGCCAGGAATAGTCATCGTCGGCGCCCAGTGGGGCGATGAGGGGAAGGGGAAGATCACCGATCTGCTCGCGCAGCGCAGCGACGCGGTCGTACGCTTCCAGGGCGGCAACAACGCCGGGCACACGATCGTGCGAGGAGATGAGGAGTGGAAGTTCCACCTGATCCCCTCGGGCATCCTCTACCCCGGCAAGCGCTGCGTGATCGGCAACGGCGTCGTGATCGACCCGAGGGTCCTGATCGAGGAGCTCGACGGACTACGCGCCCGCCGCGTTGATGTCAGCGGGATGCGCATATCGGCCAACGCCCACCTGATCATGCCTTACCACCTGCTGCTCGACTCGGCTGGCGAGGCCAAGCTCGGCAGCCTGCAGATCGGCACCACCCGCCGCGGCATCGGGCCCTGCTACGCCGACAAGGCAGCCCGCCTGGGCATCCGCGTGCAGGACCTGCTCGACGAGAAGATCCTCAAGAAGAAGATCGTCGCTGCAATGGAACCTAAGCGCCTGTCGCTACGTCCCTTTGAGAAGGATCCGTCGCTTGATCTGCACGCGATGACCGAGGAATACCTCGTCTACGGCCATCGCCTGGAGCAGCACATCGCCG
>DATAQR010000178.1:0-23875 GCA_036264565.1 Solirubrobacteraceae bacterium | reverse complement strand
TTGAGTGGCTCAGTACCCGCTGTTGGTCTTGACGCGCTCGCGGTCTGACTCGTGTAGGCGACCCTTCTTCTCAAGCGTCTCGCACGCTTCGACGATGTCTGCGCCGAGCGTGGTCACGAGCGAGCGCCCGAGCGTCTGCTTGACGAGCGCACGCATGATCTTCACGTGCTCGGCGTTCGGCGGCAGCGTGTAGGCGGGCACCATCCACCCGCGCTCGGCGGCGAGCTGAGCGGCGACGTCGAACTCGTCGTAGTCGTGCTCTCCCTCCAGCTGAAACGCGACTAGCGGAAGCTGCTCATCATGCTCGTCGCCGATCAGCGTGAAATGGCCGCACGTGGCGATCTCCTTGGCCAGGAGGCGCGCGTTGAACTGCATCGTCTCCATGATGTATCGGTAGCCGTCGTGGCCGTAGCGAACGAAGTTGTAGTACTGGGCGAGCACCATCGCCGAGCCGGTGGAGAAGTTCAGAGTGAACGTGGCGTCGCGCTTGCCGAGGTAGTTCTCGTAGAAGACCAGGTCGTCGGGGAGATCACTGGTTTCCCTGAACACCAACCAGCCGATGCCCGGGTAGACGAGCCCGAACTTGTGGCCTGATACGTTGATCGAGCGCACCTGCTCGAGCCGGAAGTCCCACTCGGTGTGCGGGTAGAGGAACGGCCACACAAAGCCACCGCTTGCCGCATCTACGTGTAGCGGAACATCCAACCCCTTTTCGTTCTTGAGCCTGACGAGGTAGTCGTTGATGCCGGTGATGTCATCGGCGTGCCCGGTGAATGTGGTCCCCAGTACCGCCGCCACCCCGATCGTGTTCTCGTCGATGTGCGGCTCCACGTCCTCGGGGCCGATCGTGTACTTGTCCTGCTTCAGCGGCACGATGCGCGGTTCGACGTCAAAGTAGCGGCAGAACTTCTCCCACACGACGTGTACGTCGCCGCCGAACACGAGATTGGGACGATCGATCGCCTTGCCCTGCTGCTGGCGGCGGTCGCGCCACTTCCACTTCAGCGACAACGCGCCGAGCATGATCGCCTCCGAGGAGCCTTGCGTGCGCGCCCCGGTCGTCTCCGCGGGTGCGTGGAAGAGATCGGCGAGCATGCGGATGCAGCGCTGCTCGATCTCGGCTGTCTTCGGGTACTCGGCGTGATCGATGAAATTGGTGTGAAGCGAATCCGCGATCACCTTGTTCGCCTCGGGCTCCATCCAGGTCGTTACGAAGGTGGCGAGATTGCGCTCGGGTATGCCGTCGAGCAGCACCTCTTCGCCAACCAGGCGCATAGCGTCCTCTGCTGGCATTCCCTGCTTGGGAAGGGCGTTGTCGGGCGCGGGCTCGAGCAGGAAGCGGCTGCCGTACGCGCTCTGCAGTTTCTCGATGCGTCTGCCGCTGAGATCGGGCGATTCAGGCTCGTCGTGCTGGCCGGTGCTCGGGTGCTTAGGCGGCACGGTCATCCTCCTCGAAGTCGGTGTGACAGGCTGCGAATCGCGGAGGATCAGGATATCGACGCGTTATGAACACAGGAACTCTCACTCTCGCGTGCGTGTCACGATCCCCACAGCAAAGCCGTCGTGCCCCTTGTCCCCAACCGTCTGGACCGCGGTCGCATCGACTCTCGGCTCCTGGGCAAGCAGCTCGTAAAACCGCCGCACCCCTTCGACCACACTGTCCTCGTTATCCGGATCGACTATCCCACCCGAGCGCACGACATTGTCCCCAATCAACACCGTCCCCGGCCGTGAGAGCTTCAGCGACCACTCCAGATAACCCGGGTAGTTCTGCTTGTCCGCATCGATGAAGATCAGGTCGAACGCCTCCTCGCCCGCTGCGTGCATCGCCGCAAGCGTCTCGAGCGCTGGCCCTACGCGCAGATCGACGGCGTCGGTGAGTCCGGCGCGCTCGATGTTGGTCTCGGCCACCGCCGCGTAGTCCGGATTGAGCTCGAGCGTCACCACCCGCCCGTCCTCCGGAAGTCCGCGCGCAAGCCAGATCGTGCTGTACCCCCCGAGCGTTCCAAACTCGAGCACGCGCCGCGCCCCATGGATGCGAACGAGCAGTTCCAGCAACTTCCCCTGGTTTGCGGTCACCGCGATTGGCGGCATACCAGCTGCGTCGCTTGCCGTCACCGCCGCCTCCAGGACGGAATCGGGCTCGAGCAGGTGCTCGCAGATGTAGCCGTCCACAGCAGACCAAAGCTCTTGCGACATCGCCGCACCAGAATACGGATGATCCCGGGCGCCTACACTCCGTCTGTGAGCGAGCAGCGGTTGACCAGTCCGCGCTTCACTCGATGGGCCGCGATTTTCGCTTTGGCGTTGCTGTCGCTGGCGTGCTCCAGTGGCCCTGCCGGCGCCACCACCGTAGGTGGCCAGGCCACCTACGGTTCGGGTCCGTTGGCGCTGGTCGCGGGACGCTTGTTCACGCCGACCTTCCTCACCAACAACGCCGGCGAAGCCTCGCCCGGTCCACCCGTCACCGAAATGGAAACCTACCTGGAGAGCTTCGTGGCGGGCAAGCATGGCGCGCATACACTCGCCCTCGACGTATCGACCTCCGGCTCGGCGCCGGCGGCGCTCGCCACGAGTGCAGGACGGCTCGCCACGGCATGGGTGGGATCGCACGGCTTTCAGACAGCGCTCGTCACCGCCAACGGCGCTGCGCTGCGCACGCCTGTAACTGTGCCGGTCTCGGGCTCCGTCGGAGGCTATGTGGTCGCGATCGATACTTCGGGCGCGCGAGCTGTCCTGTGGCTAGATTCGCTGGGGATTCGCCTGCAGGTCGTCTCGCCAGTCGGCGTCGCGGCACTCCCTCTCACGCTGGCGCCGGGCACGACTAGCTTCTTCTCGCTGACTGCCGACGACACCGGCGGCTGGTGGGCGGTCTGGATAGCAGCCAGTGGACGTGTGCTCGCGGCTGACGTCGAAGCCGACGGGACGATTGCCCCACCGATCGATCTGGCTGGGGCGCCGGCTCACGCCGCCGGCGCGCGGATGCTCTACACGCGCCTGTGGACTGCCGTCGCGGATGGGCAGGGCGGTGTCTGGGTCGGCCTTCCGGGCGGTCTGCTGCACGTCGAGCGCACCGGTGTCGCCGAACGGCGCTCGGCTCACAAGCTGACCCTCGCCGAAGGCGACAGCCGCAGTGCGCTGGCCGAAGATCTCGGCGGCGGCGGGATCGTCGTACGGCCCGTAGGGCGCTTGGGGCGTTCGGTTCGCCTGCGCCACATCGGCTCGCTGCTGGCTATCGCCTATGACGACTCTCGACAGACGACAGAGTTGCTCTCCGCCGTAGCGCGCGGACGCGTCGAGTTGACGACCCTGAGCAAGCGCGTGCACGTCGCGTCCAGGCTCGTTCGCGGTTGCCCGCCCGCGGGCACAGGCGAACTCGTCGCAAGCGGCGGCCTCGTCGGCGTTGCCTGTGCCAGCCGCACCTTCGAAGCCGAGAGCGTGGAAACGGGCGGCGACTTCAAGGGCGGTCGCGATATCCACTACTACCTCGTACGCGGCGGCCGGCCCCTGCACGGCGAAACGTTCTTCGAAGGCGTTCACGACTACTAAAAACAGCGGCTCGGGCATAGCGGCCTGGACATTTGTTCGATCTTTCGGCTGACTACCGAGGATCACTGAGCAATAAGCCGAATCGCACTCCATACGCGCGCGTGGGGACGACGCGCGAAACCGCGAGCAGCGAGGGTTACCGATGCTCAAACGAAGCGACACATCCGCGTCCCAGGGCTCTCCGGCCCCGTTCGCGATCTATAAGCGCGACTTGGACGAGCGCACCAGCGTGATCTCGGTCGAGGGCGAGCTCGACCTTTCGACGGCGCCGCGTCTGAAGTGGATGCTGCTGGACTCCCTCCAGGGCGACGGCGGTCACGTCGTAGCTGACCTCTCGCGCGTCACCTTCATGGACTCGACGGCGCTCGGCGTACTTGTCGGGGTTCAGCGCAAGCTCGCCGTCGATGCGCGGTTGGCGATCGTCTGCACGAGCGAGAACGTGCTGCAGATCTTCGAGTTCTCAGGGATCGACAGCGCATTTGCGATCTTCCCGACGCTGGATGAGGCGCTCGTGCACGTCCACTCCCAAGTCGCACAGGCGGGCTAACGGCGATCAGCGATGCTGAGCTGGACGCAAAAGCGCTCACGGCCAAAGCTCCTACGCTTGCCGGCTGTTGCCGGCTGTGGCGCGCTGGCGCTCAGCTGCGCGTCGATTGCCGTCGCAAAGCCCGACCACGGTGGTCAGGGTGGCTCAGACCAGGGTGGCGGCGCTGCGCACGAAAGCCACGGCGGCGGCTCAAACCAGGGCGGCGGCGCTGCGCACGAAAGCCACGGCGGCCGGGGCAATGAATCGGGCTCGACCCAGACAGCGCCGCCGGCACAGGGCGGATCCGACAGCGGAAACGGCGGCCACGGCGGGAGTGCCGGCGGAGGCGGTACCGGTCACGGAAAAGAAACCGGAGCTTCAGGTCATGGCCAAGGCCACGGCGGCGAAGGTGGTGATCACGGCTCTGGCGGCGGACCGGAAAATGGAGCAGGTGAATCCGAACATGGCCAGGGTCATGGCGAACACGGCCACGGCCGACAGAGCTCCGGCCACGGGAACGCTGGTGAAGGGAGCGGTCAATCGAGCAACGGAGGCGGCGCGGAGCATGCACGAGGCAAGCAGTCGCAGTCGCAGACGAGCTCAGCCGGCGGTTCTAAGGGCGCTGTGGCCAGTTCCGCTACTAGGGCCCCCGTGTCCAGTGCGCCCGCGTCTTCGCCAACGCCGGCCGCTACGGCCAGCACGCCGACGGTCGCGGCCGCTGCGCCGCCATCGCTGGCGCCGAGCACACCAGCCACGCTGGCTCTGGCCGCCAGCTCGTCTCACTCCCAGCCGCTGTCGCGCGCCCACGACAGGCGATCGTCTGGACGTCGCATAGGGGCTTCTGGTCCCGCGGCGCCGGCACCGTTGACAAATGCTTTGACGGTTAGTCCGCTGGCCGCTCGCGCGGCAGCCGCCTCGGGCTCGAGCGCGCCGTCGGCATCACACGGCGCCCGCCACACAGCTTCGGCCAGTCCCCAGCCTCCGATCGTGCAGACGATCACCAAGATCGTCAGCGTCATCCCATTGGCGGTGTGGATCGCCGGCGGAGCGCTGCTCGCGCTCGCGCTCGCGCTCGCCGCCGGCTCGCGTCTGCTTGCGCAGCGCGCGCGCCGTCTGGAGCGCCAGCGCGGTGAGTTGCTTGCCGACGTAGGGCTATTGCAGACCGCACTGCTGCCCGCCCCGCCCACGGGCGCCGGACCGATCAGCACGTCGGCTGCCTACCGGCCCGCCGACGGGCCTGGCGCCGGCGGCGATTTCTACGATGTCTTCGGGCTCCAGGACGGCAGGCTGGCGATATTGGTCGGCGACGTGTCCGGCCACGGCCGCCAGGCGCTGCCGCACACCGCGCTTGCGCGTTTCACGCTGCGCGCCTACCTGGAGGCCGGGCTCTCGCCGCGCGAAGCGCTGAGCACAGCCGGAGCGGTGCTCGAGCATCAGCTCGGCGGCGCATTGGCCTCAGCGGTGCTGGCCACCTACCAACCACGCGAGCGCACGCTCGTCTACGCCAGCGCTGGTCATCCGCCGCCGATCGTCATGGGTAAGCGTGCGCTGGCGCCGCTCGCTGTCTGTTCGGCCCCACCGATCGGCGCCGGTATGACGACTGGCACGCGCCAGACCGTGATCGCTTTGCCGGGCGCCACGCAGGTGTGCTTTCACACCGACGGCGTTACCGATGCGCGCGTCGGCTCAGAGCTGTACGGGGCCGAGCGGCTGGGACTCGCGCTCGCCTCGCTTGGCGCCGGCGCGACGGCACCGGCGCTGTTGGCGCGTGTCGCTGAGCAGACCGACGCCCGGCCCGACGACATGGCCGCCTGCTTGCTCTCGCTGCAGGGCGATTCGCTTGAGCCGGTGACGCTTGTTCAGGAGCTGGAGCTATATGACGTCGAGACCGCCCGCGAGCGCGCCGAGCGCTTCTTGCTGGCGTGCGGGTTGAGCTTGCACGAGAGCGCAAGAATCGCCGGCCAGGCTCGTGAGCACGCGGCGCGCACCGGTAGCGTCCTGATCGAGGCGCGGCCCGCCGGCCCGGGCGCGGGGGCGCCGAGCGCGCGCATCTGCCGCGATGACTTGCCCGACATCCACGCCTCCGACACGAGGCGTCTGGCGACAGTAGGAGGAGCACGATGATCGACTCACCAACAGTGGCGCCCGACGCGGCGATCGTGCTCGGCATCGCCTCGACCGCGATGCCGTTTGCCCGCAGTCCCGAAGCCGAGGCTGAGCGGTGGCTGCGGATCCTGCGCGTGCACGGCGAGGCCGGCGCTGCCCTGCACGCGCTTGGCGTCAGCGAGGGGCGGCTACAGGAGTTGGGGCGCGACGCAGATGTCGAGCGCTGGGCACAGAGCGCGCGCAGCAACGAGCCGTCTGCGAAGGGGGCCTTGGCCGGCGAGCGCTCCGACCCGGTCGAGCGGGTGATCGACCAGGCGGTCAACATTGCCGGTCGCCATGGTCGTCGCAGCGTGACGACTACTGACCTGCTGTTGGCCGTGATCTGCGTCTACGGAGAGGATTTCGACTGGGTGCTGAAAGCTCATGGCACCGATCGCGACGAGGTGGTCGAGTGGCTGGGCGGGGCCTCCGTCCTGTAGCGATCACCCCTCAAGCGACTCGGCTGTCACCAACCACGACGACTCCATGCAGCACCGAGTGGCTGCCGTAAAGAGGAGGGTGCGCGCTGGCGCGCGCATGATGCTGCGTGCTCGGCGCCCTACCGGCGCCGAGACCTACAGAGCCGGGTGGCTCAGGTGCACACGAGCGTTGACCGACGATGACGTCCGCTACCGCTGGTCAATAGCGAGCAGGTGACTTTGCCGCTTGCCGACGCCGACTGGCCGGCGGTGTTGATGACCTTCAGCGTCACCGTGAACGTGCCGGCACTTGAGTAGGTGTCCGAGAACGTCGATTTGCCCCCGGTCACTTTGTTGCCGCCGTTCCATTCAAAGCTCGAGATCGTGCCCTGGGCGTCGGTCGAGGTCGAGACAAAGCCGCATGTTGCTGCAGAGCAGCTCTTGCTGAAGCTCGCGACCGGCGGCGTGCTCGGTGGCGCGGTCACCGCTTGGGCAGAGAACGGGCCGCTGCCGGCGCCGTTTAGCGCCTGCACCTCGTAGTAGTAAGTGACGCCGCTGCCGGCGGTCGAGTCGGTGTATTCGGAGCCCGACACTGTCGCCAGGTCGGTTGTCTGCTGACCCGAAGTGGTGCCGCGCCAGATCACGTATTCGGTGGTCGGCGCTCCCGTCGGCGAGCTCCACTTCAGGGCTACGCCGCCCGCGCCGGTGACGGCGCTCAGAGCGGTTGGCGCGCCCGGCGTGTAGGACCAGGTGCCAAGCCCGGTCGCCAGGTCATAGCCGCTTAGCGCCGGATGCCCGTTGCTGCCGAGGATGATGTCGCGGAAGGGGATGTTGGCCGGATTGGCGTAGATGTAGGAGGCGCTCAGCGCGTCGCTCTGCGCGGCCGTCTCGGCAGCCAGCATCGCTGTCGAGGCACTCGTGCCGCCGACCGTCCACCAGCCCGACTGGCCTTCGTAGACGACGCTGTCGTACACCGATACGCCCGAGTTGGGGTCGGCGTCGAGCGAGATGTCGGGCATGGCCCGCTTGCCGGCGCAGTTGACGCTGCCAGTCACCTGGGCAAGGCTTGCGACCTCGTAGCGGCTGCAGCCTCCGCCGCCGCCGCTCCACGCGCTTTCCTGGGCCAACGTGCCGCCGCTGGTGAGGCTGAGGCTCGTGCCGCCGACGGAGGTCACACCGGGCGAGGCCGACGGCCACAGGATCGAGCCGCCTTCATCGCCGGCGGCGGCGAAGAAGGTGACTCCGGGACTGCTGAAGTTGGAATCGTAGGATGCCTCGCCGGAGAACTCGGACGCGCCCCAGCTGTTGGAGACATAGCTCGCATGCGCCGCCGCGTAGCGCTCGGCGGCGAGCAGGTTCGTGAGGCTGTTGCTGTTCGCCTCCACAAGCAGGATGCTCGCCCCGGGGGCGATCGCGTGAGCCCACTCGATGTCGAGGCTGATCTCCAGGTCCCAACCGGCATTGGTGGCGGGCAGGCTGCTCCCGCCCGTCTGGTTGACCTGGGTGAGGCTGGCGGCCGGCAGGCCGTACTGGGCGCTGAACTGGCTGAGGTCGGACGCCGCGTTCGGATCGTTGTAGGCGTCGACGATCGCGACCGTCTCACCTGTGCCGGCGGTGGCAGAGGTCGAATACCCGTACACGCCCTTGATCGTGCTGGGCGCCAGGCCGGTCGGCGAGGTGACGGTGGTGGCGCCGCGCGCCGCCGGCGCCCCGGCGTCGAGTACGTGGATGAGACACTGTCCGACACCGCTGCCGCCGGTTGCGCAGACGCCGTGTTGGGAACCGCCGAATGGGATATGGGCGCCTCGCGGAGCGAACAGGTGTGAGTGGCGCGGGGTGTAAAGGCTCCCGGCCGAGACGGCTCCACCGCCGGCAAGCGAGCTCGATGGAGCTGCCATCGCGATGACGGTTAGTGCGCACAGCACGAACAGCGAGCGGCTCCGACGCCGCGCCGAGTCGAGAGTCTCCATAGAGCAGCCGCCTCCTTGTAGCTCGATTTGGTCGATCCGCCTGACCGACCTCAGTCGTCGGCGCCGTCCAGATGCTACCCAAAGCTCACCGTTAACGCCGCACCGCCTCCAGGGCGTTCTGGATTCGCTCTACTACTTCGCTTGACGGCGGCGATGGCGCTCGCCATCGGGACGCCAGTCAACGATCGCTGAGGAGGGCTCGGTGCCTGGCGCCAGCCGCTCGTCGGGCAGTGGTGCGCCGGCTACTGTCGCGATCGGGATCACGCCGGCCCAGCCCTCGCGCGAGTAGTCCTCCTCGTCGTCCTTCGGGCCGCCGCTGCGCAGCTTCGCCGACGCTTCGTCCAGCGGCAGCGAGAGTACGTTGATCGCCTTCAGCTCTTTTTCGGTGGGCGGGCGCACCTCGCGCCAACGGCCGGGGATCATACGCTCGCTGAAAGCCTCGATCGCGGCGCGCTTTCGTTCGAAGTCGGTAATCGCCTCGGCCTGCCCGAACACGAGGACCGAGCGGTAGTTGACTGACTGGTGCACGGCTGAGCGCGCGAGCACCACACCGTCGATCAGCGTCACGGTCAAGCACACCTCGCTTCCGGCCGCGAGTGTGCGGATGGTGCGGCTGGCGCTGGAACCATGGAAGTAGACGCGCTCGCCCACGCGCGCGTGCAGCGTCGGGATCACGTACGGCTGGCCCTCGACGGCAAAGCCGACGTGGGCGACCATCGCCTCGTCGAGGATCGCCTCGATCGTCTCGCGCTCGTAGTCGCCGCGCGCGGGCATGCGGCGCAGACGCGTACGCGGGGCCGGTGCCTGCTGGTTGCCGTCAATCTCGCCTTGCGGGGACATCGGCACACGGTACTAAGCGCTGACTGGGCTCTCCGGAAGGGGAGGGTCGGACGAATCGAGCCCGTCCGCATCCCGTGCCGCCGGGCTCCGTCGCGCGCTTCCGGCAACGCTGCCGACAAGGACGCCGATCACCGTCACGAGGTAGAGCTGGCCGAGCAGCATCTCCACGACAGCCAGCGCGCGGCCCACGTGGGTTGCGGCCGTGAGGTCGCCGAAACCCGTCGTGGTGAGCACGGCGAAGCTGTAGTAGACGACCTGGCTGGTCGAAGCCTTGGCCACCTCGGCGAAGTACGGCAGACTCTCCACCTGCGCGACGAAGCCGATCACCCAGGCGAATACGAGCCCGATCAGCAGATACAACGTCAACGCTCCCGCCACTACCTGAGCTGTGACGCCGCGGGTGCGCAGCAGTCGCGTCAGTCCGCCGATCAGCGCCACTGGGACGGCCGCCGACAGGGCGCCGCTGATCGCGAACAGCACGGCATCAGACAGTCCGCCGGCCGCCTCGCCGACGACGGTGAAGGTCATAAGCGCCACGATCGCCACCGCCACCGAGCGGCGCACATCGACTCTCGCGCGCGAAGTGGCGACTACGGCGAGCAACGCAAGCCACTGCAGGGCGATGGCGATCGCGCGTGACCAGTTGGCCGTGGGGGCGACGATCACGAACACCAGCAGCGTCAGCGTGAGCAGAAAGACGAGACCGAACCGGAAGCCGGCCTCGCGGCGCTCCTCGGATGCCATGGCAGGGATTGTGGACTACACGGTGGTCATCAAAGGCGACGGGCGCGAGCCAGCCGGTCGAGCGCTTGAGTGGCGATGCGCCGGCCTGGCGTCAGGCAAGGTCAACCGTGCAGGCGGACGGGCAGCGTCTTGAGCTGATTGATGAATGCCGACTCGACCGTCAGCGGGCGGCTGTCGATCTGGATGTCGGGAAAGCGCGCGAGCGTCTCTTCGAACAGCACCCTCAGCTCCAAGCGCGCCAGCGCCGTGCCCAGGCAGAAGTGGCGGCCGCCGGCGCCGAACGCCTGGTGCTCGACCGAAGCCGGGGGGACGCTCGCCTCCGGCGAGCATCCCCGTTTCGGCCAACGGCGCAGCTCGAAGCGGTCAGGGTCCTCAAAGCGCGACTCGTCGCGGTTGGAGGAGACGTACCACATCACCACCCGCTCGCCGGCTTTGATCTGGCGCCCACCCAGTTCGGTGTCCTTGGTGGCGGTGCGGCGGAAGTGCGCGAAGGCAGGGAACATCCGCAGCGACTCCTCCACTGCCTGCGGCACGAGCGCGGGGTCGTCAATCAACAGCTGGCGCTGCTCTGGGTCTTCCATCAACGCGCGCATGCCGCTGCAGTAGGTCGCCTTCGTCGAGTCGTTGCCGGCGGCGACGAGCAGGAAGAAGCCCATCACGATCTCGTGCTCCTCCAGCTTCTGCCCGTCGACTTCGGCGTGCACCAGCACGCTTGTCAGATCGTCGGTCGGGTTCTCGCGCCGAGCGGCGATCATCTTTCCGCAGCGCTCGAAGATCTCGGGGATCTCTTTTTCGATCACAGCCTCGACTCCGGCCGGATTGAGGTCGGGGTCGCCCGCTCCCAGCGTCGAGTTCATCAGCCGCGCCCAGGTGGCGTCGTCCTCCTCGGGGATGCCCATGAAGCTGCCGATCACGCGCGAGACGACCGGCTGTGCCACGTCGTTTACGAGATCGCAGCGCTCGCGGCCCTCCAGTCCGTCGAGGGTCTTGGCGACGATTGCCCGGATCGCCTGCTCGTGGGCGGCGATCCGCTTGGGCGTAAAGCCGGCCTGGAACAGCGCCTTGACGCGGTCGTGCTTGGGCGGGTCCATGCCGATGAACATCGCGCGTGAGAGCTCGATCGGGAAGATCGTTGAGATCACCGTCACGCCTCCGAGTTCGGAGGAGTAGGTCTGCCAATCGCGGCTGACCGTGTGCACGTCATCGGCCGTGGTGACCGACCAGAAGCCGCCCTCCTCGGGGAATTCGCTGATCTCCCGCGTCCAGTGCACCGGGCATCCCTGGCGCAGCTCCTTGAACAGCGCGTGGGGAGGTCCGCTCGTCCACTCGTCGCGCTCGAGTAGGAGCCGGTCCTCGAGGTTGGTGTCGGTGACGGTCATCTGGTCTCCAATCTGGTGTGAGGGACGGCGCTGGGCCGATCTTAGCCCAGAACTTGGCTGCGCAGCCAGTGGATAGCTCGCGCCCTGGCCGCGCCGCGAGATTGGGAGGGATCAGCTGGCGGCGCGCCGACCGCGGCGCACGCCCAGCCACAGCCACAGCGGGTAGGTGGCGAAGATCGCCGCCGAGAGCTTGTGCGTGCGTGGGCCGGCGCTACGCCAGTCGAAGCGAAAGACGCCAGAGTTGAGCATCCAGTCGCGCCCGGAGGCGGCGCGGCACAGCTTCCACACCGGGCGCGTCCAGCCCCGGTCTAGGTAGAGCCCGACGCTCACGCCCCAAAACACGACCATGTAGGCGGCGCCCACCGCGGCGTCGCGTTTTGCGCTTGGCTGCGCAGCGCGCGTCAAACGCGCGTATGTGCGACCGCCGCTGTAGAGCAGTGGGGGGTCGATCAGGAAGGACACGGGATCTCCTCTTCGCGAAGGGTGAAGGCCAGCCGGGTGGCAAGCGCCATTATCGTCATCTGCGGGTTGACGCCGAGCGAGCTGGGCACCGCCGATCCGTCGGCCACGTAGACGCCCTCGGCGCCGTGCACCTGCAGGTCGCCGTCGATCACGCCGTGAGACTCGCGCGCGTCGGCGCGGGCGGTGCCGAGCGGGTGAAAGGCCATCAGCTTTAGGTCGCGCAAGCGTGCCCGCTCGGGCTCGACACCGGGCGGCAGCGGCAGGTACACCTCGCGCGCGCCGGCCGCCTCAAGCAGCTCGCGCATGCGCTGAAGGCCGGTGCGGAAGCGCTGCAGGTCGGCGTCGTCTACGTCGTAGCGGATCACCGTCTGTCCGGCCAGTGAGTGAACGCTCCCGCGCGAGCTGTCGGAGACCATCAGCCCGAACTGGGCCAGGCGCCGGTAGTCGGCCATCGCTTGTGCGTGGCGCTCGCCGGTCAGCGGCAGCGACATGGCGGCGTAGGCGGGCGGGCCGGCGACGCCCTCGAAGATGATGCCCTCGCTTGCGAACTCGTCCACATAGAGGCTCTGGGGAACGCCCTTGGCCATGTCGACGATCTCGTCCATCCGCGCGAAGGCGGCGGTGGCGGGGTGCAGCGAGAGGTTACGCCCGAGCTGGCCTGACTCACCGCCAAGGCCGCTGCGCGCGAGCAGCAGGGGGGTGTGGATCGTGCCGGCGGCCACGATCACGATCGGCGCACGCACTTCGAGGCCAAGGCCGCTGGCCAGCCGCCCGCGTACACCTTGCACGCGATAGCGCCGTGTGCGCCGCCCCTGCCCGCGTACGACCTCCGCGCGCCCGCGCTCGACCAGCAGGCGCTCCACGCTTGCGCCCGTGACGATCCGAGCGCCTGCGCGCTCGGCGCGGGGGATGTAGGTGATGCCGGTGTGCTGCTTGGCGGAGGTGGGGCAGCCGAACGCGCACACCCCCGAGCCGACGCAGCCGCGCGCGTTGCGGCGCAGATAACCGTGCGACCAACCAAGCCGCTCAGCTCCACGGCGAGCGACGGCCGCATTGTTGCCCGCCAGCTCGGGCGTTACCTCGCTCACTGACAGCGCCTGTTCGACGCGCTCGAAGCACGGGTGCAGCGACTCCTCGTCGATGTCCAGCCCGAACTCGTCTCGCCAGCGCTCGAGCACGCGCGGCGGCGTGCGAAAGCAGGTGCCGGAGTTCACCAGCGTCGTGCCACCAAGCCCCCTGCCCAACGGCAGCATGATCGGCGGCGTGCCGAGCGTGAGCGTCTGCCCGCCGTCGCGATATAGCCGCGCGAGCATCTGTGGCGGCCGCGCTGTGAAGTCATCAGGATCGTGTCGGTGCCCTTGCTCGAGCACGACGACATCCATGCCGCCTTCGGCCAACTCGGCGGCGACGACGGCTCCGCCGGCGCCGGCGCCGATCACGCAAACGTCGGTGTGCAGTGTTTGCTTGGTGCTCACGGCCGTCCCTCGGCCTGGCGCAGCGCGTGGCCGCGCGCGACCACGGCCTCAGCGTCCCAGCCGAGCGTGCGAGCGATGGTCGGATCGTCGTAGAGACCGAGCGAGGTGAGCATCTGGGCGAGCTGGTCGGCGGCGCCGGCCCGTGTGAGCAGTGCTCGCCCGCGTGGCCGCTTGGTGAGCGCTATCAGCGCTTGCATCGCGCAGCGCTGAGGAAGCGGCGCAGCGCCTACGAACTCCTTCAACGAGTCATGGGAGACGTTCGACGTGCCCAAGGTTGCCGATCCGTTGCTGGCATGAATGATTCATCGTGTGAATAGTTCAATCGTTGAACGAATTGCATAGACGAATGAGGACGCGCACGCCGCCCAACGCACGCCCCGCCCAAGGTACCAGCGCATGAGCCCGTTTGGCTGCACGGCCAGGCCGGACCTTGGGTGTCTGTCCCCACGTGCTCAGCCGTCGCCGAAGGGCGCCAGCGGGACGCCGTGGTCGTGCTCGCGCATACCCAGCTCGTAGGCGGCCCCGTGCGCGGTGTGCAAGGTGGTGGCGGCGCTGCCGCGCGGGCGAACGTTCAGCGACAGGGCGGCGACCGAGCAGTTGACGACGTCGTGCTCGCCACCATCTGGATCGGCGTAGCGCCAGCCCGCCGCTGCGCCCGGCGGGTCGTCGACGTGGGCCTGTACGAGCAGGCCATCCTCCCCGGGGATGCTCAGCGAGCAGCGCGCCGCGCTCTCGGCCACCCGCACGCCGCGCGCGCCGAGGCCGCCGAGGCGCAACCGGCGGCCGTCGAGCGAGATCGCGCCACTGGCTATCCATGGCGTCAGTCGGCCCGCGAGGAGCACGCGGCCGAGCGCCACGTCCAACCACGCCGCGCGGTCCTCGGCGAAGTCGATGCCGTGCAGCCAGATCCAACGCTCGGCGTGCTCTGCTCCCCAGTTGTGTCCGACCATGCCACGCCAGCCGCGCAGCTGCAGCGTTCGATCGGGCAGCTCGATCGTGCCGTCAAAGTTCGCCGCCGGGGCGGGGCTCGTCAGCTTCGTACGCGGCAGCGGCGCGCGGTACAGCCAGGGTTGCTTTAGGTGGCGCAGTTCGGGCTCGGCGCTCCAGATGTGCAGCGACCAGCGCGCCGGTCCGCAGACGCCCTCCGCCGCGCTCGGGCCGAGGCGCCCGCCGGCGCCACTCGCGCCGTTACCGCCGTCGCCACTCGCGCCGTCACCGCCGGCTGCGTCGCCACCCGAGTCGCTGCCGCCGGCGCCCCGGGGCGGGTCGGCGCCGATCGCGATCCAACCTGCGGCAGGCACCGACAGTTGGTCCGTGGTGTGCTTGTGCATAAACGGTGCGCCTCGCTCGGCATCGAAGACGGTGCACCAAAGCGATCCCTTGGGTGCCTGGCCGGGGCGCTTGTGCACCGTGTAGCGAATCCAGACTCCAACCGGCTGATCAGGGGCGATGGCGCGCAGGTAGAAGGACTCGTACATGCCCTTGCCGATGGCGGCCTGCGGGAAGACTGGATCGCTTGCCATGAACGCGATCGTAACTGTCGCTGCCCGCGCGAGGTGCGAGGATCACCGCCGTGAGACGCGATCCGCTGTTGACATTGCCCTCCGCTCTGCTCGCACCCGCCGTCGGCGACGAGGGGCGTTACGTGATGGGGGTCGACGGCGGCGCCACCAAGACGCTTGCCGCCGTGCTCGACCTCAACGAGCGCACGCTGCACCTCGGCCATGGCGCCTCCAGCAACGCCGACGCCGTTGGTGCGCGTGTGGCAACCGAGTCGCTGTTGCGCGCCACCGACGAGGCGATCGACCGTGCCGGGCTCGAGCCCAAGCAGCTCGACGCGGGGGTGCTGGCGATCGCGGGGACCGACACCAACGCGGTCGCCGAGCACGTGGGCGCCGCCAGGCCCGGCAACTGGGTTGTGGTCAACGATGTTGTCGGGGCGTGGGCGGCCGCCACCGGCGCTCAGCCGGGGGTCGGGGTGATCTCGGGGACCGGCAGCAACGTGTTCGGCGTCGGGCCGGAGGGGCGCAGCTGGCGCGCCGGCGGCTGGGGGCACATCCTCGGCGATGAGGGCAGCGGCTACTGGTTGGCGGCGCGCTCGCTGCGTGCCGCGCTGGCCGACCGCGACTGCTCGGGGCCGCCGACCGCGCTCAGCGACGCCGTCGTCGAGTTCTTTGGCGTGCGCAGCGTCGAGGCGCTGGCCACGCTCGTCTACTCCAAGCCACTGACCAAGTCGCAGATCGCGGCGTTTGCGATCGAGACCGCACGCGCCGCGCACGCCGGCGATGCGGTCGCCCGCGCGCTGTTCGAGCGCGCCGCCGTCGAACTGGGAGCGCAGGTCGTGGCCGTGATCGAGCAGACAGGACTGAGCGGCCGGTTTCCGGTGGGGCTTATCGGCAGCGCCTTCAAGGCCGGTTCGCTGTTCGTGGACCCGCTCACCACGCTGGTGCGCAGGGTCGCCCCCGGGGTGACGGTGGCGGTCGTGGAGATGGCACCCGTCGGCGGCTGCCTGCAACTGGCGGCCCGCGCCGCCGGGTGCGAGAGCGCCCTATCAAGCGAGGAGCTGCGCCTCCTGTTGGATGACACGCTCGCACGCGAGGGGGCCTTCAGAGAGTAGCCCGCCCCCGCGTCGGGTGTTTCGCTCAAGGCAGGAGCGCTTCGATCTGCGCGCGCGTGCCGATCGCAGCCGGGCTCTGACCGGCGATGCGCACGGCGGCGGCCGCGTTCGCGAAGGTCGCGGCGGCAAGCGGCGCTTGACCCTCGGCCAGCGCGACGAAGAAAGTCGCCGCGAATACATCGCCGGCGCCGAGCTCATCGCGGACGTCGGGGACGTGTGAGGCTGGGCTCTTCAGCACATCGTCATCGATGTGAAGGGTAGTTGGAGCGGAGCCTGCTGTGACCGCTACGCACGCGCCGAAGGCGTGCGCTGCTGCGAACAAGGCGTCGCAGGCGTACCGCTCGTGCTCGGATATCACGGCCGCGTCGAAGTCATCAGGAAGGACGGCACCGTCGAGCTCCACCGCGCGGATCTCCCCGTCCGGCCAGGCGCGCACTAGTCCTTGCGCTGTCACGCCCACGAATCCCGCCTCGCCGTCCCAGCTCACCGGCGTCTCCTTGGCGATCGGCGCCAGGTGCAGGATCCACGTATCAAATTCCAGCCGCTCAATGATCGGGCCGGCCCAGGCGAGCACTCGCTGACTGCGGGTGGCGCCCACGCCGTGGGTCTCCAGAATCGTCGTTTTGGTCGCCGCGATCACGCGCACCGCGAGCTCGTCGCGGTATGGAGCGAGCAGCTCCTCGATCTGCGACGGCACGCCCTGCGTGACGATCAGCGTGCGCAGGCCGAGACGGGCGGCCTGCAGCGCGCTGTAGAACGCCGTACCGCCCGGCTGGTGAATCTCGCGGTCGCCATCGGCGAATACGTCGCAGGTAACGTGACCGACCGCCACGTAGTCATAGCTGCTCACGCCACGCGGGGAGGGATGCGCACGGGCAGCTCCGCGCCCGCGATCGCCGCCGCGGCTAGACGGCCCGTGAAAACACAGCCGCCGAGGAACGTGCCCTCCAGCGAGCGCTTGCCGTGCACGCCGCCGCCGCCGAAGCCCGCCGCCTCACCGATCGCGTACAGAGCGTCGATCGGCTCGCCCGCCTGCCTGTGCCCGTCAGGGTGCGCCCCGCCATGGGGTGTGCCGGTGCTGGCCTTGCGCAGCACACGACAGGCTAGGTCGGTCTGGATGCCGCCGAGGCTCTTGCGCGCCATCACTTGCAGTCGGATCGCTACTAGCGGCCCCGCCTTGGGATCGACGATGCGCTGGAAGCGCGACGTACGCAGACGGTCTCCGCGCCAATTGCGCAGCTGCGCGATCCGGCGCAGCTGGTCGTCGTTGAACAGGCCCTTGCCGCGGGCGATCGTCTCGTCGTAGCGGCCGACTTCGCGCTCCAGCACGGCGGTATCGATCGCGCGCTCGCCGGTCAGCTCGGCGGTCACGTCGTTCATCTTCTCCGCCAGCTCTGCGAGCGTGGCGGCGGCGACAAAGTCGGGCGAGCCATCAAGAAAATGCCTGACCAAGCCCGGCTTGCCCAGCACCACGCTGAGCAGGAACGGCAGCAGGCGACGCTCGCGCAAGTGCGGGTTGTGTTGGGAGCCTGAGATATCCAGCTCGCGCTTGGCGATCTTGAAGTTGCAGATCAGCCACGAGTACTTGCGCTCGTCCTCGCACATGCGCTCGAGTGCGGCGTAGGCATCGAACATCGGCATCACCGGCACCGGGCCGTAGCGGACGCCGTCGGGACTCAGCATTAGGCCCGAGCGCGGCGGGATCAGCTTCAGGCCGTGGTGCTCGCGCTGCGGTTTGGGGTGGCGGACCGCGTCGGCGTAGTTCCACATCCGTGACAGGTGGGTGACGTTGCCGCCGATCCGGCGCACCTGCTCGTGCATGGCGCCGTCGGCGTAATAGTGCGAGCCCATCAACAGCCGCTCGGGCGCGGGACCGAGGCGGTCGGTCGGCCATTCGCGACGGACGATCTCCAGGTTGCCGCCGATGCCGCCGGCGGCGATCACGACCGCCTTGCCGGCTTGCAGCATCTCACCCGACTCGAGCTTGACGCCGCTGGCGCGGCCGTTCTCGATCACCAGCTCCACGACCTTGGTCTGGAAGCGCACATCGAGCGACCCGCGGCGCGGGTGTGAGCCGATCGCGCCCCACACCGCCTGCACCAAACCCTTGCCAGTACCCCAGGTCAGGTGGAAGCGGGGGACGGAGTTGCCGTCGCCGAAGTTGCCGCGCTCGGCCCAGTTGACGACCGGGAAGAAGCGCACGCCGATCTCGCGCAGCCAGGCGCCGACGTCGTCGCGCGCCCGCGTTACGTACTGCTCGGCCCAGCGCCGCGGCCACACATCCTCGGGCTCGAACTCGGCGATCCGCAGCCAATCCTCTAGCGCCAGACGCTCGCTGTCGGGGATCCGCGAGCGGCGCTGCTCTGGGGAGTCGACCATGAACATCCCCCCGAACGCCTCGCGCGCGAGCCCGCCGACCTCCTGTGGCTGGCAGCGGTCAAGCAGCGTCACGGTGTGACCGGAGCGCAGCAGCTCGAGCGTGCTGACCAGTCCCGCCAGGCCCGCGCCGACGACGATGACATCGGGTGGGGATTGGTTCATGCCAGCGCCATACCCGGCGCGACTTTCACTTCCACCAGCTCGGGGTGTCCCGACGTGAATGCCTGCGTCAGAGCCGCGCCTAGCTCGTCCACCTCATCGACCACGCGCGATTTGACGCCGTACCCGCTGGCGACGGCGGCGCAGTCGAGCGCCGGCAGGTCCAGCCCGGGAGCGCCGACGATGTCCTCGAGCATTCCAAACCACTTGAGGATCGCGTACTCGTCGTTGCGCAGCACCAGGAACGTGACGGGCACGTCGTAGGCCGCCGTCGTCCACAGCGCCTGGATCGCGTACTGCGCCGAGCCCTCGCCGATCACGCACACGACTGGGCGCGAGGGCTGCGCCAGCTGCACCCCGATCGCCGCCGGCATGCCGAAGCCCAAGCCGCCACCGGAGGAGAAGTAGTAGCTGCCGGGTGCCGAGAGACGCAGTTGGTTGCGTAGCGCCAGCGTCGCCGAGGGGGACTCGAGTACGACGATCCCATCCACAGGGAACGCCTCGGCCAGGACGCGCACGGCCGTCGAGGGGCTGATCGGGTCACTGTCGGGTGCCGGCTCGGCCGGCGGACGCGGCGCCGGCGGTTGGCGGTTGGAGTCGCCCACCAGCTCGGCGAGTGCCGCCAGCGCCAGGCCGGGGTCGGCGAGGATCGCGTCGCCCATCGGCGCGCGCGCCGCCTCGTCGGGGTCGCTGGTGATCGCCACCAGCTCCGTGCCGGGGTCTAGCAGCGGGCCGGGGACGTTTGGGTAGTAGGGGAAGACAGACGTGCCGACCGCGAGCACGAAGTCGTGTAAGGCGAGCATTTCGCCGACGGGAAGCACGGCGGGGGGGAGGATGCCGGCGAACAGCGGGTGATCCTCGGGGAAGCCGATCCGCCCGCCGCCGGTCGCGGGCGTGGCGTACACGGTCAAGCGCTGGCGCTCGGCCAGGCGGATCGCCGCCTGCCAGCCGCCGCTGGCGTCGATCTCAGGGCCGGCGATCAGCGCCGGGCGCTCGGCTTTACGCAACTGCTCGCACAGCCGCTCGACCGTTTCCGGACCGGGCAGCGCGGCGCCTGTGACAGTGCGTGAGCTCTGATGGGCGATCGCGTCCTCTTCTATCTCCACCGCCCAGTCGTCCATCGGGATCGACAGGAACGATGGGCCGCGTGGTGGCAGCGAGGACATGTGGATAGCGCGCAGCAGCGCGTGCGGCACGTCCTGTGCGCGTGGCGGCTCGTAGCTCCACTTCACTAGCGGATGGGGCATCCGCGTCGCGTCGCGGTTGGTGAGGTTGGCCTGCAGGGTCATCAGCGAGCGGTACTGCTGGCCGGCCGTGATCACCAGCGGCGACTTGTTCGCCTGGGCGTTGAAGATCGCCCCCATCGCGTTGCCGACACCAGGGGCCGTGTGCAGGTTGACGAGCGTCGGGCGGCCGCTAGCCTGCGCGTAGCCGTCGGCCAGCCCGACAACGGTGGCCTCCTGCAGGCCGAGTACATAGCGGAAGTCGGCCGGGAATTCTCTTAGCATCGGCAGCTCGGTCGAGCCGGGGTTGCCGAACATCGTCGTCATCGAGCGGCCTCGCAGCAGCTCGAGCGCCGCTTCTCTTACGGTCGTCACGCGTTCTCCTCGTAGGATCCTGGGGTGCTGGGACAATAGGGCAAGTGGGTGGTGCGAGCGCATCTTTGGCGACCCTATTTTGTTCTGTACGTCTGACTTGGGACCCGTGAGTAGCCGGCAAGCAATCATCTTCAGATCGGTGGTGGCGCTGATGAGCGCGCTGCTGCTGTGGGCGTCGCCCGCCGGGGCGAGTCAGGCGCACCCGGCGCGCAGCGGCGGGCGCCACCAGGCCGGTGGCTCGGGCTATCCGGCCGGCGGCGAAGGGCCCAGGCACGTTGCGCGCAGCGGCGAATTCGCCCGCGGCGCGGCGGCGCATCCGCATGCCGGCAAAGGCAGGAAGCCGAAGCCCAAGCCGAAGCCCGGGCTGCGCGGCGACGCCGCGCGTGCGCTCCTCTCCTTCGCGGCAATGCAACAGGCCTTCTACATCCCCGGCAGCTGGCTGTATCTGGGCGAACCGTACTCCTACCTGTGGCCGTTCTCCCAGGCGCTAGCGGCGACCGTCAGCGTCGCCAACATCCCCGGTCAGGCGGCTAAGCAGGCCGCTACCAACTCGCACGAACTGCGCGTGCGCCTGGTCGGGCTCGGCAAGTACTGGAGCACGCCGACCAGCGAAAGCGAACCGCTGCCCGGCGAGCAGCCCGAAGTCGAAGAAAAGGGCGCGGGCGAACCCTCCGAAGGTCCGGGGGTGCCACCGCCGACGCTTTCTTCCTACAGCGGCAACGTCGTCCCGCCGGCCGGCGCCAGCTACTATGACGACAACGAGTGGGTGGGGATCGAGTTGATGCGCATCTACGAGCTCCACCACGAAGCGAACCTGCTCGAACGCGCCGAGCAGATCATGGCGTTCGTGATGGCCGGTTGGCAGACCAACCCGAAATTGGCCTGCGTCGGCGGCGTGCCGTTCTCTGATGCACCAAGCAACACCGACCGCAACACCGTCACCGACGGGCCCGGCGCCGAGTTGGCGCTGCAGCTGTACCGGACCACCGGTGACGCTGCCTATCTGCAGTTCGCGGAAATGGCCTACGAATGGGTGCGCCGCTGCCTGATGCTTCCCAACCAGCTCTATGCCGATCACATCCGCCAGAAAGGAGTGATCGACCTGACGCTGTGGAGCTACAACCAGGGCTCGATGATCGGGGCCGGCGTCCTGCTCTACCAGGTCACCCACAACGGCGCCTTCCTCTACCAGGCGCGCCAGACCGCCAAGGCCGCTCTCGCCTACTTCACGATGGAACGACTGCTGGGCGAAAATCCCTTCTTCGTCTCGGTCTACCTGCGCAATCAGATGTACCTGGACTCCGTCACCCACGATCCGCCGGGAGCGCATTTGGCGCAGGCCTACATCGACTACGTGTGGGTCAACCGGCGCCTGAGCGATGGCCTGTTTGTTTGGGGATCCCCACCCTCCCCGCCCTCCTCGCAGCTGCTCGTGCAGGCCGCGGCCGTGCAGGTCTACGCGCTGCTCTCCGCAAGGCCGGCGACCTTCTTCTAGCGGGCGAGCCGATCCCATCCGCGCGACTGCTCGCCGCGCAAGCAGGATGCTATTGCGGTTACGCTGGGGCTCTGATGGCTACTACCGAGCCGAACATGATCACCGCCGACGGACTCGCCTCCTTGGAGGCCGAGCTGGCGGCGCTGGAGGGCGAGGGGCGCCGGGAGATCGCGGAGCGCATCAAAACCGCGCGCGAGTGGGGGGACCTGAAAGAGAACAGCGAGTATCACGACGCCAAGAACGACCAGGCGCACCTGGAGACCAAGATCGCCCGCCTGCGCGAACGAATCTCAACCGCCGTCGTCGTGGAGCACTCAGATGCGACCGACGGAGCGGTGGCGTTCGGCTGCACCGTCGTCGTACGCGAAGGAGAAGCGCCCGAGCGGACATGGACGATCGTCGGCTCGCACGACGCCTCGCCCTCAGAGGGTCGTCTATCGGCGGATTCGCCGGTCGCTCGCGCGTTGCTCGGCCGCTGCGCCGGCGAGAGCGTCCCCGTCGTACTGCCCAAGGGCGAGATCGTCCTCACTCTCGTAAGCGTCGACTGAGCGCAGCGCGGCAAGCTCGGCCTTGCGCCGGTACAGGCGCTGGTCGGCCAGCTGCAGGATCGCCGCCGGATCGCTCATCTCCTCGGGGATGTGCACGACCCCGTGCGAAGCGGTTATCGAGAAGTCGTGGCCGTCCTCGGCAAGCGCGAGCACGCTGGCTCGAATCAGCGCCTCGTGGCCGTCGTGCGAGCGGTCAAACAGGACGCAGAACTCGTCGCCGCCCATCCGATAGGCCGTGCCAACAGGCTCAACCGCGCAACTCAGACGCTCAGCCAGACGTATCAGCAGGCTGTCGCCGGCCGGGTGGCCGAACGTGTCGTTGAACAGCTTGAATCCATCGAGGTCATACAGCGCTACCCCCCACGGCTCGCGCTCGCCCGCGCTCCTGCAAGCCAGGTGCAGGTCACCCATCAGCCGTCGCCGGTTACCAAGTCCCGTCAGCGAGTCAGTCAGCGACTGGCGCTGCGAGCGCACGAGCAGCGCTAGGTTCTCACGCCAGGTGACGACCATGTGAGCTCCGGCCGCGAGCACCGTCGCCGCTGCCAGGATCACGGCGGTCAGCGTCAGGTGGTGACCGAGGTTTCCGTACACGAGCACCGCTAGCGCGCTCACCAGCGCGAGCGTCGGCACCGAGAGCATCTGCCAGCTCTGCATGCTGCGCGCTGCGACGCGCCGCTGTGGCGTCCAGGCCGCCAGCGCGAGCAGGATCGCCGCCAGCGGCCACAGGCATTCCAGCCAGGTGCCTGCCTGGAAGGAGCCGGTGGAGGTCTGATAGAGGTAGGCGGAGTCGGCTATGGCGCTGATCAGCATCCCGGCGGCGATCAGCAGCCACACGCCACCGGGGCGCCAGCCAGTGACGCCGATCGCGCCGAGCGCAAACGCCGTCAGCAGCAGGTCGCCGATCGGATAGGCCATCGAGACGATCACCGAGCTGTGGGCGTTGGTGGCGTGGTCGAGGATCGGCGGCAGTATCAACGCTGCGGCAACGCTCGCCGCGCCCAGGCCGGCGATCACCCCGTCGAGCCACATGCCCGCCCTCGCGTTGCGCAGGTGACGGCGAGCGAGCATCCCGACGGCGACATAGAAGCACGGGTACATCGCCAGGTAGAAGCCGTCGGCGGGCGTAATGCTGCCGCCCGCTTCGGCGCTCGTGCCTTCGATCAAGAACGAGTAATACAGTTCGCCGACGCTCCAGGACAGCAGTCCGGCGCCCATCACCAGCCAGGCGAGTCGATCCTCGCCGCGCACGAGCACACCGCGCGCGAGCACCGCGGCCGCGGAGCCGAGCATCAAGGCGTTGTAGACGCCGTCGTTGATTGGGCCGTTTAGGGACTTGCCGCCGAAGCCGAGCGTCGTGTGCAGCACGAGCAGACCCAGGCCGCCGATCAGGGTGGACAGATAGATGGTCGAGGGCTTGAGGGGTCGCGTACGCTCGAGCATGTGTGGTGCCCACTACATCGGCGCGGGCGCCAAAAATCCTGAGCCAGACTGCGGGTTTTCTCACCGATCTAAGTCGGGTCGGTGCAGATCAGCGCGAGAGGGCATTGCCGGCGCGCACGGCGAACACGCT
>DATAQR010000105.1:0-11543 GCA_036264565.1 Solirubrobacteraceae bacterium | reverse complement strand
GGGGGGTGTTAAGGGGGGTGTTGGCGCAAAGGGGGGTGTTCGCGTCGTCTACGTCTCTCCCCTGAAGGCGCTCTCCTACGACATCGAGCGCAACCTGCGCGCGCCCCTGCGCGGGATCGGCGCCGAGGTCAGCGTCGGCATCCGCACCGGCGACACCTCCCAATCCGAGCGCGCGGCGATGGCGCGCAAACCGCCGGAGATCCTGATCACGACGCCCGAGTCGCTGTACCTGATCCTGTGCTCGCGCGCGCGCGCGACGCTGAGCACGGTCGAGACGGTGATCGTCGACGAGATCCACGCGGTGGCCGCCAGCAAGCGCGGCTCGCACCTGGCGCTGACGCTGGAGCGGCTGGAGCGCCAGGCTCGCGCCGGGCGCGAGGGACGCGAGATTCAGCGACTGGGGCTGTCGGCGACGCAGCGCCCGCTAGAGGAGATCGGGCGCTTCCTGGTTGGGCCGAGGCGCAAGGTGAAGATTCTCGACGCCGGCACGCGTAAGCCGCTTGACCTGCGCATCCACGTCCCCGTCGAGTCGATGACCGACCTGGACGCGGTGGGAGCCGACCCGCTCGAGCCGACCGCCGGCGGCGAGTCGCTTCGCAATTCCATCTGGCCCGCCATCTACCCGGAGCTGCTGAGGCTGGTGCGCGAGCACCGCTCGACGATCGTGTTCGTCAACAACCGCCGCTCGGCCGAGCGTGTCGCGTTGCGCTTGAACGAGCTGGCAGAGAACGAGATCGCCCGCGCCCATCACGGATCGCTCTCGCGCGAGGAGCGCACGCTTGTGGAGGAGCAGCTGAAGGCCGGCCGGCTGCCCTGTTTGGTGGCGACATCCTCGCTCGAGCTCGGCATCGACATGGGCGCCGTCGACCTGGTGCTGCAGATCGAGTCGCCGAAGTCGGTCGCGCGCGGGCTGCAGCGGATCGGGCGCGCCGGGCACGGCGTCGGCGACGTCAGCAAGGGGCGGATCTTCCCGAAGTTCCGCGGCGACCTGCTCGAGTGCGCGGTCGTCTGCCGGCGCATGCACGAAGGTGAGATCGAGCCGACTGCCGTTCCGCGTAACGCGCTCGACGTGCTCGCCCAGCAGATCGTCGCGATCGCCGCGGCGGCCGATGACGGCGTGGACGGGCGCGGCGGAGCCGGCGAGGTTGGCGCCGAGGACTGCGAGGACGGCGCGGGCTTGGACGACGGTTCGGTCGGCGTTGACGATCTCTACGCCCTGGTCACCAGCTCCTACTCCTACGGCGAGCTGCCGCGGGCACTGCTCGAGAACGTGCTCGACATGCTCGACGGGCGCTATCCCTCGAGCGAGTTTGGCGACTTGCGCGCCCGCATCGTCTGGGACCGCGTCGGCGGTCGTATCCGCGCGCGCCGCGGCGCTCGGCAGCTGGCGGTCGCTAACGCCGGCACGATCCCCGATCGCGGGTCCTACGCGGTGACACTGCCCGACGGGCGGCGCGTGGGTGAGCTCGACGAGGAGATGGTCTACGAGGCGCGTCCCGGCCAAGTGTTCGCGCTCGGCGCCTCCTCTTGGCGGATCGAGGAGATCGGCCGCGACCGCGTGATCGTCACGCCCGCCCCCGGCGTTCCTGGGGCGGTCCCGTTCTGGAAGGGCGACGGGATCGGTCGCCCGAAGGAGCTGGGACGCGCGATCGGCGAGTTCACCCGCTGGGCGGTGGACCAAGAGCCCGAGCTACTGGCGCGCGACTACGACCTGGACGAGCGCTCAGCCAGCAACCTGCTCGAGTACCTGCGCGAGCAGCAGCAGGCCACTCAGGTGCTGCCCAGCGACCGGACGATCGTGCTCGAGCGCTTCCGCGACGAGATCGGGGACTGGCGCCTGTGCGTGCTCTCGCCCTACGGTGGCCGCGTCCACGCCGCCTGGGGCCTGGCGATCTCCGCCCGCTTCAAGGAGCTGTTCGGGATCGACGGCGAGGCGCTGTGGTCCGACGACGGGATCGTCCTGCGCCTGCCCGACGTCGACTACGAAGACGATCGGGCCGACGGTCGCGTCTACGAAGACGATCGGGGCGACGGGCGCGCTTACGAAGACAACCGGGCCGACGGTCGCGGCTACGACGACGATCCCGGCGGTGCGCGCACGAACGGCGCCGGCGAGCGCGGCTGGGAGCGCTCCGCCCTCTCCTGCGGCGATACCGGCGCGCGCTCCTACGCCGAGCTGGTGGCGCTCGACCCCGACACCGTGCAGGAGGCGATCGTCGCCGAGCTGGGCGACTCGGCGCTGTTCGGCGCCCGCTTTCGCGAGAACGCCGGCCGGGCGCTGCTGATCCCGCGCGCCTATCCCGGACGACGCACGCCGCTGTGGCAACAGCGGCTGAAGGCGCAGGGGCTGCTCGAGGTGGCGCGCCGCTACCCGGACTTCCCGATCGTGCTCGAGACCTACCGTGAGTGCCTGCGCGACGTACTCGACCTGGATGGTCTGAAGGAACTGTTGCGCGCGCTCTCCACGCGCGAGGTCTCGCTGGTGGAGGTGGAGACCCAGAGCGCCTCGCCGTTTGCCGGATCGCTGCTGTTCGACTACGTCGCCACCTACATGTACGAGGGCGACACGCCGGCCGCCGAGCGCCGCGCAGCAGCGCTCTCGCTCGACCGCGACCTGTTGCGCGAGCTGCTCGGCCAGGAGGAGCTGCGCGAGCTGATCGACCCGGGTGCGCTCGTACGCGTCGAGGACGATCTGCAGTGCCGCTCGCCACTAGCGCGGGCCACCAGCGCCGACACTCTGCACGATGTCCTGCGCCGGGTCGGGGATCTCCGCGCCGGCGAGGTACGCGAGCGCGTGCTGGCCGAGCTCGACGTCGAGGCCATGCTCGGCGCCCTCGAGCGCGAGCGCCGTGCCCTACGCATCCGCATCGGCGGCGAGGAGCGCGTGATCGCCGCCGATGACGCCGGGCTCTATCGCGACGCGCTCGCCATCCCACCGCCTGGCGGATTGCCGGGCGTCTTCCTCGCCGACGTGCCCGACGCGCTCACGCGCCTAGTCGAGCGCTTCGCTCGTACGCACGGCCCGTTCACCACCGCCGAGCTGCGCGATCGTTATGGCGTTGACCCCTCGGCCGTCCTGCGCGAGTGCGAGCGAGCCGGGAGTCTTGTGCGCGGCGAGCTCAGGCCCGGCGGCGCAGATCGCGAGTGGTGCGACGTGGCGGTTCTACGTGCGCTGCGTCGCGCGTCGCTGGCGGCGCTGCGCAAGGAAATCGAACCGGTTGGGGCTCGTGCGCTGGCAACCTTCATGCCGTCGTGGCAGGGCGTCGATCGCTACCGGCGCGGCTCACAGCTCAGGGACGGTGGTGGTGTCGAGCGTCTGCGCGAAGTGCTCGTGCCTCTACAGGCACTGGCGCTGCCGGCGGTGGCCTGGGAGCGCGACGTGCTGCCTGCCCGTAGCGGCTCCTACTCGCCTGCCTGGCTTGACACGCTCTGCGCCAGCGGCGAGTTGGTGTGGGTTGGCGCCGGCTCGCTCGGGCGCTCCTCGGGCAGGGTTGCGCTCTACTTCCGTGAGGACGCCGCTCTGCTCGGATCGCCCACGCCTGCAGGCGATCCTCCCGCAGGCCCAGAGCACGAGCTGTTGCGCGAGCGAATTGCCGCGGCGCCATGCTTCTTCGGCGACCTGCTCGTCGACCTCGACCTGCCGGCGGCGGCGTTGACGGAGGCACTATGGGATCTCGTCTGGGCCGGTGTGCTCACCAATGACGCCTTCGCACCGTTGCGCGCCACGCGACTAGCGCTGGCAGGTTCCCCCGCCAGCGCGCGTGCCAGCGCTCGCGGCAGCGGCCGACGCCGTTTCGGCGCCTCGGCACTGCGCAGTGGCCGCTCCCCGGCCGGTTCCGTGCAGGGCCGTTGGTCGCTGACCTACTCGATCTTCGCGGACAGTTCTGGTCGCTCCGGGCACGCACGTGGTAGCGCCACCGGTTCGGAGACGTTTGCACCAGGCCCCACGAACGCCACCGGACGCGCCGAGAGGCCCCCCATCGGAGACCCGAGTACGCGACGCCGCGCGCTCGCAGAGCTGCTGCTGGAGCGCTATGGAGTGCTCACGCGTGAGCAGGTGCTCGCCGAGGGGGTGCAGGGCGGCTTCTCGGCGCTGTACCCGTCGCTTACCGAGCTCGAGACTCTGGGAGTGTGTCGGCGCGGCTACTTTGTCGAGGGTCTTGGCGGCGCGCAGTTCGCCCTACCAGGCGCGGTTGAGAGGCTGCGGGCAACGCGCGAGCAGAGCGAGCCGCGCACGCGCGTGATGGCGGCGGTGGACCCCGCGCAGCCCTACGGCGCCGCGCTGCCGTGGCCCCGGCGCGATGGCGGCAGGCGCCCAGCCCGGGTCGCCGGAGCCTACGTCGCGCTGGTGGACGCCGAACCGGTGCTCTACCTGGAGCGAGGCGGGCGGGGCATCCTCACGCTTGTGGACGATTCGGCGCGGTCGGCCGGGGAGCCGAGTCGCGTCGAGCTGGCGCTGCGGGCGTTGGCTGACGCCGTGCGCACCGGCCGGATCGGCGCCGTCGCGCTCGAGCGTGTAGACGGCGCCCCGGCGATCGGGTCGGCGCTGGAGCCGGTGCTTGTGGAGCTGGGTTTCCGAGGAGGCCCGCGTCGACTTACGCTGCGTGCATAAAAGTCCGGAGCCCTCTGATGGATACTTGCCACTGAGTCGGAAACATTGCCGATGATCGCCAGATCAAAGGCTTGCCAATAGTTTAGCGCTGAATTATCGTGCCGAATAATGGGGATGAGTGGAACAGGCGGGGATGCCGTGCCTGATCGCTTGGGCGCCCCGTCGCCGCTAACGGAACTCATAAAGACGCCGATTCCGCAAGGGGAGCGGGAGCGGTTGGACCTGGACGCGGGCGGCTCGGACGCGGGCGGCTCGGAGAGCCAGTCCGAGGAGGGCTGCGAGGAGTTGGCGCCGCTGTACAAGCGGCTCCCGCACGGTCCGCACGGCTTGGCCCGCGAGCAGGTCGCCCGCCACCAGCGCGCCCGTCTCTATGGCGGCATGGTCGAGTCCGTCTATCAGCGCGGCTACGCCGGCACTAGCGTCGCCAATGTGATCGCCCTGGCAGGAGTTTCGCGGCGCGCCTTCTACGAGCAGTTCTCCAATAAGGAAGACTGCTTCCTGGCTACCTACGATGCACTGGTCGCCGGCGCGCGCAAGCGCGTTATGAAGGCATGGCTTTCCGAGCGCGGCTGGGCCAACCGCCTCTACACCGCGTGCAAAGTGTTCCTGGAGGGCATTTCCTCAGATCCGCGCGGCGCCTACCTGGTGCTGGTGGAGTCGGCCGGTATCGGCCCGCGCGGGCACGAAGGGATGCAGCGCACGGCAACGGCGTTCGAGCGCGTGGTCGCGACCGGCTTTGCGCTGACGCCCGACAAGATCGCGCTCCCGCCGCTCGCACCGCGGGCGATCGTAGGTGGCGTGCGCTTGGTCGTGATGCGGCGTCTGCGCGAAGGCCGCGAGGCCGAGCTGGCCGTCCTGACCGACGAACTGCTCGACTGGATCAGCTCCTACCGATCTCCGGTGATCACCCGCCTACGCACGCTCGGCTCGGCCGGCCCGACGCGGATGGTGGTCAAACGCGCTCGCTTTCTGACGCGCGAGGACCGGCGCTCGGTCGTTATGGACGCGATGGTGCAGCTCGCGCTCGAGGAGGGCTACACGAACATCACCGACGCGCAGATCGCCCGCGCCGCAGCAGTCTCCACCGAAGCCTTCCACCGCGAGTTCTCCAGCAAGCAGGAGTGCCTGCTGGCCGTGGTCGACGAGTTCGCCGCCGAAGCCCACGACGCGGTGCTACGCGCCACGCGCGGCGATGCCGACTGGCCGGAGAGCGTTCACAAGGGGGTGGAGGCGCTGATCGGCTACTGCGCCGCGCACCCGGGCCTGGTGAAGCTGTCGTTTATCGATCTGTTCGATGCCGGCGACGGCATCGTGCACCGCGTCAGCGGCTTGCTCGACGGCTTCCTGAACGTGATGACCAAGGGGGTCCCCGATCCAGAACGCGCGCCGAAGATCGCCGGTGAGGCAATCGTCGGTGCGGTCTGGGCGATCCTCGCCAGCTACGCCCCGCACGATCGGCTGCGTTATCTACCGTGCCTGGTCGATCACCTCACGTTCCTGATCCTGGCGCCGTACATCGGCTCTCGACGAGCGGTTGAGTCGATCGAAGCCGCCGGCGCGAGCCGGCGCCAGCTGGCAGCATCCTGAGCGCGTAGCTGCGCCGGTGCGCGCCGCGGCGGGTTGCCGTGGGCGCTCGCCTCTATCCTGGCGTCAGTGGCTGTAGAAGAGGTCGCCCGTGTGCGCTCGCGCCCGCTACGGGTCGGGCACAAGGGCGCCGCACACCTGGTCCAGGGAAACACCCTAGAGAGCTTTGACGCGGCTCTGGCGCTGGAGGTCGACATGATCGAGCTCGACGTGCTCAGCGCTGGCGCCGATGGCAGCGGCGACCTGTTTGTCGCCCACGACTACGAGGACATGGGCTCGCGCACGCCGCTGTCGCTGGAGCGGGCGCTCGATCACCTGGCCGGACCGGCCTTCGCTGACGTTCAGATCGATCTCGACGTGAAGATCCCCGGCTACGAGCTGCGGGTCGTCGACGCCCTGCGGGCGGCTGCGCTGACCGATCGCACGCTCGTCAGCGGTATGTACCCGTCCGCTTTGGCGCGCGTGCGCGTCGCCGAGCCGCAGCTGCGATTGGGCTGGTCGGTGCCCCGGGTGCGGCGCGACTACACGGGCGATCTGCTGATGGCGATCCCCGCGCTTGCGGCCCTGACCGGCTACCGCGCGTTGCTGCCGCGCCGCGTGCGCGCAGTGCTTCTTTCAGGTGCCATAGACGCGATCATGGCGCACTGGCGCGTGGTGTCACCCGCCTTGCTGCGCGCCGTGCACAGCGCGGGCGGTGAGTTGTACGTATGGACCGTGGACGACGCGAAGCGCATCGCCAGCCTCACAGAGCTCGGCGTCGACGGGATCATCACCAACGACCCACGGCTGTTCGTCAGCTGAGGGCTGTTCGTCGGTTGAGGGCTGTTCGTCAGCTGAGCTTGCAGGTGGCGGCGCTGTAGTTCTTTGGATCGGCCCCGACCACGCTGATATGGCCGGCTTGGGTCACCTTGTTGGCCGTGCCGAGCACACCGCTGCCGTGCCGCCACTGAAACGTCACGTATCCGCGCAGCGTATACGCCTGCCCGCCGGCTGGGGCGAAGCGAAAGCTCTGCCCGCCCTGGCGTGCGACGCCAGCCGACCCAACCTTCACAAATCCCGAGTCGGCACCCTTTGCAACGTTCATCCACCTGTGGCTCGACGGTTCCTGGTACTGGATGCGAAAGCGCATGTACATTACATCCCCGGTGTGACCGTCGCCAGGCATCGAGCCGCGAACGCCAACGAAGTTAGGCTGATCGGAGGGATTGCAAACGTCCACGGTCGCCCACAACACCCGCGAGCGTTCAAGCGCATGCATCGACGCTGGCGCAAACGCGGCTGCCAACACCATCGGCGCGATTAGCTTCACGGCCCCCATGCAATTGAAGATAGCTGCTGGCAGGCTGACTCAGAGGTCGTTGGGCGCACCTGTGATATCTCCTGAGCATGGCTCCGGTGAGGGAGGCGGAGATTGTCGAGCTGCTCGGGCGTGTGCCGGTGTTCGCGACGCTCGACTATGAGGATCTGGAGCGCGTTGCCGCCCTAGCCGTGCCACGCGCGTTTGAGGTGGGTCAGGTCGTCTTCCGTGAGGGCGACGCCAGCGACACCTGCTACATCGTGCGCTCCGGCAGGGCGCGAGCGGTGCGCGAGCACCCGGACGGCCGCACGATCACGCTCGCCGACTTCGGGCCCGGCGACATCTTCGGTGAGCTGGCGATGTTCGAGGACGAGCTTCGCTCGGCCACGGTTGAGGCCGTGCAGGTCACCGAGGTCGTCGCGGTGCTCGGGCCCGACATGCGGCGGCTGATGGTCGAGCATCCGCAGATATCGGTGCGGCTGGTGATCGCGCTGGGTCGACGGCTGCGAGACACTAACGAGCGCTTGGCCAGGCAGTCCTTCCAGACCGTCCAGAGCCGTGTCGCGGTCGTGCTGCGTGACCTCGTCGCTGAGGCGATCGCGGCCGGCGAGTCGCCGCGCGAGGTGCTGGTGACGGCCACGCAGGCCGATCTGGCCAAGCTTGCCGGCTCATCGCGTGAGTCCGCTTCGCGCTTCCTGGCGGTGCTCGAGCGCGCCGGTGTGATCTCGCAGGGGCGCGGCCGACTGGTTGTGCACGACCCCACCGCGCTGGAGGGCTATGTCTTCTAAGTCGTCTCGTTCGGCTGAGTGCGCCAACAAGTCTCGTGCCGGTAGGGGCACCAAGCGAGAGGTTTCCGCCGGCGGGGTGGTCTTGCACGAAGGGTGCGTGCTCGTGATCGTGCCGACACGGCGGGCGGCCGACGGCTCGCTCGTGCTGGGGCTGCCGAAGGGGCACCTGGACGGCGAGGAGACCGCCGAGCAGGCTGCCACGCGCGAGGTGCGCGAGGAGACCGGAGTACGGGCCGAGTTGATGGAGCCGCTTGGCGAGGTTCGCTACTGGTATGTGCGCGATGGCCGGCGCATATCCAAGAGCGTTCATTTCTTCCTGTTCGGCTACCTCGACGGTGATGTCGCCGACCATGACGACGAGGTGCTCGAGGCACGCTGGCTTGCGAGCGAGCGCGCTCGTGTCGAGCTGACTTACCCAGGCGAGCGCAAGATGCTTGAGCGTGCGCTCGCTATCGCCGCTGAAGACCGATAGCCTGCCGCTCGTGCAAGTCCTTAATTTCTACTCGACGATCTTTGCCGATGAGCTCAAGAAGGGCCGCAAGACGGCGACGATCAGGCTTGGAGACAAGTCCGGGAAGTACCGCAAGAACCAAGCGGTGCTGGTGACGATCGGATACCAGTACTCCCCGCGTGAGCGCATCTTCGAAGCGGTCATCGATCAGGTCGAGGTGATGAAGATCTCCGAGCTCTCGCCGCGGGACATCAAGCATGACAATCCGGAGTTCCGTCGCCACGAGGAGCTGGTCAAGTTCCTGGAGCAGATCTACGGCCGCGGAGTGTCCGTGGAAGACACCGTGACGGTTGTGCGCTTCTCGCAGATTCTCGACAAGCCGCCCAGCATGACCGAAGCCATGAAGGGCTTCGGCGGCGCTCAGAACTAGCGCCTCGCGAAGCTTCCTGCGAGCGCCTCGCGAAGCCTCCTGCGCTGCCCTCGGCCGCTGTAGACAATACAACGCATTCTGGTCTTTGGCATTCCAATGGGAAACAGGGGATGAAAAAAAGGCCGCTAAGCCGCAGCATCTCTTGTCGCTGAAGACACACATCGCGCGAGCTGGCGTGGCTCACTCGGCCAAACGTCGAGCACGCGCGACATCAAACCAACCCCATCTCTGCATGCCAACTAAGCGCCCCGCCCGCCGACCCCGCACCGCGTCCGTCGCTACTAGCGCGTCTGTGCGCGACGGCCGTGCCCCCGCCGGCGCACGCGGGCACGTCACCGAGATTCAGCGCGCGCGCATGATCGCCGCGATGATCGACGTCGTCTCCGAACGCACCCGCGCGGGATCGACGGTCGCGCATGTGGTCGCCCGCTCCGGTGTATCGCGCCGGACCTTCTACGAAGTCTTCGAGGATTTCGAGGATTGCTTCGTAGCGGCGCTTGACCGCTCGATCGAGCGAGCTCACGCATACGTGCTGCTCGACTACGACCCCAAGCAGCGCTGGCGCCAGCGCGTCAGGACCGGGCTGGTGGGCCTACTCGAATTTCTGGAGCAGGAGCCGGCGATGGGTCGGCTGTGCATCGTCGAGACACTTGGAGCGGGGCCGCGCATCCACGAGCGGCGGATGCGGGTAGTCGATCAGCTGACCGGCGTGGTCGACGAAGGTCGCTCCGAACCGAAAGCCTCCAAGGCGCTGCCGCCGCTGACCGCCGAGGGCGTTGTCGGCGGTGTGCTCTCGGTGCTGCACGCCCGCCTGATCGGCCAGCCCGGCGGCTCGCTGCTTGAGTTGACCGGGCCGCTGATGGGGATGATCGTGCTTCCCTACCAGGGGCCCGGCGCTGCGCATAAGGAGAATGCGCGCCCCGCCCCATCCCCGCGCGAGCGTCCGCCCGCCGGCCGCCGAGATCCGCTGCGCGACCTCGAGATGCGCCTGACCTACCGGACCGTGCGTGTGCTGCTGGCGATTGCCGCTAGCCCGGGCTCCTCTAACCGCAATGTTGGCTTCGATGCCGGGATCGAGGACCAGGGGCAGATCTCAAAGCTGCTCAGCCGGCTCGAGCGGCTTGGCCTGATCGAGAACGGTGGCGCGGGACAGGTTCGCGGTGCCCCCAACGCTTGGATACTCACCGACCGCGGCCAGGAGGTCGAGCGGCTGGTGGCCGGCGGCGCTGCGCCAAGCTCCTGACTCCGCCAAGCTCCTGACTCCGCCAAGCTCCTGAGTCGGATAGGCGCGGGCTGGCCACCTCAAAAGCGGAACTGCGCTATATATTCCTGATCGTTGGCACTCTCCCCACGAGACTGCCAGCCGCGGGACGCCCGCCGTGCCAGTTGGGCGGGAAGCAACCGAAGCACATCTCTCAAACGGAGGTCTCACAGCATGAAACTCAAGCCCCTGGGCGATCGTCTGATCGTGCGGGCGATCGAGGAGGAGGAGACGACCGCTAGCGGTCTCGTCCTGCCCGACACCGCCAAGGAGAAGCCGCAGAAGGGCAAGGTCCTGGCTGTCGGCGACGGCAAGATCGACGACGACGGCAAACGCATACCGCTCGACGTCGCCGAGGGCGACGAGGTCCTCTACAGCAAGTACGGCGGAACCGAGATCAAGGTCGACGGCGAGGAGCTGCTCGTACTGCGCGAGTCCGACGTCCTGGCCAAGGTCGCTTAAAAGGCTTAAGGAGATAAGAACTGATGGCACACAAGGAGATCAAGTACGACGCCGCGGCGCGAAAGGCCCTGGAGACAGGGGTTGACGCCGTCGCCAACGCCGTCAAGGTCACGCTCGGCCCCAAGGGCCGCTACGTGGTCCTCGACAAGAAGTTCGGCGCCCCCACCATCACCAACGACGGCGTCACCATTGCCCGTGAGATCGAGGTCGAGGACGTCTTCGAGAATCAGGGCGCCCAGCTGGTGCGCGAGGTGGCCACAGCCACCAACGACGTCGCCGGCGATGGCACCACCACCGCCACCGTGCTGGCCCAGGCGATCGTTCGCCAAGGCCTGAAGAACGTGGCTGCCGGGGCCAACCCGCTCGCGCTCAAGCGCGGCATCGAGAAGGCCGTCGACCAGGTCGTCGCCCACATCGGCACGCAGTCCAAGGAGGTCTCCGGCAAGGACCAGATCGCTCGCGTCGCGACGATCTCGGCCGGCGACGAGGAGATCGGCGACGTCATCGCTGACGCCATTGAGCGCGTCGGCAAGGACGGCGTGGTCAACGTCGAGGAGGGTCAGACCCTCGCCATGGACCTCGAGTTCACCGAGGGCATGCAGTTCGACAAGGGCTACATCTCGCCCTACAAGGTCACCGACCAGGACCGCATGGAGGC
>DATAQR010000151.1:0-2071 GCA_036264565.1 Solirubrobacteraceae bacterium | reverse complement strand
CCAAGCACATCGAGAGACTGATGAGGCCCGTCTCGGCCTGATCGAGAGGTCAAAAGGAGCAGCGTCATGAGCCAATCCAAGACAACCACGCCGTTCGCGACGATCGAGGAAGCTATCGACGAGATCAGGCAGGGGCGGATGGTCGTCGTCTGCGACGACGAGGATCGTGAGAACGAGGGCGATCTGACGATGGCGGCTCAGTTCGCCACCCCGGAGGCGATCAATTTCATGGCCAAGGAGGGACGGGGTCTCATCTGTCTCTCGTTGACCTCGCAGCGTTGTGACGAGCTTGGGCTCGACCTGATGGCGGCCAAGAACGAGTCTTCGTTTGAAACGCCGTTCACCGTGTCGGTGGAGGCGCGCGAGGGTGTTACGACGGGAATTTCCGCCCACGATCGCGCACATACGATTCAGGTTGCGATCGACCCGCAAAGCGCGCCGCGCGACCTTGTACAGCCTGGTCACGTCTTCCCGCTCAAGAGCCGCGCCGGCGGCGTGCTGGAGCGCGCCGGCCAGACCGAGGCCGCTGTCGATCTGGCGCGACTGGCCGGGCTGAACCCGGCCGGGGTGATCTGCGAGGTGATGAACGACGACGGAACAATGGCGCGGGTCCCGGACTTGGTGGACTACTGCGCCCGGCACGAGCTGAAGATGATCACGGTCGCGGACCTGATCTCCTACCGCAGGCGCCACGACAAGCTCGTCGAACGGGTGGTGGCCACCCGCCTGCCGACCGCGTTCGGTGAGTTCTCCGCCGTCGGCTACCGCTCGCTGGTGGACGACAAGCATCACGTCGCGCTGGTCAAGGGGGAGGTCGCCGGGCAGGAGGACGTGCTCGTGCGCGTGCACTCCGAGTGCCTGACCGGCGACGTCTTTCACTCGCTGCGCTGCGATTGCGGTGAGCAACTGACCTCGGCGCTGGCAATGATCGAGCGCGAGGGGGAGGGGGTTCTGCTCTACCTCTCCCAGGAGGGGCGCGGTATCGGGCTGCTCAACAAGCTGCGCGCCTACCGCCTGCAGGAGGACGGTCTGGACACCGTCGAAGCCAACGAGCGCCTTGGCTTGCCCGCCGACCTGCGCGACTACGGCATCGGCGCGCAGATCCTTGTCGATCTCGGACTCTCCTCGATCCGGATCCTCACAAACAACCCCAAGAAGATCAAGGGGCTGGAGGGCTACGGGCTGTCGGTGAGCGCGCAGATCCCGATCGAGCACGCGCCCAACGAGTACAACGAGGCTTACCTGCGCACCAAGGCCGAGCGCATGGGTCACACGCTCCACCACCAAGGGCTGAACCTCGACGCCGAGTTCCTGCACGCCGAGCGTACCCATTCGGGTGCCCCCGATAGCGGGGGGCACCCCGAAGGGCATACCGAAGGGGCACACGGCAAGCAGGCAGGAGAGTCCGACCAGGACCGAGCCAAATGAGCTACGCGATCGCGCTCGGGCGCTTCTACCAGGACCTGGCGGAGCGTCTGGAGCGTGGTGCGCGCGAAGCGTTCGCCGAGGCCGGCTACGGCGACGTCGAGACATTCGAGGTGCCGGGCGCCTTCGAGTTGCCGCTGGCGGCCAACTACGCCGCCCGCTCGGGGCGCTTCGCCGGGGTTGCCTGCCTCGGCGCGGTGATCCGAGGGGAGACCTCTCACTACGACTACGTCTGCGCCGAGGCGGCCCGCGGCATCCAGCGGGTCTCACTCGACACCGGCATTCCCTGCGCGTTCGGAGTGCTCACCTGCGAGACGATGGAGCAGGCGCTCGCGCGCTCGGGTGGGGGCAAGCGCGATCAGGGCCGCCACGCCGCCGAGGCGGTGCTGGCGATGGCGGCACTGCGCGAGCAGCTGGCAAGTGGCTAAACTGCCCGCCCATGGCCAAGGTATGTCACAGCTGCGGGAAGGGTCCGGCGTTCGGGCACAGCCGCAGCCATTCGATGGTCGCGACCAAGCGGCGCTTCGATCCGAACCTGCAGAAGGTGAGGATCCTGATCGGCAAGGCGCCGCGCCGCGTATATGTGTGCACCCGCTGTCTGAAGGCCGGCAAGGTAACAAAGGCCCTGTAGGGCCGATAGGCGGCG
>DATAQR010000095.1:0-2058 GCA_036264565.1 Solirubrobacteraceae bacterium | reverse complement strand
ATGCAGCTCGGTGAGGCTGTGGCCGAGAGCGGGCGCGAGCTGCGGCGCCGCTACCTGGGCGCACGTCCGGTCTGGACGGCGGGCAGTACGCATGAAGGGGAGGAGGATCTGGTGCTCGACGCGCATGCCGCGCTGGAGCGCGCGGTCCGCGGTGCCCTCCTGGTACTGGTGCCCCGCCATCCGCAGCGCTTCGAGGGCGTCGCCGCGTTGCTCGAGCGTCGTGGCCTGGACTTCGACAGGCGGGGCCGTAGCGAGACCGTACGTCCCGAGGCACAAGTTCTGCTCCTCGACACCATGGGTGAGCTGATGGCGTTCTACGCGGCCTCCGATGCGGCCTTCGTGGGCGGCAGTCTGGTGCCGGTGGGCGGCCACAACTTGCTCGAGCCGGCCGCGCTCGGCGTGCCGGTGATCACCGGCCCTTACACGCAGAACGGACCCGAGATCGCGCGCTTGCTGATCGAGGCGGGCGGCGCCCTGGAGGTGGCCGACGGCGCCGCGCTCGCCGGTGCCGCCGGGCGGTTGCTCGCCGATCCGGTGCTGCGCGAGCACATGGGGGAGAGCGCCCGGCGCTTTGTCGAGGCACGGCGGGGAGGCCTCGCCCGGCTGCTTGCGCTCATCGAGCCCCTGCTCGGGCCCAAGGCGGGGCCAGCGACTGATGCGGCCCGCTAGCGGCTGCAGCAGGTACTCAGGGAGGGGCGTCGGCGGAGGAGGTAGTATCCTCCGGAGCCTCGGGCACTTTCGGCGGTTCGTCTTTGAGCAGCGCGTTGAGTCGGCTCAAGCTCTGCTCGGTCAGGATGCCCGCGGCCTGCTGCAGCTTCACCATGTTCACCATATAGTCATAGCGGCTGCGCGAGTAGTCGGTCTGCGCCTGGATCCACTGCCGTCGGGACGACAAAACGTCCACGGCGGTGCGCGTCCCAGCCTCATAGCCGGACTCGGTGGCTTTGAGCGCCACGGCGTTCGATTCGAGCGCGCGGCTGAGTGCGCGGACATGCGAAATCTCCGAGAGAACGCCGAGGTAGGCATCGCGTGCATCGTGCTCGGTCTGGCGCGCCACCCGCTCCACCCGCTCCTTCGCCGCTCGATGCTGATACACGGCCTGCCGCACTTGCGAGGACACCATGCCACCGGTGTAGATCGGCACCGAGATCTGGATGCCGATCACGTTCTGATACTGATCGAGACTCGTGCTGCCATAGGGGGTCTCGTTCGCGTTGATGTAGTCGCCGCCGACGGAGTTCTTGTAGCGGCTTGCGACGAGGTCGAGGGACGGGAAGTGGCCGCCCCGCGCCGCGCTCACATTCTCGCGCGCGATATCCGCCGCGAGGCGGCTCGAGACCAGCGACAGGTTCTGTTGCAAGGCCATGTCGACCCATCGGTCCTCGCTGGTCGGATCGGGCGTGGCGAGTTCGAAGGGCTCGATGGGCCGCGCCAGGTAATCGAAGGCATCGCCCGTGATCTCCCGCAGCAGCTCCTGCGTCGAGGCGAGCGCTCGCTTGGAGGCGATGACGGCGGCGGCGCCGCTGTCGTGGGCTGCGCGAGCCTCCTCGACGTCGGTGACGGCGATCAGACCGACCTGGTAGCGCTTTTCCGCCTGCTCGAGCTGGCGGTTGACCGACTCGAGATTGGCCCGTTGGGCGTCGAGGTCGTCCTCGGCCGCGAGCACGTCGAAGTAGCGCTGCGCCACCCGTGAAATCAAGTCCTGCTGGGCCGCCTGATAATCTGCCTCGGCTTGCGCGACTTGGGCGTCGGCGCGCCGCAGGGCCACCCAATTGCCCCAGTTGAACAGGTTCTGCGAAAGGTCGACGCCATACTTGTGCGTCGTGGTGTCCACGCGGCCGTTGAACGGGAAGGACTCGAAGAAGGTTTGGCCGTTGGCCACAACCGTTTGGGTCTGGTTCGATTGGCCCTTATCTTTCTCCTGCGAGATGGTCCCGCTGCCCGAGATCTGCGGTAGCAGCGCCGCAATCGCCTGCGGCTTGGACTCGAGTGACGCGAGCCGCGTCGCTTCTGCTTCCTTCAACTGTGGATCGTTCTGCAGGGCGCGCTGATAGACGG
>DATAQR010000093.1:0-16263 GCA_036264565.1 Solirubrobacteraceae bacterium | reverse complement strand
CTACGCGCCGCGTTCCCAGGCCGTTCGATACACGCGCTGCTCCTCGCTGAGCTCGTCGATCTCGATGCCCAGCGAGTCGAGCTTCAACCGCGCCACCTCATCGTCGATCCGGTCCGGTACAGGCAACACCTCGGCCGGCAGCTTGCCGGCGTTTACCACCAGATGCTCGACACATAGCGCCTGCGCCGCGAAGGAAACGTCCATGACCGACGCCGGATGCCCCTCCCCCGCGGCCAGGTTGACGACCCGGCCCTGGGCGAGCAGATTCAGGCGGCGCCCGTCGGCGAGCGTGTGCTCCTCGACCAGCGGCAACGCCTGGCGCCGGCCGCCGACGGCCAGGCGGCGTAGATCGTCGATCTGGATCTCGACATCGAAATGGCCGGCATTGGCCAGCACAACACCGTCCTTCATCCGCTCGAAATGCTCGGCGCGCAGCACGTCGCGTCCTCCCGTGACGGTGACAAACACGTCGCCGCGCTCCGCCGCGGCGAGCGCCCCCATCACCTCGTAGCCCTCCATCCGCGCCTCCAGCGCACGCAAGGGATCGACCTCGCAGACGATCACCGAGGCGCCCGCGCCGCGAGCGCGCAACGCCACCCCACGCCCGGTCCAGCCGTAGCCGATCACGACAACCGTGCGGCCTGCCAGCAGCAGATTGGTGGCGCGCAGGATGCCGTCGATGGTCGATTGCCCTGTGCCGAAGCGGTCGTTGAACGCCCGCTCGGTCCGCGACTCGTTGACCGCGAGCACCGGGCAGGCCAGCGATCCCTGCTCGGCGAGCGCGCGCACGCGCAACAGCCCGGCGGTCGTCTCCTCGGTGCCGCCGAGCATCCGCGCGGCTTGCTCGGGTGCGGACTCGTGAATCGCCGCGATCAGGTCCGCGCCGTCGTCGACCGTCACCGCCGGCGAGGAGCGAACGAGCGTCTGCACGTGCTCGGCGTATCGCGCCGGGCTTTCGCCGCGGGCGGCCAGCACTTCGGCTCCGTGGCGCTCGCCGAGCGCCGTGACGACCTCATCCTGCGTGGAGAGCGGGTTGGCAGCGCATAGCCCCACCTCGGCGCCGCCGGCCAGCAGCGTACGAACTAGATTGGCCGTCTCGGCCGTCACATGCAGGCAGGCGGCTACGCGCGTGCCCGCGAGCGGGCGCTCGTGGGCAAAGCGCTCGCGCACCTGCGCGAGTACGGGCATCTGCGTGTCGGCCCAATCAATCCGGGCCTGGCCGCGCTCTGCCTCGGCGGACATTCGCTCGCCCGCGACGGCGTCCTAGTAGCGGTAGTGATCGGGCTTGTACGGGCCATCGGCGGGGACGCCGATGTAGGCGGCCTGCTCGTCGCTTAGCTGCGTGAGCTTGACGCTGAGCGCGTCTAGGTGTAGCCGCGCGACCTTCTCGTCGAGGTGCTTGGGGAGCACGTACACGCGCCGCTCGTAGTCCTCGTTCTTGGAGAACAGCTCGATCTGGGCGATCGTCTGGTTGGTGAATGAGTTGCTCATCACGAAGCTCGGATGCCCGGTCGCGTTGCCGAGGTTCAACAGGCGGCCCTCGGAGAGCATGATGATCGCGTGACCGTCCGCGAACACCCACTCGTCGACCTGCGGCTTGATGTTCACCCGCTCGATGCCCGGCGTCTTGGCCAGGCCGGCGATGTCGATCTCGTTGTCGAAGTGGCCGATGTTGCCGACGATCGCCTGGTGCTTCATGCGCGCCATCTGCGCGGCCGTGATGATGTCCTTGTTGCCGGTGCAGGTGATGAAGATGTCGCCCTGCCCGACCACTTCGTCGAGTGTGCGCACCTCATAGCCCTGCATCGCCGCCTGCAGCGCGCAGATCGGGTCGATCTCGGTCACAACGACGCGCGCGCCCTGCCCGCGCAGCGATTCGGCGCAGCCCTTGCCGACGTCGCCGAAGCCGCAGACGACTGCCATCTTGCCGGCGATCATCACGTCTGTGGCGCGGTTGATACCGTCGATCAGGGAGTGACGACAGCCATAGAGGTTGTCGAACTTGGACTTGGTGACCGAGTCGTTAACGTTGATCGCCGGGAACAGCAGTTCGCCTGCCTCCATCATCTGGTAGAGGCGGTGCACGCCGGTGGTCGTCTCCTCGGTGACGCCCTTGATGCCCTTGCCGATGTTCGTCCAGCGCTGCGGGTCTTCGCCGAGCGAGCGCGTGAGCAGCGAGAGCACGACCTGGAACTCCTCGGACTCCGCCGAAGCTGGATCGGGCACGGCGCCCGCGGCCTCATACTCGGTGCCCTTGTGCACGAACAGCGTGGCGTCGCCGCCGTCGTCGAGGATCATGTTCGGACCACTCACGCCAGGCGTCCCGTCCTCGCCCGGCCAGCGCAGCGCGCGGTCTGTGCACTCCCAATACTCCGGCAGCGTCTCGCCCTTCCAGGCGAAGACCGGCACACCACGCGGGTCCTCCGGGGTGCCGTCGGGGCCGACAGCCACGGCCGCCGCCGCGTGATCCTGCGTTGAGAAGATATTGCAGCTGCACCAACGCACCTGTGCCCCCAGCGTTCTCAACGTCTCGATCAGCACCGCTGTCTGGATCGTCATGTGCAGCGAGCCGGTGATGCGCGCGCCGGCCAGCGGCTGTGCTGTCGCGTACTCGCGGCGGATCGCCATCAGGCCCGGCATCTCGTGCTCGGCGAGCGTGATCTCCTTGCGGCCGAACTCGGCCAGCGACAGGTCGGCGACCTTGAAGTCGGCGTCGGTGAGCGTTGCTGTGGGGGTCATGCGTTCTCCCTGGTCGTGGGTGTGGATGTCGCCTTGCTGAGAAGGGGGCCGTTGCGGTCAGTGCAACGGGGGGCCTCCAGGTCAATCTCGCCCGCGTAGGGCGCGTGCGCGCGGACCGCGCTCTGGGCAAGCAACTGTTGGTGCTTCTCCTGCTCGAAGCGCAGCCACTCGGCGGCGCTCGCGTCGGCGGGACGCTCAACCTCGGCCGAGAGCCAGCGCTCGATCGCCTCGCGCAGCCGCGGCTCCTGGCGCAGACGTAGTGCGAAGCCGACCTCACCAAGATCAAGACCCTCGGCCTGCAGCAGCTCGCGCAGCGTGCTCAGCCGTTGCAGCTCCTCTGGCCCGTACAGGCGATAGCCCGAGCCGGAGCGCTGAGGCTCAAGTAGCCCGATGCTCTCGATGTAGCGCAGCATCCGCGCCGACCAGCCGGTCGTCGCGGCCGCCTCGTTGATCGTTAGCGCGTCGACGCTCGCAGCCTGCACGGGGCAGACCTTATCACGAGCGTGTCAAGGTTATGCCTGTGTCAAGGTTATGCCTGAGTCGAACTGGCACTCGCCGACCGCGCCTGGCCGAGGCTAGCCTCAACCAGCGTCTAGATCGACCTTGAGCTGCTCGATCATGCCCACCGGGCCCGGATCGACGCCGCGCAGCGTCGCCAAATACAGCGAGACGAGGTCACCGAGTAGGACCAGCGAGATCACTCGCTCGATCGTCGTCTGTCCCCGCGTCTCCAGGCGGAAGCTCGCCGCGGCGTTGCCGGCGATCAACTTCTCGGTCAGGTCCATGCGCTCCTTCACGCGTGGGTGCGCGTCGGAGTCGTCGAGAAAGACCGCCGAGAAGCGGCCGACGTCGAGCGCGCCTTCCCAACCCTGTAGCTCGTTGTGGTCAAGCTCGGGCAGCTCGTGCGCGAACGCCGGCTGCTTGGCGTTCTCGTTGATCTGCGTCTTCCAGCGGTAGGCGATCGGGGCGGTCAGCCCAGCGCCGGCGATCACCGGAGCGGTGCCGAGCAGGCCCCGGGCTGTGCGCTTGGCAAGCGAGTCCTCCGGCGCGTCGGGTCCCCACTCCGCCACCAGCTGCTCGGTGTGCGAGGCGGCCACATCGATCTCGGAGGTCAGCCGCGGACCAGCGCCGCACAGCGCCGCCACCTCAAGCGCCGCGACGGTCATATAAGCCACGGCCGCTCGCGGCTGAAAGCCGCCCGGCAACGGGATCACAGGCACGCCCTCGGCGCGAGCCATCTCCGCCAGACGGCCACCGGTGGTGACGACCACTCGCTGAGCACCCAGTGCTCCTGCCGACTCGTAACAGGCGAGCGTCTCCTCGGTGTTGCCCGAGTAGCTCGCGCACAGCACGGTCGTCTCCGGCGTCGTCCACGAGGGAAGGCCGTAGGCGCGCGTGACGAAGATCGGCCGCGAGGAGTGGTCTCCGAGCGCGGCGCGCGCCAAGGCGCCGCCAATTGCCGAGCCGCCCATACCGGCGACGACCAGACCAGCGGGGGTGTCCCACTCGGCCATGATCGCCGACTCCACCCGCCACAGAGCATCGCGTAGGTGCTCTGGCAGGGCCAGCACGTCGTCGAGCTGGCCGGAGGCGTCAACGGCAGCTATCGCCTCGCGCGAGAGCACGTCGGTGCTGGAGGTTGCGGCGGCGCCGTCGCTCATCTGTTCATCTCCTGTGAGGGTGGACCGTCGGGTCCCATGGGTCGCGCCAGAATACCGGGTGTAGAGCGCTCAGCGTCTAGGGGGTCGATGTGCAAGCGAGACAAGGACGCAGGACCCGCAATGTGCTACGCACATAAGGGTCCGAGGACGCAGTATCGCGCCGCCCAGCGGCCCCCTAGAACTTGATTGCCCCGTCTGGGAGCGTCACCCCAGGGAAGATACGCGCGCCGCCAGCGATGACGTTGTCAGCCCCCACCGTCACGCCCTCACCGAGCACGGCGCCCTCCAAGACATGGGTCCCCTCGCCCACGCGGCATCCGGCCGCCACGATGCAGTCGCGCAGCACACAGTTCTCACCGATCTCACTTCCCGACAGGATCACCGAGCGCTCGACGGTCGCGCCCGCGCCGACCTTCACGCCCGAGGCGAGCACGACCAGGCTGCCGACGTGGGCCCCCTCGGAAACGCACGCGCCGGCCTCGATCACGGCCGGCGGGATCGCTCGGCCCGCAACATCGGCATGCTCGGAGACCGACAGATAGGACGAGCCGAGGCGCTCGCCGACGGCGGTGCGGACGTTGCCCTCCAGGATGTCGAACGTGCCCTGCAGATAGCGTGCGGGCGTGCCGATGTCCAACCAGTAGCTCTCCGACGGGAAGCCGTACAGACCCGCGCCGACGAGCTTCGGCCATACCTCGCGCTCGATCGAGACATTGCGTCCTGGCGGCACCAGTTCGAGGATGTCACGCTCGAGCACGTAGGCGCCGGCACTGATCAAGTTGGTGTGGATCATGTCCGAGGAGGGCTTCTCGACGAAATCCTGGACCGCACGGTCGTCGTGCAGACGGACCAATCCGTACGCGCTCGGGTCCTCGACCGGCACCAGCGCGAGCGTTCCCTTCGCGCCGGTGCGCTCGTGCTGAGCGATCTGCTCGGTCAGGTCGATGTCTGTGAGCACGTCGCCGTTGAGCATCAGGAAGCGCTCGTCGAGCATCGACTCGGCGAACTTGAGCGCGCCGGCGGTGCCGCGCGGGTCGGGCTCCTCGACGAAGCGCAGGCGGATCCCGTAGGCCGAGCCGTCGCCGAGCACGTTGCGCACGCTGGTAGCGAGAAATCCGCAGGACATGATCACGTCGTCGACGCCGTGCGCGCACAGCCACTCGAGCATGTAGGAGATGAAGGGCCGATCGACCAGCGGGACCACCGGCTTAGGCACGGTGGACGTGAGCGGCCGTAGCCGTGTGCCCTCGCCGCCGACGAGAATGACGGCCTGCATCAGCTTCTCCCGATCCCCTCGTAGGTCAGCCCCGCGGCACGCACGGCCTGGCTGTCGAGGGCGTTGCGACCGTCGATCACGAGCTTGCCGCCCATCGCATCGGCCACCTGTTGCCAGTCGAGTTCGACGAACTCGACCCACTCCGTGACGAGCACGATCGCATCGGCGCCCTCGATTGCTCCAAGCGCCGTATCGGCATAATCGAGTTGGGGCATCAAGGTCCGCGCCGGCCCCTCGGCGATCGGGTCGAATGCGCGCACGTGCGCCCCCTCGGCCTGTAGGCGCGAGGCAAGCACCAGCGAGGAGGCGCCGCGCATGTCGTCGGTGTTGGGCTTGAACGCGAGCCCGAGCAACGCCACACTCCGGCCGGCCAGGTCTCCAAGATGGCGCTGCAGCTTGGAGACGACCCTGCGCTTCTGCAGCTCATTTACCTCGATCACGGAGTTCAGCAACTGGAAGTGGTAGCCGGAGTTGCCCGCGAGCAGCTTCAGCGCGCTCACGTCCTTGGTGAAACAGCTGCCGCCGTAACCGATGCCAGCCTGCAGGAACTTCGGCCCGATGCGAGCGTCCAGCCCCATGCCGCGTGCTACCTCCACGACATCGGCGCCGAGCGTCTCGCAGACGTTGGCGATCTCGTTGATAAAGGAGATCTTCGTGGCCAGGAAGGCGTTTGCGGCGAGCTTGATCATCTCCGCGCTGGCGACGTCGGTGCGCACAAGCGGTGCGTCGAGCGGCTGGTAAAGATCGACCACGGCCTGCTCTGTCCAGTCACCCTCGCCGCCGACGACGACGCGGTCCGGGTTCATGAAGTCGCTCACCGCCGAGCCCTCCTTGAGGAACTCGGGACATGAAACGTAGCTGTAGCCGGTCTTTCCGTGCTCGGCGAAGATGCGCTTGATGTTCGCGCCGGTGCCGCACGGCACCGTTGACTTCATCACAAGCGCGTGCCCATCGGGAGCGGGCATCGCATCTACGACCGCGTGCACGGCTGAGAGATCCGCGTCGCCGGAGTGGGTAGGGGGCGTACCGACTGCGACGAACAGCAGCCGTGCGTGCTCGAGCGCCGGCGCAAGGTCGGTCGAGAAGCGCAGTCGCTCGCGGTTGCGAGCCACCAGCTCCTCCAGCCCCGGCTCGTAGATCGGGACCTCGCCGCGGCGCAGGCGCTCGATCTTCTCGCTGTCGACGTCGACGCACCAAACGTCGCTACCCAGCTCGGCAAAACCCACGGCCGTGACCAAACCGACATACCCGGTGCCGATCACCCCGATCGGCTCGCGCTCTGCGCTCACCGCCAGGAGACTAGCCAGCGACGGTCAGGAATGCCTCGCAGCGCTTGGCGTCGCGCAGCGCGCGGGCCTTCTCCTCGCTGCCCTCCTGCGCGCGCTCGGCGGCGGCGCGTGCTTCTGAGAGACGCCCTTCAAGCGCCTGGCGATCAAGCGCCTCCGGGGAGATCGCCTCCTCAACCAGCAGCAGGGCGCGGTTCTCAGAGAACTGCAGGTATCCCTCAGCCTGGGCGAAGCGCACGATCTCGGTGTCCGAGCGGTACAGCCGCAGCTCGGTCGGCTCAAGCTGCGCGAGCACGGGCTCGTGGCCGGCGAGCACGCCGATCGAGCCGACGGAGGTGCGGGTGGAGAGCATCTCCACCTCCTCGTTGAAGACCTCCCCCTCGGGTGTGAGGACTTCGACTGGGAACTTCGCGTGGGCCACCCCGCCCTCAGCTCCCGGCGTCGGCGACGACGTCCTCAATCGTGCCCTTCAGGAAGAACGCACGCTCAGGGACGTCGTCGTGCTTACCCGCGATGATCTCCTCGAAACCGCGGATCGTCTCGGCGATCGGCACGTACGCGCCGGGGGTGCCGGTGAACTGTTCGGCGACGTTGAAGGGCTGGGAGAGGAAGCGCTCGATCTTGCGGGCACGCTGGACGGTCAGCTTGTCCTCGTCGGAGAGCTCGTCGATACCGAGGATCGCGATGATGTCCTGCAGCTCCTTGTAGCGCTGCAGGATCTCCTTGACGCGGTTAGCCACCCGGAAGTGGTCATCACCGAGGATGTCCGCCTTCAGGATCGTCGAGGTGGAGTCGAGCGGATCTACCGCCGGGTAGATGCCCTTCTCGGAGATCGCGCGGGAGAGCACCGTTGTGGCGTTCAGGTGCGCAAACACCGACGCCGGCGCCGGGTCGGTGAGGTCATCGGCGGGAACGTAGATCGCCTGCACGGAGGTCACCGAGCCCTGCCGCGTGGAGGAGATACGCTCCTGCAGCTGGCCCATCTCGGTCTCAAGCGTCGGCTGATAGCCCACCTGGGAGGGCATCCGTCCGAGCAGCGCCGAGACCTCGGAGCCGGCCTGGACGAAGCGGAAGATGTTGTCTACGAACAGCAGCACGTCCTGCCCCTGGTCACGGAAGTACTCGGCCATCGTTAGCCCGGAGAGCGCGACGCGCATACGGGCGCCTGGGGGCTCGTTCATCTGGCCGAACACGAGCATCGTCTTGTCGATGACGCCTGACTCCTTCATCTCCAGCCACAGGTCGTTACCCTCGCGCGAGCGCTCGCCCACGCCGCAGAAGGCCGACAGCCCGCCGTGCTCCTTGGCGAGGTTGTGGATCAGCTCCTGGATCAGCACCGTCTTGCCGACGCCGGCGCCGCCGAACAGGCCGACCTTGCCGCCCTTGGCGTACGGAGCGAGCAGATCGATCACCTTGATGCCGGTCTCGAACATCTCGGTCGTCGGGGTCAGGTCCTCGACCTTCGGGGCGACCTGGTGGATCTGACGGCGAGGCGTCTCTGCGGGCAGGTCCTCGCCGAGGTCGATCGGTTCGCCGAGCAGGTTGAAGATGCGTCCAAGCGTCGCCTCACCAACTGGCACGGTGATCGGCCCGCCCGTGTCGATCACCGCGGTGCCGCGGGCCAGGCCGTCAGTCGTGTCCATCGCGACGGCGCGCACGCGGTCGTCGCCGAGGTGCTGCTGCACCTCGCAGACGAGCACGTCGCCGCCGGCCTCAGAGCTGATGCCCTCGGCCTCCTCGGCCGCGGCGGCCTTCGGGCGGGCGATTGTGATCGCGTGGTTGATCTCGGGCAGCTTGTCGGGGAAGACGACGTCGAGAACGACGCCCTGGATCTCCTCGATGCGCCCGATGTTGAGCGCTCCGCCCTTTGAGGCGGTGCTCACTTCGGTTGTCGGCTTGGTGGCGATGCTGGCGTCCATTTCTGTGTCGTTCTCCTAGTGGTCTATCAAGTCGCGTCGGTGGGTTCTGAGGTTTGGGTGAGCTCTGGTCGTTTTTGGATGGGGCGCGTGCATGGGTGCGGAGTGCACGTTCTCAAACCTGATTCGTTCATGACGGGAATCGTTCATGACGGGAATCGTTCAAACTTTGAATTATTTCTCCGTTGAATGAATGGCTTTCAACGTTATGCCAATCCCTCCGCACCGGCGACCACCTCCATGATCTCCTGGGTGATCTCGGCTTGGCGGGCGCGGTTCATCTGCAGCGTGTAGTCCTCGATCAACGTCCCCGCGTTCTCGGAGGCGTTGCGCATCGCGGTCATCTGCGCGCCGAAGAAACCCGCGGTGGACTCGATCAACGCGCGGTAGATCGAAATCTCCACGTAGTCGGGCACGAGCCGCTACAGGATCTCCGCCGCGCCGGGCTCGTACTCGACCAGTGGCTGCGGGCGGGTGGGGTCCGAATCGGCCTGCTCGTCGTCCTCGGCGCCCTGCAGTACCGAGCCTGAGAGCGGCAGCAGCGTCTCGCGGGTGACGTGCTGTGTCAGCGGCGAGACGTAAGAGTTGTAGAGGATCTCCACGCGATCGAGCTTGCCGTCGATGTACCCACTGATCAGATCGTCGGCAATGTTGCGCGCGTCCGCGTACGCGGGCTTGTCGGTGAAGCCCGTGTAGCTGCCGCTCAGCTCGCGACCGCGAAACGTCAGCGAGGAGACGCCGCGGCGGCCGGTCGCATACCAAACGCTCTGCAGCCCCTCATCGGCCAGCTCGGCGCCGGCGCGCACGCCGGCCCTGATGATCTGGGAGTTGAACGCTCCCGCCAGGCCGCGATCGCCGGTGACCAGTAGCAGGCCCACGTTCTCCACCTGCTCGTGCTCGCGCAAAAGCGGGAACGAACTCGCCTCCGCCCCGGCGGCTTTGGCGGCCTGGTAGGTCATCCGGCGGATCGCCTCCGCGTAGGGACGCAGCTTGGCGATGCGTTGCTCGGCGCGGCGCAGGCGCGCCGCCGCCACCATCTCCATCGCGCGGGTGATCTTCTGGATGTTCTTGACCGAGGCGATCCGGTTCTTGACGTCGCGCTGGGAGGCCATGTCGGTTCCGTTCGAGCTCGCTTCCCGGAGCTAAGCGGCGCTCGCTCCGGCCAGCGGGGCGTCCTCGAGCGGCTGCCCTTCCTCGTCGAGGTCGTAACCGAAGTCTCCGGCGAAGGACTCGACGGCGTCGTTGAGGGCCTTCTGGGTCTCATCCGACCAGTCGCCGCCCGCGATCTTCTCGCGCAAATCGCCGTGCTGGGCGTGAGCGCGTTCGACCAGCTCGGTCAGGAACTCGCCCACGCGATCGGCGCCTATCCGGTCCAGGAAGCCGGTGGTGGCGGCGTAGATCTGGATCACCTGGTCCTGCACCGGCAGCGGCGCGCGCTCGCCCTGGTTGAGGGTCTTGACGATGCGCTCACCGCGCGCGAGCGTGCGCTGCGTGTCGGCGTCGAGATCAGAGCCGAACTGGGCGAAGGCCTCCAGGTCGCGGTACTGGGAGAGCTCGAGCTTGATCCGGCCGGCCACCTTCTTCATCGGCGAGATCTGCGCGTTGCCGCCCACACGCGAGACCGAGATGCCGACGTTGATGGCCGGGCGCACGCCCGAGTTGAACAACTTTGGCTCCAGGAAGATCTGCCCGTCGGTGATCGATATCACGTTGGTGGGGATATAGGCCGAGACGTCGCCGGCTTGCGTCTCGATCACCGGTAGCGCTGTCAGCGAGCCGCCGCCGAGATCGTCTGAGAGCTTGACGGCGCGCTCGAGCAAGCGCGAGTGCAAGTAGAAGACGTCGCCCGGGTATGCCTCGCGGCCGGGCGGGCGGCGCAGCAGCAGTGACATCTGCCGGTAGGCGTAGGCGTGCTTGGTTAGGTCGTCGTATACGCACAGGGCGTGGCGGCCGCTGTAGAGGAAGTACTCACCCATCGCACAGCCGGCGTACGGCGCCATGAACTTGATCGGCGCCGCCTCGTCGGCGGAGGCGGCGACGATGATCGTGTTGTCCAAGGCCCCTGCTTCGTCGAGCGTCTGCGCGAGCGCGACGACCGTGGACATGCGCTGGCCGATCGCCACGTACACCGACACCACGCCGGTGTTCCTGTTGTTGATGATCGTGTCGATCGCGATCGCCGTCTTGCCGGTCTGGCGGTCGCCGATGATCAGCTCTCGCTGGCCGCGCCCGATCGGGATCATCGCGTCGATCGCCTTCAACCCGGTCTGCATCGGCTCCTTGACCGGCTGGCGCTGAACGACGCCCGGGGCCTTAAACTCGGCGGGTCGCAGCTCGGTCGTGTTGACCTCGCCCTTGCCGTCCAGGGGCCGCCCCAAGGGATCGACGATCCTGCCGAGCAGCGCCTCGCCGACTGGGATCTCGAGCAGGCGGCCGGTGCGCTTGACCGTGTCGCCCTCGGAGATCTTCTGCCAATCGCCGAACAGCACGGCGCCGACGTTGTCGGACTCGAGGTTGAGCGCCAGGCCGGTGACCCCGTGCGGCAGCTCGAGCATCTCGAAGGACATGCAGTTCTCAAGGCCGTGCAGACGGGCGATGCCATCCGCCACCGACAGGACTGAGCCGACCTCGGTCAGCTCGGCGCGCCCGCCGCCGAGGCCCTCGATGCGGCTCTTGAGGATGCTGGTTATCTCGTCTGGATTGATCTGCATGTCTTTCCTAAGGGTTTGGAGGGAGTGCTTGTCTGCGGTACAGGAAGTGGTTGATGACCTACGCGACGCCGCTTGCCACGTGCGTACGCAGTTGCTCCAGCCGGCGTCGTATCGATGCGTCGAGGATCGAGTTGCCCACGCGCACGACGATCCCGCCGAGAATGTCCGGCTGCACCTCGGCGGTCAGCTCGACGGTGCGCCCGGTGCGCTCGCCGATGCGTGCGCCCAGATCGGCGATCGTCTGCTGATCGAGCTCGACGGCGCTTGTCAGCACGACCGGCAGCAGTTGTTTCTCCTGCTCCCACAGCCGCTCGTACTCACGGCGGATGCGGAAGATGACGGGCATGCGGTGGTTCTCGATCAATAGCTCCAGGAAGCTCAGCAGCCGCTCGTCGGCGCCTTCGAGCAGCTTGGCGAGCGAGGCCTGCTTCTCGACGGTCGAGAAGTAGGGCGAGAAGAAGAACAGCTCCAGGTCGCGGTTCTCTTCCAGCGCGTCGGCGAACTGCCCGAGCTGCTCGCGCAAGAGGTCGAGCTTGCCCTGCTCGCCGGCGACCTCGAACAACGAGCGCCCATAGACCTGAGCCAGCTCCTCCATCAGATGCTCCTCACCGGCCGTGCGGCGTGTCGCGAGCATGAAGCCATCGCCTAGCCCCCACTCCCGCCGGAGATTCCCGAGAAGTCAAGCTCACCGAGCGCCTCATCCACGAGCCGGCGCTGGTCGGCGTCGTCGAGCACCTTGCGGGTGACCTTCTCGGTCGCCATCACCGTCAGGTCGGCCACCTCCTGACGCAGCTCCTGCATCGCTCGCTGCGTGGCCGCCTCGATGTCGCGCGCAGCACGTGCCGAGGCTTCGGTGGCAATCTCGCGCGCATGCTCCTTTGACTCGCGCTCGTGCGCCTCGGCCGTCTGGCGCGCCCGCTGCACGATCTCATCCGACTGCGAGCGCGCGTCGGCGAGCCGCTGGCGGTATTCGGCCAACAGCTGCTCGGCATCCTCGCGCGTGCGCTGGGCCGAGTCGATCGAATCTTCGATGTCTTTCTGGCGACGATCCAGCGCTTCGGTGATACGCGGGAAAGCCAGCCGCCAGAGCAGGATCATCGTCACCCCGAACACGATCAACGTCCAGATCATCAGGCCGATGCCCGGCTTGACCAGGAAGTTGCCGCTCGAGGCAAGCGTTGTGGGGAGCACGTCGGCCATGTCGGTCTCCTAGACGATGAACGCGGCCAATAGGCCCGCGACCAGCCCGTAGAAGAAGCACGCCTCGGTAAGGGCGAACCCGAGCCACTGGATCGAGGCGATCTCGTCGCGCATCTCCGGCTGGCGTGTGATCGCCTCGATCACCTTGCCGAAGATGATGCCGATACCGACGCCGGCGCCCACGGCGCCGAGTCCGCCGCCGACTCCGAGACCGATCGACTTGCCCGCCTTGGCGACTTCTTCGCTGACCGCGAAGACTGTGATGAGAGCTGTGAGCACGTCCTTTGACTCCTTTTCAATGAGACTCGGCGACGGCGCCGCCGAGGTAGATAGCGGTGAGAGTGGCGAAGATGAACGCCTGCAGGGCGGCGACCAGGCCGACCTCGAAACCGAACAGGGCGATACCGAGCGGGAGCGTGAACCAGCCCAGCCAGGCGCTGCCGAGCAGGACGGCGAGCGCGCCAGCCATGAACAGGATCAGCAGATGACCGGCGAGGATGTTCGCGAACAGCCTGATCGACAGCGACAACAGCCGCATCAGGTTGGAGATGAACTCCAGGATGAAGATGAAGCCCGCCATCGGCCCGTGCACGCCACTCGGGACGAGGCTCTTCAGGTAGCCGATCGGGCCCTTCGCGCGGATGCCTTCGACGTTGTATGAGACAAACACGACGAGCGCTAGGACCAGCGGGATCGACAGATTGGCGGTGGCCGCGTACAGCGAGAACGACGGGATCGTCAGGCCGGCGATGTGCAGCTCGTGCTCGGTGTTGGTCGGCAGCGGCAGATAACCGATCAGGTTGGAGAAGAGGATGAACAGGAACAGCGTGCCGATGAACGGAAACCACTTCGCCGCCATCCGTTGATCCATGTTCCCGCCGGTGATGTTGTCGCGCATCAGCCGGTAAACCAGCTCGACGGCGGTCTGCACCCGGTTGGGGCGCTCCTTCATCCGCCGCGCGATGTAGATCATGGTCGCGCTCGTCAGCGTCGCGGCGATCACCAGGTACATGACGGCCTTGTTGATCGAGAAGACGCCGAGCTGCACCCAGGTGTCGAGCTTGAACTCGTTCTGCGGTTCAAAGGCCGTGTTGCGGGTGCCCGAGAAACCGGCGATCGCGATCAGCGCGATCGTGCCACCCAGCCAAACCCCAAGACCGATCAGCACCTTCGTCCGTAGGCTCATGGCGGCTTTGCCGCCACCGGGCAAGCTCGGCTCGGGCAGCGCGCCCGCTGCCTGCACGGTTCCCGCGTGCGCGCTCACGAGACGCTCGGCTTCCGTTCGAGATCGCGCCAGCCGCGACCGACCAGCGTGAGCATGAAGTAGACGGTGAAGGCGCAGAGCATCAGAACGGCGGCCATCACGCCGTCTTCCTTGCTGCCGGCGTAGCGGGCCAGCAGGATCGCCAGCACGATCACCCAAACGCGCGCCATCATCACGCCGACGGCAAGACCCGCCCTAACGCGGGGATCGCTCGAGCGCAGAGCGCGCGCGTGCAGAGCCTCCGCCACCACGCGCGTGAGCAACCAGGCACCGGCTGCGACGACGTAGCCAAACACCGGCAGGCCCGCCGCGACCACGAAGGGGGCTGTGGCAAGCACCAGCAACACGTCGAGATAGCGCACGAGAATCATCGCGCCACCGTGGGCATGGCAAAGCCGGTTGACAGATCAGATTCGAGCATGGTGTGTGGGCCACCCTACAGACGCAAAGGCCCGCGCGCCTTTTGGCGCGGGGACCCGGACTCCCCTCAGAGCGCGTCTTCAGAAGCCGCCGCGAGTCTACCTGTTTTCCGACTTAGTAACAAGTTTGTGACAGTCGTTACGGAGAACACGCGAACCAACGCCACCGCCACCGCGAAGGTCGCGATACCCGCCAGCACGTCCAGCAGGTAGTGATTGCCCGTGGTCAAGACAGCCAAGGTCGTCACGCATGGATATGTAAGCGCGGCGATCCGTACCGACCGGCGCGGGGAGAGTCGCCACAGCACCAGTCCGCACCACGCTGCCCAGGCAAGGTGAAGCGAAGGCATCGCACCAAACTGATCGGCGTCGGCGGCAAGCGAGCCGGTGTGCCAGCTGCCGAAGGTGTGCGAAGAGGCCACGATGTCGGAGAAGCCGCTTGCGACGAGCATCCGCGGCGGGGCGACCGGCCACAGCCAGAAGACGAGCAAGCCGAGCAGGTTGATCACCACCAGCGTGCTGCGCAACGGGCGGTAGATGTCAGCGCGCCTCCACCACAGCCACGCCAGCAAGCCCAGCGTGACGATGAAGTGCGCGTTGTCGTAGTAGTAGGAGCTGATCGCGCCCAGCGTGTGATGGGCCGAAAGCCAGCGATTGAGCGAATGCTCGGGATCGAGGTGCAGCGATTGCTCGAAGTTGAGAATGCCGCGCCCGTTGGCAAGCGCCAGCGCTTCGCGGGCCGGCGCCAGGTTGGTGACCGCGTCATACAGCCACGCGAGCCAGACGATGACAAGCAGCTCACCCCACCAGCGCGGACGCTTGACCTGTGGCTCTGCCTCACTAGTTGCCGACAAGCAAACGATGTTATCCAGCCGTGAAGCCAATAAGCGATCGAGCGGGTCAGGGAAAGACCGCTTGCATCCCTCGCTGTTCGAGCACGTCCAATACGCGCGGCAGCGCTTCCGCGGTCGCCTGCCAGCAGCCCGACGAGCCATAGTCATCGGCGTCGTGCAGCAGCATCACCGCGCCCTCACCGGCGCCGTCGGTGAGACGGACCGTGATCGACCGCGGCGTGGCCCGCGCCTGCCAGTCACGCCCCCAATCACTCCACAGCAGCGTGCGCATCCCGGCGGCGCGCGCGCAGCGCAGCGCGGCGGCGTTGAGGATCCCGTACGGGGGGCGGTACAGCGCCGGCGTCACCGCGGTGGCATCCTCGATCGCGGCCAGCGCACGCGCGTGGTCTTCGCGCACCTGCCGCGGCGCCAGGCGCAGCAGGTTGCGGTGGCGATGGCAATGCAAACCGATCGCATGACCCTGCCCGGCGATCTCGGCGGCGAGCGCGGGGTTGCGCAGCACCTGCTCACCTACCAGGAAGAAGGTCGCGTGTACGCCACGCTGGGCGAGCACGTCGAGCACGGCCGGCGTTCCCTGGGCGTGGGGGCCGTCGTCGAAAGTGATCGCCCAGCCCGTGCCGCTGGCGGTGCGATCCTCGACGCCGAGCGCCTTGCGCAGCCTTGAGGAATAGAACGCCAGCGCCGGCGTCAGGTAGCCGGCCATCGCGGCGCGAGCGAGCAGACTGGCGGGGCTGCGATGATCGGTGGCGGAGATTATGGACCTGATCCTTGGTATGGCGGCCGCCGTGGCCGCGTCGACGTTCTACAGCCTAGGGGTGGCGATCCAGGCGATGGACGCCAAGCGCGCGCCACAGACCGAGCACCTGCGCCTTGGACTCGCCCGCGACCTGCTGCGCAGAACGCGCTGGCTGATGGGCACCGGCATCTCGATGCTTGG
>DATAQR010000054.1:0-2539 GCA_036264565.1 Solirubrobacteraceae bacterium | reverse complement strand
CGCTGGATAACGATTCAGGACGAGCTGCGGGAGTATCCGATCTGATGCGGCGCTGCCGCGGGCCGCGCACACGACCTACGGACCCTTAGGATCAGCTTAGGTCGCGGCTTAGATTTCCGCAAAGGTTTACGGGAGGGGGCGGGGCCGGCCAGCAGGCCGGCCCCAATCCGTTGGTCGCCGCCCTCAAAGCGATCGGCTGCCGCCTCGCCGCTGTCGCTTGCCCTTGCGAGTGGCCCTGAGCCGCCCGACCTGACAGGCTCCCACTGTGAGCACGAGCACCGAGGCGCCATACGAGGGCCGGACCGCCTGGGCCCGCAACCTCGCTTCACCCGTGCGGGATTTCCTGAATACGGAGAGCGGCGGCGCCAGCGTGATGATCGTCGCCACCGTCGCGGCGCTGATCTGGGCCAACTCGCCTGCATCGCATAGCTACACGAGCGTCTGGGGGACCCGGCTCGAGCTTCAGCTGGGCGGCCACGCCATCGCGGCGACGCTGCGAACCTGGATCAACCAGGGCCTCATGACGTTGTTCTTCCTGGTTGTGGGGCTCGAGGCCAAGCGTCAGCTGGACCTCGGAGAGCTGAGGGACCGTAGCCGCGTAGCGGTGCCGGCGGTCGCCGCGCTCGGCGGGATCGCCGTCCCCACCGCGATCTTCCTGGCCTGGAACGCCGGTGGGCCGGGCGCGGGGGGCTGGGGGGCGGCGATCTCGACCGACACGGCCTTTGCGCTCTCGGCAGTCGGTCTGATGGCGCCGCGTTCGGCCACGCGCATGCGCGTCTTCCTGCTGTCGCTGGCGGTGGTCGACGACCTGGCCGGGCTTCTGGTGCTCTCGATCGCGTACACGCGGCATGTCGCGTTCCTGGCGCTGGGCGTCGCGATCGTGCTTTACGCGTTGCTGATCGCGCTGCGCTGGCTTCCGGTGCCGCGCCGCGCGGTCGGGATTGCGCTGGGCGTCGGCGTCTGGCTGGCGATGTTCAAGTCGGGGATCGATCCGGTGATCTCCGGCCTGGCGATCGGGTTGGCCACCAGTGCGTTCCTGCCGTCACGCGCCGACCTTGCCGAGGTCGTCGAACTCACCCGCACGTTCCGCGAGCAGCCGACGCCTGAGCTGGCGCGCGCGGCGCAGCGCAGCCTGGTCTCCTCGATCTCTCCGAACGAGCGCTTGCAATATGAGCTTCACCCGTGGACGAGCTACCTGATCGTCCCGTTGTTCGCCCTCGCCAACGCGGGCGTGCACCTGAACGGCAGCCTGCTGAGTGAGGCCTACCGCTCGCCCGTGACGCTCGGCATCCTGACTGGGTATGTGGTCGGCAAGCCGATCGGCGTCGTCGCCGGTTCCTGGGTCGCGTCCCGGCCGCTGCTGCGCGGCCCTCGCGCTTCGATCAGCCCGCCGATACTGCTGGCGGGCGGCACGTTCGCGGGGATCGGCTTCACGGTCTCGTTGCTCATCTCGAGCCTGGCGTTCCGCGGCCGGCTGTTGGAGGAGGCCAAGATCGGAACGCTCTCCACCCTGGTCGTCGCGCCGGCGCTCTCGTGGCTCGTGCTGAAGGTGGTGCGCCGGCTACCGGCTGAGCTGCGCGCCCGCCAGATCGCGGCCACCGCCGAGGACATCCTCGATCTCGCCGCCGACGTCGATCCCGAGCGCGATCACACGCGCGGCTCGCAGGACGCGCCGGTGACGATCGTCGAGTACGGGGACTTCGAGTGCTCCTACTGCGGCCAGGCCGAGCCCGTGATCCGCGAGTTGCTGATGGCCGGGGCGGAGGACGTCCGCTACGTCTGGCGGCACCTGCCACTCAATGACGTTCACCCCAATGCGCAACTCGCCGCCGAGGCCTCCGAGGCAGCCGCCGCCCAGGACAGCTTCTGGGAGATGTATGACCTGCTGCTGGCGCACCAGGGTCGCCTTCGCCTCGACGACCTCGAGGAGTACGCCCGCCAGATCGGGCTCGACGTCGACCGCTTCCTCGACGAGATGCGCCGGCGCGTCTACGTCGACCGTGTGCGCGAGGACGTCACAAGCGCCGATGAGAGCGGCGTGACGGGTACGCCGACCTTCTTCATCAACGGCCGGCGGCACCACGGCGTCTATGACATCGACACACTGAAGAACGAGGTGCGCTCGGCGAAGAACCGCGCGCTGGCGCTCGCGCGGAACGCGAGGGGCAGGGAGGAGCGAGCCGCTGCCGTGCGCTGAGCGCTGGGCCCGGGCGCGGGCTCGCCACCACGGCCTGGTGGTCAGTCGTCGTCGCGATCGATCAGGCCGCGGGTCGCGGCCCAATGCGTGACCTCGTGGCGTGATGTCAGTTGCAGCTTGCGCAGCACCGAACCTACGTGCGACTCGACCGTGCGCGCGCTGATCCCGAGCCTCACGCCTATCTGCTTGTACGCGTAACCACGCGCCAGATGGTGCAGCACCTCGCGCTCGCGCGGCGTCAGCGCCTCGAGGCCCGGGTCGTCGTGATGCACCGGCTGCGGTGTGCTGAACGCCTGCAGCACAAACGCCGCCAGCCGCGGACTGAAGTAGGCATCGCCGCGC
>DATAQR010000017.1:0-22345 GCA_036264565.1 Solirubrobacteraceae bacterium | reverse complement strand
GCCTCCTCGGACGCGACCAACATCTCGCTGCGGATACAGCGCGACGGCAGCGACTACGTGCTTAACGGGCGCAAGTGGTGGATCTCCGGAGCGCTGCACCCGCACTGCCGGATTATGATCGTGATGGGCAAGACCGATTCGGACGCGCCGCGTCACCGCCAGCAGAGCCAGATCCTCGTCCCGATCGACACACCCGGCGTGCAGATCGTGCGCGGACTACCCGTGTTCGGCTACCAGGACCAGGAGGGGCACGCCGAAATCGTCTTCGAGGACGTGCGCGTGCCGGCGAGCAATCTAATCGCCGGCGAGGGCGATGGCTTCATGATCGCCCAGGCTCGACTTGGACCGGGGCGCATCCACCACTGCATGCGCTCGATCGGCTCGGCCGAGCGGGCACTGGAGGCGATGTGCAAGCGGGCCGTGGTCCGCAGCACCTTCGGTCAGCCGGTCGCGGCTCGAGCCAACATCCAGGACTGGATCGCCGAGGCGCGCATCGAGATCGAGATGGCGCGGCTATTGACTTTGAAGGCCGCCTGGCTGATGGACACCGTCGGCAACCGTCACGCCCGCACCGAGATCGCCGCGATCAAGGTCGCCGCCCCCAACATCGCGCTGAAGGTGATCGACCGCGCGATCCAGGTCCACGGCGGCGGCGGTGTCTCCGATGACTTCCCGCTAGCCTGGGCCTACGCCCACCTGCGCACGCTGCGTCTAGCCGACGGGCCCGACGAGGTTCACAAGCTCTCGATCGCCCGTCGCGAGCTGGCGCCTTATATGCCGCCTCGCGAGGCGTGAGGAGGCGTCCCTTGATCAGGACCGCGGAAGCCGCAGGGCGAGGTGTAAGGCGGTGCCCACTCGATCAGAACCACGGAAACCGCGGGGCGAGGTGTAAGGCAGCGCCGACTCGATCAGGACCGCGGAAGCTGCAGGCGATGGGAGCGTCCGATCTGCTCGGCCATCCTCTGCTCGACGCCAACCTCCGCGGCGAGGGCCAGCCAGCCGGCGACTACGTCGCTGACTTCCGCAAGGATGCTCTGTGCGCGACCGCGCGGCAGGCCGGCCACGCGCTCGGCGGCCCGAAGGTCGGCGACGCTGAAGCGGTCGCGCTTGCCGTTCACGGTCATCTGGTGGCTGTCCAGCCACGGGTTGCCGGGGCTCCACGCCCAGATCACGTCGTAGGCGGGCGCCAGCGACCAACTGCCCTGACGGTCCATTAGGAAGGCGACGTTCTTGACGTGGTCGTCCTGGTTGCGAGCGACGATGTTGAAGACCATCCGGCGAAACTGCTGCTCCACGATCGGGGTTCCGAGGCCCAGCCGGCGAATGAGGAACAACACTTGCTCGTAGCTGTAGGCGCCGGGCTCGTTGTAGCTGACGTGCTCGAGCGCTCCGACCGTCTGCATGTGCAGCTTGCCGCCGGCGCCGGGACGATCGAAGCGCCGGGTCATGAAGTGACGGCGGCCGTTCTCCTCCATTAGCCGGCACTCGCTCATTTCGATCCCGGCCGCGCGAGCCATCTTTGAGTAGGCGTACTCCACCGCGCCCCAACCTTGCGGATCGCTCAGCCCGCGGTCGCCCGCGCCAGGGATGCCGTCGAACTTCAGCAGCCAGTGGCGAAAGCCCTCCCGGAGCTCCAACTGGCCCGAGCGCACCTGTCCGGTCTGCTCGTTGAAGGCGATGAAGGCCTTCGGGCGTGCGCCGCCGGCGGAGCTGCCGACGGCAAGGATCGCCTTCATCGCCTCCTCGTCCGGGTTCTCGCTGAGCTCGGTCACGAACTCCCTGCGCTCGTCGAGGACCTCCCCGGCCAGCCGCACCAGCGCGTCCACGCGTAGGTCCTCTCCTGGGGAGACTTCCGGCTCCTGGGCCGGCTGGAACTCGAGCGCCCCGGCGGCGCGCGTGCCGACGTAGCAGAGGCGCTGAACCACGTCGAAGCTCGACCGGTCGCGACCCTGCGAGGCTAGCCACGCGTCGACTAGCGCCGTCCCCCAACGGTCGGGCAGCGAGTCGGAGATCAAGCCGGGAAGACCGCTGAAGGCATCCTCGGGCAGGCCGGGGAAGCGGTATGGCTCGGCGCGCAATGGCATCCACACCGGCGAGACCTGAACACCGCTGCCTGCGAACGCCGGGTCGTACTGAAAGGTCGCGTAGCGAGCCCCGGAATCGATCGAGACGGCGGCGATGCGGGCGCCCCACAGCATCACCGCCGCGACGCTCACGCCGCCCCACCTGGCTCGTCGCCCCACCTCCAGGACTGTCGTTGCGGCCCGTCAGTCGGCGGTTGGCTCGGCGGCTCGCGCCGGCCGTGACGAACACGCCGGCGAACCCCGGGCTGTTCGCGTTCCAACCGCGCGATCGGCAGCTCGATCGACTCGGGCACCGCGGCGTCTAGGGCGCCTAGCAAGCCAAGCGCTCGTAGCAGCTTGATCATCGAAGTCATCTGAACCGATTCGCCACGCTCGGCGCGCTGCAAGGTCGCCTGACCGATACCGGCTTCGGTGGCCGCCTGCGCCTGCGTCCAGTTGCGCTCGCGGCGGTGCCGCGTCAGCCTGCCGCCGAGCTCAGCAAGCACGGCCGACTCTGTCATTAGATCTTCAAGGCGCATCGAATTTGATGCCTTAGGTCGATTTTCGCGGATAACGCATCGAAACTGATTTAGAGGATAGCATCAATCTTCGCAAAGATCAATCAACATTGATGCGTTATCGGCAAAAGGGCAGATAAGACATCAGTTTTGATGTATAACTACAGGCTGGCGAAGCGTACGGCGTAAAGCACCGCCGCGACCGACGTCGCCAGGTTCAGGCTGGAGACCCCTTCGCGCATCGGCAGCCGCAACCGTCGCTCGGCGCGGGCAAGCAGCTCGTCGCTCAGGCCCGCACGCTCGGTGCCGAACGCCAGCAGTGCGCGCGGCGGCACCAGCTCGGGTTGGAGCTCCTCCCCTTCGGGGTCGAGCGCTAGCAACGGCCTGTCGCTGCTCGGCAACTCTGCCACGCGCGCAACCGGCAGGGCGAAATGAAGGCCGGCCGAGCCGCGCACGGCGACAGGGTCCCAAGGGTCCTGGCGACCGGTCGTGAGCACACCCGCGGCCTGCGCGGCGGCGGCGACGCGGATCACCGCGCCGAGGTTGCCAAAGTGGCGAGGATCCTCGAGCAACACGACCGGCGCCGGATCGCCCGCGGCCAATACCGCCGCGGGGTCGCTGTGAAAGCGCCTGGCGATGCTCACCACTCCGGTGTGCGGCACATACGGCCCGAGTCGCTTGAACGCCTCCGCTGGCAGAATGACGGCCAGTTGCCTGATCGAGGCGCTGAGATCGGGAGCCAAGCGCTCGATCAGGCCATCCAGCTGAGCCTGGTCGGAGCAGACAACGACCTCTATCTGACCGCCGAAGCGCAGCGCGTGCTTGAGCGCGTGAAAGCCCTGCAGTACAACAACCTCGCCGTCACGGCGCGCGGCATGGAAGTGACGGACTATCGCGGCGGTATCAAGACTCGCATCGATACTCACAGCGCGAGTGTATGTCCGGGCTCCGTTTATCGCATCCAGGCCGATCGGGGATTATGTAGTGCCTTCAGCGGCCCAGTGTGCGCACGAGCTCGCGCGCTTGCGGGCGCACGCGCACGGCCAACTCGCGAACTTCGGCTAGGCCGCGACGCAACTCGGCGTCGCCCACCTCGACGGGCAGCATCGAGTCCTGTAGCTCCCCTAGGCTGAGATCGGCGCGTGTTAGCGCCTCCAACGCACGCTCGATTAGTTGCTTGGCCGCCGTTGAGGGAGCGACCTGACCAGGCATCGCAAACGTGCGCGCCGGGAGTTCGCTGCGCTGGGCGAACTCGGCGTGCGTGCGCTTGGCACGGCCGTAGGCCGCTTGCACGGGTGCGAACAGGGCCTCTTCCAGCCGCTCGGCAGTCTGCTCGTCGAGATGCTCATAGGCCTCGCTCAGCTCGGCCAACGCGAGCGCGATCTCATCGGCGGCGAGCGCCAACGCGTCCAGGATCTGCCCTCGGCCCTCGGCGACGGTGTAAGTCACCGAACGCACAGTAGCCTTGCTGGTGAAAGAACGCCGCGTGCAAGCGACTTGGCGATCCCCCGCGACACGCCAGACCCCACCGTGACGAGGCGGAGTTATGCCTTGTCCGCAATTTCCAGCTCTTTGATGGGCAAGATAAGAGCTATCTATTGACTTACCCCCCGGCGAGACCGACACTCTGCGCCGATGACGGGCGGATCCAAACCGGAAGGCGCCGGCAGCGGTGCAGAGGCGCGCGCCACCGTAACCCGATCTCTGAAAAGGTCGCTTTGGCGATGGCTGTAGACGCATCACTCGAACGGCTAAAGCAGATCAAGCACATCGTCGTGCTGATGATGGAGAACCGCTCCTTCGACCAGATGCTCGGCTACCTGAAGCTCGACGGGATGCCGGACGTCGCGGGACTCGACCGCACCGAGTCAAACCCCGACGCCGACGGAGCGCCGATCGAGGTGTTCGAATGGGGCCCTGAGGAGACCGTGTTTCATCCCCTTCAGGACACGACAGGAAAGATCCTCGACCCGTGCCACTCCGAAGAATGCGTCCAGCAGCAGCTCAAGGACGACAATAAAGGGTTCGTCAGGAACTTCATCTCCTCCCGACGCGACAAGCAGGGAAACTATGTCGCGATCCCGCCTGAGTACCGCCGCCTGCCGATGGGCTACTACGCGGCTCAGCACCTGCCCACCTACGACCTGCTGGCGAGAGCGTTCTGCGTGTGCGACGCGTGGCACAGCTCGATCCCAGGAGACACCTGGCCAAACCGGCTGTACGCGATGGCGGGCCGCACCGGCCCGCACACACTGCCGCCACTGTTGGAGCGCATCGCCGAGGCGGTTAAGCACGAGTTCCCCCAGCTTGCCAACGCACCGATATTCGACGTGGAAACGTTTACCCACCATCTCACCGAGGAACAATGGAGATGGTATTCCCACGACCCTGCGACGCTGCGCGCAGCAGACGGGCATTACCGGCGCTTCGACGATGCGGATCGCGGCAATTTCAGCTTCTTCGACCGCCAGAGAGTGAGCCTGATCACCCGGCTGCTGGAGGAGCCGATCGTCTCTCCGGAAAGCTTCCTGGACGACGCGGCCACCGGCAAACTCCGCGACGTCTCGTGGATCGACCCAAACTTCATAGACCTGAAAGTCCTTGACCCTGGGTCCAACGATGACCATCCACCATCGGATATCCGTGCCGGTCAAAGTCTCGTGCTCGAAGTCTACGAAGCGCTGCGCAACAGCCCATCCTGGCAGGACACACTGCTGGTCGTGCTCTATGACGAGCACGGAGGCTTCTATGACCACGTCGTTCCGCCGCCCGTGCGAGTAAAAGACGGCTCCAGCCACGCCACCTACGGCGTCCGCGTCCCGGCGATCATCGTCAGCCCGCGGGTGCCAGCGCAGGTCTGCCACGAGTTGTTTGACCATCCAACGCTGATCAAGACCATCCTTCTGCGCTTCGCCGCCCACCCCGAGCAGGCGATCGCCAAGATGGGGCCTCGCGTGGCCGACGCAGCGCACCTCGGCGTGGTGCTCGCTGACGCGCCTAGGAGCGACACACCCGATCCCGCACCCGCCCGCGAGATAATCGACGAGTGGCGCCTGAATGCAAGCGCCGCCCGGAGAGGCGACCCCCGACAGGGTCAATCGGTCGCGCCCGACGGCGCGGGGCGCGAACTCACGCTGCACGAGTTCCAGGAAGACTTCCTGCGTTTCGCGCTGGCCATGCGCCACGCGGGCCTGCCCGCCGGAGAGCCGTGAGACCTATCAGCGCACCATACGCCGGTTGAAGCACGCGGGATCCCTCCGAGACACCTCGGTAGCAAATGTTCAGCATCTTGCGACTCATGAGCTGAAGACGGTGCCAAACCGTTCGTCAAAGGTGTAGCCCGACGGTGGTCCGTTGCGCAAACGCCGTGGTCGTCCGACCGGAGCCGTTGAGCGTGGCGTAGCCACGAGCGGCACAAATACAGCTCACAGCCGGGTACGCTCCATGCCGCCATGAGCGTCTCGGACCCATCAATCTCGCGCGATGTTTTGGAGCGTGCACGCGCGTACGTGCGCGTCGATCAGCGTGTCGTCGCGGTGCTGCCCGACTTGGGCGAGGCGATCCGCTCGTTCGAGCCGGTCCCGGGTCCCGCCGGTGAGAGCGTCGCCGAATGGCTGGCCGAGCGGGCACTGAGCGAGCCGCAGGAGGCGACCGTTCGCGTACGGCTCAGCCACGGCAAGGTGGCGGGCGTCTACGCACTGTGCGCCGCCCAGGTCGCGCTCAGCAACGAGGAGCGTGCCCAGCTCGGCGGTGTGCACTACCGCACCCAGCCGGCGACCCTGCTCGCGCAGTTCGCCCGCGCCGTGCAGGCGTCAGGCATCGGCGTCGAGCTGTTCGGACACGCCGCACGCACCGCACAGCAGGCGCTGTCGTACGTCGGTGCGACGGTGCTGGTCATCGATCCCTTCGATGAGGCCACCGATGCCTACTGGCGGGAACGCTGGGGCCTTCGACCTTCCGAGCAGCGAGTGCCAGGCAACCGCCGGCTGCGACGACTGTGGACAGCGATTCCCCGCGATGGCTAGAGATTCGCGCCTTCGGACTCCAGTTCCGCCACCAGAGCCCGGCCCTGCTCAAACAGTTCATGCACGCGAGGATCACGGCGCGAGCGCTCCAGCTCCTGCTCATCGATCACGATCACCGCTTGGTCGAGCACGTCGTGCAGCTTGTCTCTGTCGAGCGTCGTGGCCACGCCCTCAGCGTACCGCAACACGAGCACGAAGTGGAGCCTTGCGACGCAAAGAAATCCCTAATGTCTACAATGTCCCGAGACACAACAAAAGTGGAGACGGCGGGAATCGAACCCGCGTCCGCAGTCGCGTATGGATGGCTTCTACGAGCGTAGCCGGCGCTCTGATCTCATCCTCGACTCGCCTTGCCGGCCGGGTTGTCGGGGACCAGCCTCCTATCAGTTCCCCGGCTCGGCGAAGGCGCTCCTCACCGGGTGAGCCTGCTTTCTGATCCCGACCTTCCCCACCACAGGCGAGTGGGGGCCGAGACCTCACGCTTAGTTTCTAGCTAAGCAGCGAGGGCGTACTCGTGAGAGTCCGCACTTATGGTTTTCCCGGGTGTTTTACGAGGCCGCCCGGGACCTCGACTCGCGACCATCCAGACGAACCGACCGCGTCGAAGCCTGTCGTCCCCTTGGATGTTCTCTTTACATCCTAGCGCCGTGGGGCTTGTGGCCCTTCGGGACGCTTAACGAAATCGACGCGGTCCCGGGCCGCTTTGAGGAACCTGCCTCCGGTCGGCCCGAAGGCTTCCCGGTGACCGGTGGCGCGGCCTTACACCTCAGTGGCCTCGCTCTTCGCGGCTCGGTTCCGCGTCTAGATCCAACTTACGCCTGCACCACACCCTAGTCAAGACCTCTTTTGTACTCGTTGCCGCACGTTCCGGAAAAAGGCGATTTTGCGCCATGCCGGGAGGGGCTGTTAGGCGCCCTTTAGCGAGCCTGCCAGAATGAACGTATGGACGGTCAACTGCCCGTCAGTAGCGAAGCGACAATCCAGCACCCCACAACCGGCGAAACGCCCTTTGGCGCCCCCAAGCGCTCCTGGCGCAAGCGCGCGGGCGGGGCCGCCGGAGGGGTCGCGGCACTCGGCGCGAAGTTCGGCGCCTACGCGAAGGGTGCCGTGCTGCTGCTTCCCAAGCTCAAGCTGCTCACGACCGGTACCACGGCGCTGGTATCGGTCGCCGCCTACAGCCTGTTTTGGGGCTGGCAGTTTGCGGCCGGCTTTGTCGCCTTGCTGTTCGTGCACGAGATGGGCCACGTGATCCAGCTGCGCCGCGAGGGCATCAAAGCGAGCACGCCGATGTTCATCCCGTTCCTCGGCGCCGCGATCTTCTCGCGCTCGTTGGGCGAGAACGCCGCCGCTGAGGCGCGCGTGGGCCTAGCCGGACCGGTGCTGGGGACACTTGGAGCCCTCGCTGTAGCTATCGCCGCAGCGCTGACCGGAAGCGACCTGCTCAGAGCGCTGGCCTACGTCGCCTTCTTTATCAACCTGCTCAACCTGATCCCGGTCGTCCCCTTCGACGGTGGCCGCGCGATGGCCGCGGTATCGCCGTGGCTGTGGTTCGCCGGGATCGGTGGCCTGGTGGCGATGATCGTGTTGCTGCACAACGTATTCCTGCTGATCTTCATCCTGCTCGCCCTGCGCGAGATGCCCCGTCGCTGGCGCCAACTGCGCTCGCGCTCGCTCGAGCAGGCCGCCTACTACCGCGTCCCACACGCCCAACGCATCGCGATCGGCCTCGTCTACATCGCCTTGATCGTTGTGCTCGGGTTTGGCATGTCCGAGACGCATGTACTGAGCAGCGCCGGCCACAGCTTCCGTTCGATCTGAGCGCGGCGCAACCCACGGCACTAGTACGCTGTCCCATTGGGTAGGACGAACCAGCTGCCACAGGGGCTATCGAAATGGGACGAATACGTGTTGCCGTGCCCGCACTCGCGACGAGCGTCATTGTGACTGCCGTGCTGGCCGTGGCCGGATGCGGGTCAACGCCCAAACCGCCGCTCACGCGCGCGCAGCTGACAATCAAGGCCGACTCGATCTGCCGGACGGTGACAGCCAAGCTCGAAGCGGCGAGCAAAGGAGAAAGCGCGAGTACGCCGCGGCAACTCGAGCATCTAACCGCCAAGGTCTCGGGCTTTGAGCAGAAGGCACTAACCGAACTCACAGCGCTCGTCCCGCCGGCGACGCTGGAAGCAGAGTGGAAACGGTTCGTAAACGGTGCTCAGACGCTTGCCGAAGACACCGCCAAGGTCGGCGAAGACGTCGCCAGCAAAAACACGGCGGCGGGCAAGGCTGCCATCTCCCAGATCGGGGCCACCCAGAAGCAGATGGTCGCGATCGCCAAGCGCAACGGCTTCAAAGACTGCGAAAAGGTCGCCTAAGGACCCTCTCGACGAGGTCCTAACGCCGCGCTTCGCGCAGCCCGCGTTCCATGTCGCGCTTTGACTCGCGCTCGCGGATGCTCTGGCGCTTGTCGTAGAGGTCCTTTCCGCGCGCGAGTGCGATCTCGACCTTGGCGTGAGCCCCCTTGAAATACATGCGCGTCGGCACCAGCGTGAGCCCCCGCTCGGCGACGCGCTCGGCGACGCGCTCAATCTCGGCGCGGTGCAGCAGCAGCTTGCGCGCCCGCTCGGGATCGTGGTTTTCGCGTGAGGCCGGTAGGTAGGGCGGTATGTGCACCGAGTGCAGCCACAACTCGCGCTCGCGGATCGCCGCGTACCCGTCCTTCAGCTGAGCGCCGGAGGCGCGCAGCGCCTTGACCTCCGTACCGGCCAGCACGATGCCGCACTCGATCCGCTCGAGTAGCTCGTAGCGGTAGGAGGCGTAGCGATTGCTCGCCACGTCCCCGGCGCCGATCTTGCGCTTACCGCCCTTAGACTTCGCCATCTGTTGAGCCTAAACGGCCGGCGTGAGATCGACACGGCCGGCCGCCGCATCGACGCGAAGGACCCGCACGGAGACCGGGTCGCCCAGGCGCAGGACGGCGCCAGAGCGCTCACCACGCAGGATCGTCGACTGCTCGTTCAGCGTCCACCAGTCGCGCTCCTCGCCCGCGCTGCTTGTACCCGTGAGGGTGAGCAGCCGCACCGGCAGCATCCCCTCGAAGATCGGCCGCAGCTTAGCCGTGTCGGCAGCCACAGGCGCGGACTCCTCGCTACGCACGCCATCACCATGCGCGCGCCCAGCGCGCACCCCTCCCCCCTTCCCAAAGATGACAAACGCACCAGCAGCGATCAGGCCCGTCACCTCTCCCGTGAAGACCTGGTCGTAGCCGCCCTCGAGCAGGATCTGCTCGAGCCGAAAACAGGCCGCCACATCGTCGCTCTTGTGCTCGAGCGCAGAGGCCTCGCGCTCGCGCTCAGATGTCCATTCACCGAACTCGACCAGCTTGCGCCGGCCGGTGATCCGCTCCTCCGCGCCGAGCGAGGCCAGCAGCGCGCGGTGGCAGACGATGTCCGGATAGCGACGGATCGGCGAGGTGAAGTGGCAGTAGCAGGATGAGTGAAGACCGGCGTGCCCAAGGTTCTTGGGCGAGTAGTAGGCCTGCTTTAGCGAGCGCAGTACCAGCGAGCTGAGTGCAGCCCGCCCGTGCCCACCGCGGCGAACGTGCGCATCCACGCGGTGGGATATCTCGCCGACCAGCTCAGCCGCCTGCGTGGAGAACAGCGGGTCGGGCAGCGGCGGCGTGGAGACGCCCAACGAGTGCAGCTGCGCCACCAGCCTGCGGATGCGCTCGGGGTCTGGTCGCTCGTGCACCCGGTATAGGCAGGGAGTCTGGGCCTGCGTGAGCTGGCGGGCGACCGCTTCGTTAGCGGCGATCATCAGGTGCTCGATCAGGCGGTGCGACTCGGTCTGTGGCCGGGGCGCGATGTCGGTGACGTTGCCCTCCTGATCGAAGACGAACTCTGGCTCCTCGGAGTCGATCACGAGCGCGCCGGCGAGCTCGCGCGCCTGCTGCAGCGCCGCGGCGGCGGAGCGCGCGGCGGCAAGCGGCGCCCCCCACGGTTCGGGTGCTTGCGCGCCTGAGGCAAACAGACGATCAACCTGCTCGTAGTCAAGTCGCTCGTCCGAGCGGATGATCGAGCGGTAGAAGCTCGCCTGCTGCACCTGCGCGCCCGCCAGCAGCAACTCCACCGTCACCGCCAACCGTTCGGCACCCGGTACCAGCGAGCAGGCGCTGGAGGAGAGCGTGTGCGGGAGCATCGGCTCGACCGTCCCCGGCAGATAAACGCTCGTCGCGCGTCGGCGCGCCTCCAGGTCAAGCGGCGAGTCAAGCGGGACGTGGGCGGCGACGTCGGCGATGTGCACCCACACGCGTACGGCGGTGCGGGTGGGATCCGAAGCAAGCGCCTCGGCGGAGATCGCGTCGTCGAAGTCGCGTGCCGTTGTCGGATCGACGGTGAAGGTCGCCAACTCGCGCAGATCCGTCCTGGGTTCGTGCTCTACTCGCTGCCAAGCCCGCGCCGCCGCCCGCTGGGCCTCACGCTCTACCTCCGCCTCGAACCCGCGCTTTATCCCGGCCTCGCGCAGCACCGCGTCGATCGCGGCGCGAGCCGTTTCCGAGCGCTCCGCCGGCGGCCACACCACGCGCGCGTTTTGTGAGGAGCTTCGCTTAATCGCCGGGCGACGACGCCCACCGCGCGCCGGGACGCCGCGACCGCTACCGCCGCGCGCCGGGCTCATCCCAGCTTTGCCGCGAGCGTGCGCAGCGCGACTTGCAGCCCGTGCTCGCTGTCGATGCCGTGCGCGACAGCTACTTCCGGCGTGACCCCGGCCCCCTCCTTGACGCCGGAGCCGCCGAGATTGCGACCGTTAGGCGTGTAGTACTCGCCGACGGTGATCTTAATCGCCCCGCCACCTGATAGCGGCTCGAGCTCCTGGAAGACGCCCTTGCCGTAAGTGTGAGTGCCAACGACAGTGGCGCGGTGGTGGTCCTGCAGCGCGGCGGTGACGATCTCAGAGGCCGAGGCGGTGTTGTGGTCGACCAGCACGACCACGGGTATGTGTGTGGGTATCGCGCCGCCGGCCGCGGTCAACACGATCGTCGGCTGCGTACGCCCGCGCGTGCTGACGATCACGCCCGAGGGTACGAAGATGCTAGCGACCAGCCGTGCCTCGCTGACGAGTCCGCCGCCGTTGGCGCGCAGGTCGAGCACGATCCCCTTCGCCCCTGCTTTCAGCAGCCCTTGGACGGCGTCGTAAAGCTCTGCGTGAGCGCCTTCGCTAAAGGTCGCCAGGTACACCCAGCCGAGCTTTATGCCTTTGTACGTGCGCATCGACGAAGCGACGACCGGCTCGGAGATGGTGGCGCGCGTGACGGTCACCGTACGCCGCGGGATGCCGTGATGGGCAAGCGTCAGCCGTACGTCGGTGCCCGGAGGCCCCTTGATCAGGGTGGTCGACGTGTTGGCCGGGACACCGTGCAGCGAACGCCCGTTAACGGCGACGATCACATCCCCCTGCTTCAGCCCGGCACGCTGGGCGGGCGAGGCGTCGAAGACATGCACGATTTCCAGCCCGGCGGGCGTGGCCTTCGGATTCACTTCGACACCGATCCCCGCGAAGCTCGCGGGTTGGTCAAAGCCGGTGTATTCCTTCGGCGTCAGATAGGTGGAGTAGGGGTCATGAAGACTCGAGACCATCCCCGCGATCGACGAGCTGGACAGGCTCTGCTTTGAGACTGGCCGGTAGTAGTCGTGGCTGATGTGTTCGATCGCTTCTCCCACGACCTGTGACCCGTTTTCGGCGACCAGCGCTTTGCGCGCGAACCCGGGCAGATCGCCAGGATGCCCGCCGAGCCAGACGCCGAGCACGAGCAGTACCGGCAGCAGCACGGCCAGAATGATGACGGTGAGTTGTGACTTCGGCCCCTTCACTGACCTCAGCCTATGCGCTGCGAGCCTGCATCACGCCGCCGGCGCTGCCGTGGTCTGCTCAGACGCGCAAGAAGCGTCTGAGTGAGATACCCGAGCCGGCGGCCGAGACGGCGATAGCGCAGCCCATAAGTACGACGATCAGCACGCGGAAGTCGATCATCGCCGGTTGAGAGATCAGCTTGACCGTGCCCGCCAGCGGGTCGATCAGCATGACCTTGGCGAGCGCGAGCAGCGCGATCGCGCCAACGCCGCCGACAGCGCCGAGGAACAGCCCCTCGATCACGAACGGCCAGCGAATGAACCAGTCGGTCGCCCCCACCAGCTTCATCACCTCGACCTCGCGCCGGCGGGAGAATAGCGACAGGCGAATGGTGTTTGAGACCAGCAGCATCGAAGAGAAGATCAGCAGTGCCGCCAGCAGCGCCATCGTGATCTTCACGATCCGCGTGGCGGTGAGGATCTTGTCCGTCTGAGCCTGGCGGTTCTGTACCGCGGCGATCGCACTGTCGGTCACGAGCCGCTTACCCAGCGGGCTGCTCTGGTCGAGCTCGGCGCGCAGAGCGTCGGCGTCATCCGGATTAGAGGGTGTGATCCGCAGGATTTCCGGCAGCGGGTTGTAGCCGATCAGCTGGAAGGCCTGCGGGTCGAGCTTGCGCTCCTGTTCGTACCCCTTCTGCTTAGAGACGACTTCGACGTGACCGGCGTAGCGGACGTGTTCGACCTCTTTGTGCACGCGCGCCACTTCGGCGGCCGTCGCGGTCGTGTTCAGATCGACATCGACGACGACGCGCCCGCGGATCGAGTTGGCGGCGCCGTTTGTGGCCTGCACGACGGGAATGAACACGCCGAGCACGAGCGTCGTCACCAGCACGCAGGAGAGCGCCGCGAACGAGGGCGCGGGATTGCGCTTCATCGAGCGCGTGGCCTCCTTCAGGAAAAAGCCGAGTTTCATCGCCGCGACCCGCCCTGTGCCCGGCGCGCGGCGTCGGCGGCGGTTTCACGCTTGAGGCGCTCGGCCAAATCCCCGGTCGTCTCGTCCTGTGCATAAAGCCCAGTCGCCTCGTCGCGGACGATGCGCCCGCGTCGCAGCTCGATCACGCGGCGGCGCATCTTGTCGACCATCTCGTTGTCGTGGGTGGCGACGATCACGGTCGTGCCGGCGCGGTTGATCCGGTAGAGCAGCTGCATGATCCCGATCGAGGTGTCGGGATCGAGGTTGCCGGTGGGCTCGTCGGCCAAAAGCAGCGGCGGATGCGAGGCAAAGGCGCGCGCGACAGCCACGCGCTGCTGCTCGCCGCCGGAGAGCTGGTGCGGGTAGTTGTGTAGCTTGGTCGAGAGCCCGGTCAGACGCAGGATGTCCGGCAACGTGGCGCGGATCTGCTTGCGCGAGGCGCCGGTGACTTGCAGCGCGTAGGCGATGTTGTCGTAGACGGTGCGCGTCGGCAGCAGCTTAAAGTCCTGGAAGACGACGCCGACGTTGCGGCGGTAGTAGGGCACGCGCTTACGCTCGATCTCGACCAGCGAGCGCCCGGCGACGCGGATGAGGCCCTCGGTGGGGTCGAGCTCCTTGATCAGCAGCCGCATGATCGTCGACTTGCCCGAGCCGGTCGCGCCGACAAGGAAGACGAACTCCTGGCGGTCGATCGCGAAGGTGGCGCGCTCGAGCCCGGTGTCGCCGCTGTCGTAGCGCTTAGTGACCCCGCGGAACTCCACGACCGTGTTGGGGTTGGGCGCCGTGGGTGGTCGTGTCGGCGCCGACACGGGGGCAGCGTTGTTGGTGGCGCGCGTACGCCGTGGCGGTGAGTGGCGACGAACGGCCTCGCGCTCGTGGCGCTCGCGGCGATCCAGGTCACGATCCGGGGCGGGCATGGCGGCGCACAGTAGCGTTCTGCACGCGCGCGGGTCGCAGTTTTCCCTGCATGCAACGGTGTTTGCAACGGCTGAGGCCCGACGCGCAGCGCCAGGAGACGGTGATCGCGCTCCGGCTCGGACACGTCCATCCCCTATCGTGACGCGCCAATGGCAGAGATCTCCACCACCACGGTTGCGGAGAACGGGCTGCCCATCTACAGCATCGCCCTGCCCGGCACTCGCGCGCTGACGGTGCTTGTGGCCTTCGACGCGGGAGCGCGCTCCGAGCGCGTGCAAGAGAACGGGATGGCGCACTTCCTCGAGCACCTCGTCTTCAAGGGCGGCGAGAAGTATGCGACCTACAAGGAAGTCAACGAGACCGCCGAGCGCCTCGGCGGGATGCTCAACGCCTACACCAGCCACGACCTGGTCGCTTTCCACATCACAGTCCGCGCCGAGTCCGCGCCTGAGGCGATCGACCTGCTCAGCGACTTCCTCGCGCGACCAAAGCTCGACGCCGAGGAGCTAGACCGCGAGCGCGGCGTGGTGATCCAGGAGATCAACCGCGCCTACGACCAGCCATCGACGGTCGCCGAGTATCTGATCGACAAGGCGGCCTTCGGCGATCACCCGCTCGGACGCACGGTGCTCGGGCCGGAGGAGAACTTGCGCTCGTTCACGCGCGAGGGCATCGTCGCATTCCGTGAGCGTCGCTGGGCCGGCGCGAAGGGCGGCGCGTTCCTAGTCGGCAATGTCGAGCACCTGCCCGGAGAGGACCAGCTCGCGCAGCTGTTCGCCCGCTTCCCGACGCTGCCCGCGCCCGAACCCTACGTCGCTGCCCCCGAGTTCGCTCCCGAGACGATGGTGGAGCAGCGCGACACGAACCAATCGCACCTGCGCATGATCTACAGGCCGCAGGTGCGCGTGTCAGACGTGAAGGAACGCGCGGCGCTGTCGATCTACTCGACGCTGCTTGGCGGCTCGATGGGCTCGCGTCTGTTCGAGGAGATCCGCGAGAAGCGGGGGCTGTGCTACTCGGTGTACGCGGTCGCGCACGCGTACGCGGACGTGCCGATTCTGCAGCTCGGCTCGGGGCTGGACTCGGCCAAGTGCATCGAGGCGTACACGCGCATGCGCGAGATCGTGGACGAGCTGCGCACGGACGGCCCGACGCGCGAGGAGGTGGACCGCGCCCGCGCGTACGCCGCCGGCCGCCTGGTGCTCGCCTTCGAGAACACAAACGCGGTGGCCCGCTACGGCGCCAGCCAGAAGATCGTCTACAAAGAGGACATCGACCCGGACGCCGCGATCGCGGCGCTCGACGCCGTCACGTTCGAGGAGGTGCGGGAGGTGGCGTCGAACGTGGCCGACAACCTTGCGGTGGCGTGCGTAGGCCCGCACGAGGCCGGGGAGTTCTAGACCAGATCGCGGAAAGGATTCTCGACGCCGCGAGCCTTGCGCGACAAAGTCCTCCAGGTATCGCGCACCAGTGACACAGTGGTGGTACACTGACGCAGTGGCAACGTCCCACCCCCGCATACAGGTCACCGAGGACCCCGAGCTCGCTCGCGCGCTGCGCGCCGCGGCGCCGCACCTGCGTCCCGGGCTCCCCCGCTCACAGCAGGTCCGCGAGCTGGCGATCGTCGGCGCTCGGCACGTCGCAGAGGAGCCGATGAGCGAGGAGCGCCGGCAGGAGCTGATCGAGGGTCTCGCGTCGTATTTCGAGCATCCCGAGACCGCCCCGTGGGATTGGGATTCGATGCGCGAAAGTAAGCGGCTTGCCTGGCCGTTCCGATAACGAGAGTCCGTGGGGCGAGCTGCCCCTGCTCATCGATACGTCTGCGTGGGGGCGCGCCACCCATCCGGCTGTGCGCGACCGTTGGCTACTGGCTTTGAGAGCGGGTCAACTGTGGATCTCACCCGCCATTCGCCTGGAGATCCTCCTCCAGGCACGGGGCGGCGCCGACTTCGAAGAGCTCGCGGAGCGGCTGTCGGTCCTGCGGGTCGCACAGCTCACCGGCGCCACCGCCAGCGCCGCGGAGAGCGCGATGCGTGCCCTCGCTCACCGCTCTCACGGCTCACACCGGCTGCCGGTCATCGACTACCTGCTCGCCGCCGCAGCCCAGGAGAGCGGGGCGGCTGTGCTCCACTACGACCACGACTACGACACGCTTTCCGAGGTCATAGAGTTCGAGTCCGTATGGCTGGCTCCGCCCGGTTCGATGCCGTAGGCGCGCTCGCCGGCGCTACCCGAGATCACCAGCTGACCGCCGGCGCAGGTAAAATCGACGTATGGGAACTTCTCGGCCGACACTTCTAGAGCCAGGCCATGAGGCCGAGTGGGAGCGGCTGAACGCCGAGAAGCGACGGTTCCTGACTCCTCCACCTGACACCCACCTGAGGAGCTCCTGCGGCGCGGACAGCATCTCTCGGCCCAGGCAGCAGCCTTGTTGCGAGCCATCGAGCGAGCCGCGCTATAGGTGCGCGTGTGCAGTCGTCAGGAGGGCGCGGCCCTCAGCTGTTCGAGCCGTCGAACTCGCGGAGACTCAGGCCCCGCCATCTCGCGCAGCCAGCGGGCGACCTCGTCGAGCTCGACCGAGCCGACGGCGTGCATCGCCTCTATGTCGGCCCAGTCCTGAGTCCGGTCGAACATCGCCTTGAAGACGGCCAACGCGGTGCAGCCGAGGACGGGGATGGTGCGCCCCATGAAGTCGACCTCGCGGACGCTCTTCTGCGCCTCGGAGTGGAAGGGAACGTTGTTCATGAACACATCGACCGGCGTGTCGTCCCACATCAGCCTCACCTGACCGTCGCGTTCGGCGAGCCCGATGTCGCTGGGGGTTATCACGATGCCCTGGGGCAGCGCCTCAGCGACCTCCCGAAAGCGGGTCTGCGCTACGAACACGTTGACGTCGAGGTCCCTTGTGCCCCGTGGCTCGGCGGTGCAATAGCCGAGGGCTATCGCCCCACCGATCGCATGCGGGAGTCCCGCCTGCTCGAGCGCGTCGTGCACCGCCAGCAGACGTTCGGCGAGTAGGCTCATGCCGCTCTGCGGTACAGCGGCGGGTACATTAGATCGCGGCTTGGCCGATAGGGCAGTTGCTCCGCCAAGTCGAGCACCTGCGCGAGGATGCGACCGGCGCGGACGGTCGAGCGCTCGGTGGCGGGGAAGTCCACTCGCAGTTGCAGACCACAGGCCCGCGCTATCCTCGCGAGCGCCGCCACGGACGGCTGCCGGCGCCCGTGCTCGTAGGCGCTCAGCACCGAGCTGTGAATCCCTGTGCGGCGAGCCAGCTCCACCTGACTCATCCCCACCTCGCGCCTGGACTGCCGAATCAGGGCAGCGGCGACCTGCTCTGGGCTCTCGGTCATTCTCCAATCTTAGCGCATACGCCATGCCTAGGAAAGCCCATTGGCATATCCGCTAAAACGGTCTCTAACCGATTGCCACCATGCGGTCGATCGGTACGCGCGCCAGCTCGGCGATCTCTGGCGGAACGCGTACCTCGTACTTGAAGTCGCGCAACGAATCGCGCAGCTTCTCCAGCGTGATCATCTTCATGAATACGCAGGACGCCTCAGGGTTGGCCGGGATGAACTTCACGTCGGGGGCGGCCATTTCAAGCGGGTAGAGCATCCCCGTCTCGGTAGCAACCACCGCCTCGCGCGGCCGGTCAGCATTGGCAGACGCATCTTGCTCGGCCTCGCCGGCGTAGCGCAGCATGCCGCCGGTGGAGAGCATGTGGACGCCCTCGGAGGAGATGTCGCCGGCGGCGACGTACTCCATCACGCTGGTCGTGCAACCGCACTCCGGGTGAATCAGGAAGTCCGCGCCGGGGTGTTCGGCGCGCGTGGTGGCGATGTCCGACGGGCGGATCCCGGCGTGCACGTGGCACTCGCCGTCCCAGACGTGCATGGGGCGGCCCAACTCCTTCTCCACATAGGCGCCGAGCCACATGTCCGGCCCGAACAGGATCTCGGTGTCCTCGCCGCGCGTCGCGTAGATGTGGCGCACCACGTCGACGGCGTTGGCGGAGGTGCAGCAGTAGTCGGTCAGCGCCTTGACCTCGGCGGTGGTGTTGACGTACATCACGACCACGCCATCCCTATTCCTATCCTTCCACTCGCGCAACTGGTCAGCGTCGATCGATGCCGCCAGCGAGCAGCCTGCGTCCAGGTCGGGGATCAGGACAGTCTTGGAGGGACACAGGATCGAGGCGGTCTCGGCCATGAAGTGCACGCCGCAGAAGACGATCGTCTCGCCCTCGGCCGCGGCGGCCTTGCGCGAGAGCCCGAGCGAGTCGCCCACATAATCGGCCACCTGCTGGATCTCAGGCACCTGGTAGTTGTGCGCGAGGATCGTCGCGCCGCGCTCGGCCGCCAGCGCGCGCACCTCCTCGTGCAGCTCGGCGATCTGCGCCGCGCCGAGCTCCGGGAGCGGCTCCTGGGTGGGGATCATCGGCAGCGACTGCATCCCAACCCAGTTTATCCCGGGCCCCGGCCTTCCAACTATCCTGCTCTCAGCAGTCCCGGAACGGATTCTCGATGCGAACCGAGCCGATCTCTTGACCGTCGTTGAGGTCCTCGGTCAGCAGGCGTTCGCAGCCGGCGCGGGCGGCGGCCGCCACTATCAGGCCGTCCCAGTAGGAGAGCTGTGCGGAGCGGCTGGTCTGGATCGCGCTCTTGATGAGCGTCGGGTCTATCGGCAGCGTTGGATTCAGGCCAAGCCACTGAACCGCCTCCTCCGCCTTCGCCTCGGAAACCGGTTCGGCGAGCTTGCGGGTGACCGTCACATAGAACTCGCCCAGAACCTGCGTACTGAGCACGAACTCGCCGTACCGATCGGATCCGAGCACCTCCCGAGCTATGTCTCGCTTCTCGGGCTCCGCATCGTCAATGGCGTAGACGAGCACATTCGTGTCCACGAACGTTCTATCGCTCATACAGTTCGTCGCGCGTCCACGTGCGTCCCTGTGGGCCACTGCCTGCGTGGGACGACTTGGCTAGAGCCAGGAACTCCGCCATACCCGATTGCCACGAGGCTTGCGCGACAAGGTTCTCCAGGTAATCGCGCACCAGCGTGTTGACCGACGTGTCTTGTTCGAGCGCGCGGATCCGCGCCCTCTTGAGCAGGTCGTCGTCGATGGAAAGCGTCAGATTAGTCATATCCAGATCCTCCATATTACTCGCGTAGCACGAGTTCAGTGTAGCACGAGGCACCACACGCGAAAGCTGAAGCTGATGCACCTGCGCGGCCGGGCGCGGGCCGGCGAGAAGGTCAGCGCCCCTGAACCGCTGAGAGCACCTGCTCCCCGTGCGCGGTGAGCGTCCAGCGGTTGGGGAAGCCTGGCCCGTGGGGCTGGGAGTTGGCGATCAACGCGAGCTTCGTTAGGCGCGAGAGCAGCTTCGAGGTCTGGCCCTCGTCGGGGACCTCTGCGCCCTGGGCGATCTCGCGGTTGCTGGCGCCGGGGTGAGCGCCGATGAACATCAGGCAGCGGACCGTGCGGTAGGTGAGCCGCATGTCGAGCCGGTGAGCAGCCGGCCACCCTCACCGCCAATGCGCCGGGTCGCACACGGCGGCGCCTGCGGCGCGGGGCGCGTCAGTTCTTCCCCGGCGGCCCGCGGGCCGAGGTAGGGCAGCGCGATCAGGGCCATGAGCTGGCCGTGCAGGTCGATCAGCGGGCCGGAGCTTGGCGCCAGCAGGCGTGGGTGGATCACCGAGAACGCGCCGCCAACCACCCTGGACCCGCGTGGGCGATCACAGTTCCTCCCCCGACGGCCGCCCGATGCCACGCCCTCCCCCGCCGCCACGAGCTTTCCCGGAGGGGTTGCATATGCTGGCGGCGTGAACGAGACGACCCCAAGGGAAGAACTGCTCGCGCTGGTGCGACGCGCCTTCGCGGAGGACGTCGGCAGCGGCGACGTAACGACAAACGCGACCGTCGATCCCGAGGCACGCGCGCGGGCGCTGATCGCGCAGAAGGCGCCGGGGGCGATCTACGGGCTCGACGCCGCCGAGGCGGCGTTCGCGCTGCTCGACCCGGACGCGCGCTTCGAGCTGCTCGCGCGGGAGGGTCGCTGGCGCGAGCAGGGCGGGCCGGTGCTGTCGATCGAAGGCTCCGCGCGCGCTCTCTTGACGGGCGAGCGCACGGCGCTGAACCTGCTCGCCCACCTCTCCGGGGTGGCGACGTTGGCGGCCCGCGCCGCCAAGGCCGTCGAGGGGACCGGGGCAACCGTGCTCGACACGCGCAAGACGACCCCCGGCCTGCGCGCGCTGGAGAAGGCGGCGGTCGCGGCCGGCGGCGCATCCAACCACCGCGTCGGGCTGTACGACGCGATCCTCATCAAGGAGAACCACATCGCCGCCGCCGGCGGGATCGCGCAGGCGCTCGCCCGCGCGCGCGCGGCCGCTCCCGAGCTGGCCGACACCCTGGAGGTGGAGGTCCGCGACCCCGATGAGATCGAGCAGGCGCTCGCCGCCGGCGCCCCGCGGCTGCTGCTCGACAACATGAGCGTCGACGAGCTGCGCGCAGCCGTCGCCCAAGTGGCGGGCCGCGCGAAGCTCGAGGCCAGCGGCAACGTCACGCTGGAGAACCTCCGCGAGCGAGCGCTCACCGGCGTGGACTTCATCTCGATGGGCGCCCTCACCCACTCCGCGCCCGCACTTGACCTCTCTATGTGGATTGAGCCGCGGACTTGAGCAGGTAAGCCCGCACAAATCCATCCAGGTCTCCGTCGAGAACGCGCTGAACATCCCCCATCTCATACCCCGTGCGATGGTCCTTGGCCATCGAATACGGATGCAGCACATACGAGCGGATCTGCGAGCCGAAGTTGACGTCCTGCGCCTCGCCCTTCTCGCGCGCGATCTCTTCCTGGCGCTCTCGCTCCTGCTTCTCGACCAGCTTGGAGCGCAGCATCGCCATCGCCGTGGCCCGGTTTGAGCTCTGCGAGCGCTCGTTCTGACACTGCACCACGATCCCGCTCGGCCTGTGCGTAATCCGCACAGCCGAGTCGGTCTTGTTGACGTGCTGGCCGCCCGCTCCCGACGCGCGGTAGGTGTCCACCTGCAGGTCGTCCTCGTCGATCTCGACCTCCCCGCTGTCCTGTACGACCGGCGCGACCTCTACACCGGCGAAGCTGGTGTGGCGGCGGTGGGCGGAGTCAAACGGCGACAGCCGCACCAGTCGGTGCACGCCGCGCTCGGCGCCGAACAGGCCGTAGGCATTTTCACCGCAGACCCGCAGCGTCGCCGACTTGATCCCGGTTTCCTCGCCGGGGCTGGCCTCCAGCAACTCGACCGAGAAGCCGCGGCGCTCGGCCCAGCGCATCAGCATGCGCAGCACCATCTCGGCCCAATCCTGGGCGTCGGTCCCCCCCGCGCCGGCATTCACGCTCACGAGCGCATCGCCGGCGTCGTAGCGCCCGGCGAACAGGCGCTGCTCCTCCAGCTCCGCCAGGCGCTCCTCGACGGAGGCGATCTGCTCCTCGACCTCGTCCTGCAGGCTCGCGTCCTCGGCGGCCATCTCCAGCAGGCCGTCGAGATCCTCGACGTCGCGCTGCAGCGCAGTGTAGGTCTGCAGTCGCCTGCTTGCCTTGGCGTGCTCCGCGGAAGTCCTAGCGGCGCCGTCGACGTCGTCCCAGAAGCCGGGCGTCTGTATCCGCCCTTCGAGATCCTCGATCAGCCTGCTCAGCGACGCCGGGTCAAAGATAGTCCGCGAGCAGCTTCAGCTGCTCGCGGACGGTCGCGACGCGTTGGGATGTCGACTCACCGGCGGTTGTGGCCATGCCGGCAACGCTATCAACACGAGCGGCAGCGCCGCACGCGCGATTCGAACAATCGACCCCGGTCCGACCACCGATAGGCTGATCCGAGCGATCGATCAATTCCGGGTTGAATGACTACCTGTTTTGTGTACGCTGTAGTCATAGCTGATATGCGTTATGCCACCGCCATCCGCGGAACCGAGCCCAGGCGTTTCGTGGTCCACAATACCTGCGAGCAGATCCAGCTCGCGGCG
>DATAQR010000001.1:0-5209 GCA_036264565.1 Solirubrobacteraceae bacterium | reverse complement strand
GGTGGCCGTGGCGGGCCTTATTGGCCGGGTGGCCCTTGCGCGCGTGCGAGGGCGCGGCCTTCCCGGCTGGTCCGGGAGGACCGGCAGGGCCCGCAGGCCCGGGGGCTGGCGCGTCCGGCGGTTCACGTTCTTCGCGACGCTGCGCGGCCGCTTCCTGGCGTTCTTCGCGGCGTTCGCCCGACGCTTCTTTTTCACGCCGTTCTTCGCGGGTGATTTCGCCAGTGCGTTCCGCGCGCGCTTCGTTGGCGATCCGTTCTTCGCGGGCGATTTCCTGCGCGCGTTCGGAGGAGGCGCCGACCGCCGAGCCGGGGCCGGTCGGTTCACCGCCGCCGAGCGTCAGCCCGCCCGTCGTGACTGGTTCGGGTTCGCCCGCGCCTTTGCGGCGCATGAGGATGATGATCAGCAGCAGCACGCCGCCGCCGGCGGCGTAGATCAACACCTTGCGGCGGTTGCCCTTCTTGGCGGGCTCGGCCATCAGGCTTCACCCGGCAGCGTCGTGATCGGTGGATAGCCGCGCTTTCGTACGGTCGGCGCGAACGGCTTGGCGCCTTTGACTCCGATCGTGGAGTTCGGGCCCGCCGAGCGGTTGATCCGGATCCGGATCGGGACGCTGGCAAAGCGCGGTTCGCGCGGGCCGTAGCCGCCAGCGGCGAGCGCCATCCGCTGCGAGTCTTCGAGGATCCGCGCCTGCTGATAGCGCGCGGAGGCAAGCCCGATTCGCACGGGCGGTTGACGTCGGCGTGTGTCGAGCCGGCCAGCCATCTAGCCGCGGCCTTGGAAGATCTTGACGAGGCCGCCGCCGCCCGAGAGCACGGTCGAGACGTCCTTCGAGAACCCCGTGAAGTGAATGAGCACGAGGTAGAGAATGATCAGGACCGCCGCGGTGCGAATGAAGTTGCGCATGCAATCACCTCCTTAGAAGGGCGCCGTCTGGCCGAACGGCCCCGGCGTGCCGCCCGACGCGAATCCGATCTCAGCCCAACCGGGCGGAGCGTTGTGACCGGTGCGAGACGTGCGCGCGAGGATCGCCCCGGCCTTGAACTTGGCCCCGCGCTTGAGCGCCGAGTCGACATGGCCGAGATAGAGCTCCTGCCCCTTGTAGGGCCCCGAGGTGAATCGCTCGATCGGATAGTCGGGCCCGAATCCGGCCGGGTCTGACTTGACGTCGACGACTTCGCCGGCGCCGGGCGCGCGGATCGCGGCGCCGGGCGCGAGCTGGACGTCGCGGCCCTGGTCCTTGCGGCGCAGCTGGGAGCTCGAGGCCCCGAAGCTCCGACCCGGCGCCGAGCCTGGTGCACTCGGCGCCGCGGTCGGCGCGCTGGCGCCTGGGGATGAGACAGCCGCCGCGGAGATCGGTCCGGCGCCGAGCGCGGATTCGGCGGCGCGGATCGGGTCGACGGGCGCGACGAACGCGCGCACACCGCCGGTCACGACGCCGACGAGCCCGGTGATCGCGTTGACGCCCTTGCCGGCCACAAGCAGATAGACCAGCGTCAGCAGCAGCGCGACGCCGATGAAGTACATGAAGACGTTGCCTCCACCGATCACGTCGGAGATCGCTTCGCCGGCGCCGCCGGCCGCCTTGCGCGCGGCGCGTGGGCCCGCGAGCTGCTGCGAGCGCTGTTCGGCACGTCTGCTCTGGCGAGCCTCGTCGAGCTCCTGGCGCGCGGCGATCACGTCTGACTGGCTCATCCGCTCGCGTTTGCGAAGGCGCCCCTGGTGTTCGCGCTCAGGGGCAGACAGCGGCTTGTCGAAGTGCTTGCGCCCGCCGGCGAGCGCGTGCATGCGCACGCCGGGGTACTTGGCCTCGTGGCCGCGCATCACGTCTCGCGCGGCGCGGCGCGTCGCGGCGGGCAGGTTGCGCTTGGAGGCCGTCTGCGAGCTCTGCAGGTAGCGCCTCGCGCGCTCGTTGCGGGTCAGACGATCAGCCACTGGCGACCCTCGAGAGCGAGGCGGCGAGGTTGCCTCGCACCGTTCGCACGAGGAACCACAGGCCGATCAGGAAGATCACGATTCCGACCGCGGGCATCGCTCATTCCCCGACGAACTTCACGTGTAGCCATTGGCCGACGGCAGGCAGGCCCCCGCGCGCGAACGCGATCACGAGCGCGATCACGAGCGCCATCAAGAGGATCGAGGCCAGCGATTCCACGCACTACAGCTTGACCTTGCCGCTCGCGCCCGCCTCGAGGTGAAGCAGGCCGGCGACGATCAGGATCCCGAGCAGCACCCACGGCGCGGGGCTGCCGTGGAAGTTGAGCACTTCAGAGAAATGCCCTGTGCCCGAGCTCTGCGAGGACGCCTTGACGATCGGCTCGCCCGAGCTGGTCGTGTTCGCCGGCGTGCCGAACATCAGCTGCGGGGGCGTGCGGTCGAGCTGCTGGACCGCACCGGGCGCCGTGGGAATCCCCACGGTCGGCGCCGCCAGCGCGGCGTCGGCCTGAAAGTAGAGGTTGCCGCCGGGCGGCAGGCTCGCGAGGGCCGGGTCATCGAACCCCGGCACGGCGCCGCCGGCCATCGGAACCCCGGCGAGGATGCGCGCGCGTACGTCGGCTGCACGCATGGTCTAGACCGCCGGGTAGAGAGTCTCTTGCGAGGTGAGGATCTGCGCTTCTTCGGGTTTGAACCCGGCGGGGATCCCGAGCACCGCGCGCAGTTCGGTCAGGCTCTCGGGGATGATCATGTCGCGCGAGGGGTTGTCGCGCTCGTTGTCGACGGCGAGGAACGAGACGCCTTCGACGTTCAGCGCGCCGTCGTAGTCGTCGGCGTTCTCCTCGAGCAGCTGCGCCGCGGGCGTCCAGTTCAGCGGATCCTTGTTGCCGCCGTATTCGATCTTGAACGACGTCCATTCGGCGGGTGAGAGCACAGCCGCGCCGTTGGCTTTATTGAAGACGGTGGCCGTGTAGCAGAGCAGCTGGCCAGCCGTGCGGATCAGTTCGGCGTTGCGCTGTCCGGTTGCGTTCAGCTGCGTTTCGGACTGGACGATCCCGTGGAAGGCCGAGAGGTCTGGGAGCACGGTGACTTCCTGCTTGCCGACCACGGTCGAGCCGATCGAGAAGACCGTCGTGCCCCAGAGCACTTCACCTTCCACTTTTTCCACGCCGTCGGCGCCGCCGAACACTTCGGCTTCTGAGGCCCAGTTGATCAGCACCGACAGCGTCGTTTCCTCGTTCTGGGCGAGCAGCGCGCCGATCAGGCTGAGCATGTCGTGAGCGACCGGGATCTCGACCACGAATTCGGTCGTGATCGCTTCTTTTTTCAGTTTGGTCGCCTGTTTGGGCGTTTTCAGGATCGCCGACACGGGGTTGCGATAGACCCGCCGGCGCCGCTGCTCGAGCACGAGCGCGTTGCAGTCGATGATTCCGGTGACGCCGTTGGCCTGAAGCGCGATCTCTTTGATCAGCTTCCACGGGAACCCCGGCCGGACTTCCGCTTTTTCTTCTTCTTTGGGGGTGAACGTCACCTTGACGAGCAGGCGGATCCGCGCGAGCACGCCGACTTTTTCGATGATCAGCCGCTGGCCCTTGGCAAAGCCCGCGAACGCCGCGACCGTCTGCGGCATCGCCTGGCGCTCGGTCAGCGTGTCGAACAGCTGCGGGTTCTGGATCTCTCGCCCGCCGGTCGTCGTCGCGGGCGTGTTCGCGGGCGTGGGCATGAGCGCCTAGACCGCTTCAGCAGCTGCCGACAGCCCGGGAACCTTGAACCTCGTGAGCAGCCACTTGGCGAGCAGGATGAAGACCATCGCCATGATGCCGATCTTGAAGAACGTCCCTAGGCGGAAACCGAATCCTCGCATGCGTCGTCTTCTAGCTGCTCGTCATCGGTGGGTGTAGGGGGCGGCCCGGTGGCGGGCAGGGGTGCGCAGCGGCGCAGTTCGTCGGTCGCTCGCACGTACCAGAGATGCGAGTAGTCGCCGTGCTCGGCGTGCAGTTCGGCCAGCTGGCGATCGAGGTCGAGCGCCTCGCGGCGGACGTTGCCCGCGATCGTCTTCAGGTCGAGCAGGATCGGCGCCGGCGTGAAGATGAAGATGTGCTCTGACTGTGAACGGAACACCGGATGCGTTTCGGTGAGTCGCTGGGTGATCGCGAGCACGATCTTCTTCTGCGCGCGGCCTTGTGTCTCAGCCGCGCGCAGGCCGGCCGGGCAGTAGCCGGGCGAGGAGATCTCGGCGACGTCGTCGACCCACCACAGATACGGGCCAGGCGTCTCCCAGACGATCTGGCACGCCTCCTCGAGCATCTCTCGATCGAAGCCACTGGGGATGAAGTGCACGAGCGGATCGCGCATGTGCTGAGTGAGCTCCAGCGGCGAGCGGCAGGCGACGACGCCGGGGAAGACGAGCTCGGCCTTCGGGTCGAAGACGATCGTGCGGATCGGCTGCAGCGACTCGCAGAGGTAGCGCGCGAGCGTCGTCTTGCCCTTCCCGGTCTGACCGGCGATCAGGATCCGGTCTTCGAGGCGGATGCCGCGAAGCGCGCTCACGCGCGCGCCCGCACGTGCTTCTTGTTCACTGTCCAGCGCCGCCCGGCGACGTCGCGGATGATGTAGCCGCCGCCCGCCCACGTGCGTTCGATCACGCACGGCCCCTGGTTCAGCCCGAATCCGCTCTCGGGCCCGACGTACTCGTGCGGGTAGAGCTTCTCATCGACGAGCGCCGGCGCGGCGGGCTTCGCGCGCCGGCGCAGCCGCGGCAGCTTCACCACGGCGACGTCGCCTCGCGCTGAGCCTTGATCGCCTCGTCGAGCAGGTGCAGGCGCCGCCCAGGCGGAATCTCCTGGTGGGGGTGTTGGCGCGGGAGCTCGACGACCACGAGCTCGGCGACGTCGTCCGAGCGGTGAAGCGCGAGGAACCGCGAGAGAGTGAGCACGAACTCGTCGACCTGGCCGTCTTCCTGATAGCGATCGAGATCGTCGCCGACGACGCCCTCCACGGCCATCGCCAGGCTTGAGAGCATCATCTCGAGGTGCTCGGCGTTCGGGTCTGGGACCGACAGCGCCTTGAGCGTGTCGCGCAGCTTGTCGGCCGCGGTGAGAGAACGAGACCGAGTCTCATCGGGGATCGCTGCATCTTGGTTGACGACGTCACTCATCGGCTGCACCTCCGTTGGGATTGAAGTAAGGCTCGACCTCGAGCTCAGATAGGTCGACGTCTTCGAGCTCGTCGCCGGCCGCCTGGTCGCCGGCGCCAGCGCGTTCGTAGCGCTCGCCCG
>DATAQR010000181.1:0-2653 GCA_036264565.1 Solirubrobacteraceae bacterium | reverse complement strand
AGTACCTGAACCCGCCGCTGCCTTCGGCATTCTCGCGCTCGGCGGGATGGCACAGCACCGGCACTCCCAGCGCCTGGGCGACGCCGCGGTGGTCGGTGTGCCCGTGCCCGAGCACGACGCGCTTGACGCCGCCGAGCTTGGCGCCGGCGGAGGCGACAGCTTTGACCATCGTGCGCGCGCCCGCGTCGTAAAGCGTGACGCCGCCGACCTCTGAGTCCTCGATCAGGTAGACGTTGCAGCGCCCCGGCTGTCCCTGCACGACCCACACCCCCTCGGCGACGAGCTTGGCGTCCTGGGTGGGCATGGCCGCCACCTTCGTCTTCAGGTTGAAGGCCCCCATCATTCGCTGCTCGGCGCCGGAGCCCTGCGGCGGCATCATGCCGATCTCGCGCGCGAAGGTGAGGCCGTCGGTGAAGGCTTCGTTGCCCTGGATCAGCCCGTCGCGCACGGTCAGGACGTCGACGCCCTCGAGCGCGAGCGGCGACCCGGTCGCCGTGACCCCGTTGAACGGCTCGGATCCGGCGAACGTGCCGGTGATCTGCCACTGCACCGCGCAGCGCTCGCCCTCGGTGGTCGTCTCGACCACCTCCATCTTCATATCGGGAACCGCGCCGACGAGCGCTCCGATGAACTCGCGCACGCCCTCCGGGGCAAGGACGTCGACCTGCCCGCGCACGTACTCGCGCCCGCCCGGCGCCCACATGCTCACGGCGCGCTCGACATCGTGGGCGTCGATCGCTTCGAAGTAGCGCCGCGCCACGCTCTCGGCGTCGCCGCCGGAGGAGCCGCGCTTGCCGGCTGCCGGACGGTGGATGTTGGCCGCGGCCTCCTTCACCTTGCTGGCTGCCTTGCTCGCTTGGCGTGCGCCCTTTGGGTCTGCTCCCGAGGGCGCCTTCTCTGTGTCGATCTCAGCCATGCCGCCTCCTTTGGACGCTTCGTGCACCGCCCCTGACCAGAGTGTAGGGAGCCTCGAGCGCCCACGGCCCGCGGTTGGGGATAGGGTTGGCTGCCGTGAGCGAGCAGACGCGCAAGCGTGAGTTGGGTCGAGGCGAGCGCGTATTGCCCGGCGTCTATCGCCTGCGCCTGCCGCTCCCCTGGCCGGGTGTGCCGCACGGCAACGCCTGGGCCGTGAGGGCCGGCGATGGGATCGTGCTGTTCGACACCGGTATGCACCAGCCCGGCTCGATGATGGAACTGGAGCGAGCGCTGGCGATGTGCGGCCTGGTGGTCGAGGACGTGCGCCTGGTCGTCTGCACACACGCCCACTCCGACCATTACGGGCAGGCGGCGACGATCTGCGAGCGCGCTGGCTGCGAGCTGTGGATGCACCCGAAATACGAGCACATGTCGGTCGGCGAGCAGGACCCCGAGGCGACACTCCAGCGGCGGATCGAGGTGGCGCGGCAAAGCGGCGTGCCCGAGGAGCCGCTGCGCCGCTTCGCTGAGGAGCGCAAGGACCACGAATCGGGTATCTCCGCTGTGATCGCGCCCGATCGTGCTTTGCTGCCGGGCGTCGAGGTGATGACCGACCTCGGCGCCTGGACCGTGCACGAGACGCCCGGGCACGCGCCCTCGCACGTCTGCCTGTTCCAGCCCGAGCGGCGGCTGCTGATCTCAGGCGATCACCTGCTCGGGCGCATCTCGCCGTTCTTCGACATGGGCTACTCGCCCGACCCCGTCGGCGAATTCGTCTCTTCGCTGGATGTCGTGCAGCGCCTGGGCGCGCGCCTGTGCCTGCCGGGGCACGGGCGCACGTTCACCGACGTGCTCGCCCACATCGAAGGCAACCGCGCACTTGTCGCTGAGCGGCTCGAGAAGGCGTTGGCGGCGATCTCCGAGCGGCCGCTTACGGTGTTTGAGACCGTCCCACGCATGTATGACCAGGACGAGCTGACTACCCACGCGGGCCCTTGGCTGCTCAGCGAAACGTTGGCGATGCTGACCCATCTCGCGGTGCTCGGGCGTGCCACTCGCGACGGTGCTGAGCCCGAGCGCTGGAGCGCTGCCGATTGAAGATCGATACCCCGTTCGGGGCACAGGTGAGATCGTCAATCGGCCAGCACGCACGGCGGAGGCGCGGCAGCGCCGCAGCTAATCCTCCAAACATTGACACGCTCGTGTTAGCCTTTGCCAAATGCGCATCAATGAGCTGCTCGCGGCAGGGGAGCCGGTCTTCTCCTTTGAGTTCTTCCCGCCCAAGACCGAGCAGGGCGAGCGCAACCTCTACGAGGCGCTGGCCGAGCTGCGCACGCTCGAGCCCTCGTTCGTGTCGGTCACCTACGGCGCCGGCGGTTCCACGCGCTCAAAGACGATCGAGATCGTGGGGCGGATCAAGCAGGACTACGGCCTGGAGGCGATGGCGCACTTCACCTGTGTTGGCGCCACCGTGCCCGAGCTGCGGGCAACGCTCGATCAGATGGGTGCGGCCGGCATCGACAACGTGTTGGCGCTGCGCGGCGACCCCCCGGCCGGCCAGGAGGCTTGGGTCAAGACCGACGGAGGGCTCGAGTACTCGCGCGAGCTGGTGCAGCTGATCCCTGCAACGGCCCTACTCCCGCGGTGATCGTGCTCGCATCCGCGAGCTCGTGCGGCTGGCTGGAGGACTTGGCGTACGGACGGTCGCCACTGGTGATGTCCATGCTCATACGCGGAT
>DATAQR010000121.1:0-4004 GCA_036264565.1 Solirubrobacteraceae bacterium | reverse complement strand
AACCCGCTCCCGTTCCTGCGCAAGGGGTCACGCGATCAGCTGCGCCAGGACACCGGCGACACGAAGCTGCCAACGCTGAAGCTTGCCGATGGGACGGTACTCACCCACTCCCGCGCGATCATGGGATGGATCAAGGCGCAGGGATAGCGCTCGCGGCGTGGACGTGGACGCGGAGGTCATGCGGAAGGGCGACCCGGTGCCGCCGATGTTCTGGTTCCACGACCAAGACAAAAATAGTTTCCTGCTTGTCCAGACCAGCTGAGTGCGATGGTGCGCCGCTGCCGCGGCGCATGGTGCAGCGTGCCCGCGAAATAAAGCGGGCGCGCGCCCACCGGCGCTGTTAGAACGTGTCTCAGAACCTGCGGTGCGTCCGCGTGCGTTCATGGACCAAGCTGGTCGTCGCGGGGCGCCGCAGCGCGTACTGGTAGTACGTGCAAGGCGTCACGTGGCGACCAGCGCAGTGTCCAGGGACGCATCCCGGGGTGCCGCAGGTTCTGAGACACGTTCCTTAGCTCTCAACCGGCCGCCGCACCAGCGGCCGGGGGCGCCACGGGCACCCCCTCATCCTCCTCTTCCTTGACCAATGGCTCCCCCGGCAGCGCTCTGGCGAACCACAGCCCGACGAGCACGAACGCGGAGGCCAACAGCAACGCCTGCTTGAGCGCGTCGATCTGGGATTCGTTGTAGTCCACGACCAGTTTTTCGGTTTCCGACGTGGACGCCCCGGCTTTTTGCACGGTCGACTTGAACTGCGCCTGGGAAATCATCGGTATCCCCGCCTCGGTGCCGCTGACGATCTGCTGCTGCGCCGAGGCCGGGATCGCCTGATCGGCAAGCACGCGCTCGTGAAAGCCGGTCGTCAGCCCGGTCAAGAGGGCCGCTCCGATCAGCGCGGTGCCAAGCGACTGGCCGAGGTTCTGCGCCATGCCCTGTGAGCCGCCGGCCTCACTGGAGCGCGATTCGCCCACCGAGGACATCACGACGTTGCCGAGCTGGGAGATCGACAGTCCGATGCCGGCGCCGAAACCGGCGAGCGAGATCGCGAAGGGGACCGAGGCGAGGCTCGGGGAGATCGTCGCCATCAGCGCCGGGGTCGACACCAGCAGGAACGCCAGCCCGATCTGCACCACGCGCCGCGGGGAGCTGCGCGCCGCCAGCTTTGGCCCGCTCAATGCGCCGATCATCATCGTGATCGAGATCGGCAGGATCTTCAGCCCGGTTTCCAGGGCGTTCTTTTCGAGCACCAGCTGCAGGTACAGCGGCAGCACGAAGAAGGTCCCGGCCAGGATCAGATACTGCGAGACGATCGTGGAGAGCCCGGCCCGCATTTGCGGAATCTTCAGCAGGTCGGGGCGCAACAGCGGCGTGCCCCCGTTGCGCTCCAAGCGCTCCTCCCAGCGAAAATACCAGCCGAGCACGATCAGCCCGGCGAAGATCATGAACGGCACGACCGACAGCCCGAACGGGGTGATCTCGGTGCCGTTGATTGTCATCGCCCCGGTCGGTTTGAACAGCCCCCAACTGCTGATCCGCAGTATCGCGAACACGGTCAGCCCCAGGCCGAGCGCAGATAGAAACACTCCCACGCGGTCGAGCGTGGGCCGTTTAGAGACCGGATGGTCGGCGATCGTGTGAACCCTGGTCAGCAGCACGAGCACGACAATCGTCTCGGTGGCAAACACGACACGCCACGTCAACACGGTGGTGACGAACCCGCCGATCAGCGGTCCGACGGCGGCTCCGGCGCCGGCCACGCCGCCGAGTATCCCGTAGGCAAGCGCCCGTTCGCGCCCGCTGTAGTTGCCGGCCGTCAGCGCCGCGATCGCGGGGATCACGAGTACGGCGCCGAGCCCCTCGATCCCCGACCATCCGATCAAAAGCACCGTTACGTTCGGGCTGAGCGCGGTGATCAGCGAGCCGGTCCCGTACACGATCAACCCGATCGAGAAGGCACGACGGCGCCCCCAAATGTCACCGAGCTTGGCGCCGGTCAGCATGAACGCCGCCATCACCAGCGTGTAGGCGGTGATCGCCAACTGCACCTCGGTCACGCTCGTTTTCAGGTCGCTTACGACCTGGGAAATCGACACGTTCATCACGGTGCTGTCGAGCACCATCACGAACTGGGCGGCGCCGAGCACCAGGATTGTCGTTCTGTTGCGAATCTGTGAAGAGCTCCTTATGCTGTTGGTTACCCAGAGACGATCGTCAACAATGCGAATTATCCCGCTGATCCCATGACCGGCTCAAAACGCCACTACCGCAAGTTCGTCTATGCGCTCGCCGAAGGGGACGGCGAGGACGCGGCCTGGGGGGGCTCGTTCGTCGGTCAGAGCTTCCAGACCAGCCTCGTATCCAAGGTGCTCGCCGTCCTGTACGCGGCCGGTGCCACGCTCGCCTCGCTCACCGTTCTGCTGCCTCACTCCTCGAGCCTAAATGCCGTCGGCGAGCTGACGATCATCGCCAACGCCTACCTGGTCGCCGTTGTGCTCTTTACCCAGGCGTCGCGGCTACCGGCCTGGTCGCTGCACGTAACGCTCGCCTGGGGCAGCACGCTGATCGCGGGCGTCGCCTACTTTGCCGGCGTCGCCCCCTCGCCGCTCGTGTTCTTCTACCTGTGGGTGTTTCTGTACGCCTCCTACTTCTTCACGATCCGCCAGATCGCGATCCAAATCGTCTATGCAGCCCTCGCCTACGGCTTGCTGCTGGCGCTGCGACCGCCGATAGGCGGAGCCCCGGCCTGGTGGCTGGTGGGGATGGGAACGCTGCTGGTCGGAACAATCGTGATCATGACGATGCGCGCGCGCGTGGAGCTGTTGATCGCCCGCCTCTACGACGCCGCGCGCACAGACCCGCTGACCAAACTCTCAAACCGCCGCGGCTTTCGCGAGCAGCTCGACCTGGAGCTCGAGCGCGCCCGCCGCGGCGGCACCCCGGCGGTGCTGCTCGTCGGCGATCTCGATGACTTCAAGGATGTCAACGACTACTGCGGCCACCGCGTCGGCGACGTCGCGCTGCAGCGCGTCGCGCGCATCTTGTGCGAGCGCAAGCACCCGACCGACCTGGCCGCGCGCGTGGAGGGAGACGGCTTTGCCCTGATCGTCCCCGACGGCGCCCGCAAGGAGGGCTTCACGCTGGCCGAACGCATACGCCGCGCCGTCCAGGAGGAGTTCGCCGGCGACACCGTGCCGCTGAGCATCAGCTTTGGCGTGGCTGTCTATCCCGAACACGGCGAGACGGCTGCCGCGCTGCTACACGCCGCCGACGAGGCTTTGTACGCGGCCAAGGATCGTGGGCGCAACCGTACCGTCGGCCACACCCCGACGATGCGCGACGGCCTGCACGTCGTCGGCCAGCAGCACGACATCGAGGGTGAGCGCTTCGTGATGGCCGTGCTTGACATGGCCGAGGCGGTCGACCTGCGCTTCAGCGGCAGTGCCCGTCACTCCGAGACCGTCGGCCGCTACGCCGAGATGACCGCGCGCGAGCTGGGCCTGCCGGAGCGACGTGTGTCGCGCATCCGCCTGGCTGGGATCCTGCACGACATCGGCAAGGCAACGGTCCCCAACTCGATCCTGCACAAGCCGGGTCCGCTAAGCGATCGCGAGTACGAGGTGATCCAGCGCCACCCCGAACTGGGCGCGCAGATGCTCGAGCATCCGAGCCTCTCCGACGTGCGCGAATGGGTGGCTATGCACCATGAGCGCCCCGACGGTCGCGGCTACCCGCTTGGCCTGCCCGGCTCGTTCGTGCCACTGGAGGCGTTGATCGTGGCGGTGGCCGACGCATATGAGGCGATGACCTCCGACCGACCCTACCGCGAAGCGATCGGCTACAAGGGAGCGACAGACGAGCTGCGCCGCTGCGCCGGCAGCCAGTTCGACGAGACGGTCGTCGAGGCCTTGCTCGCCGCGCTCGCGCGCGAGGCCTCGCGGGTCGGCACGACGCTGGTGATCGGGGCCTGAGCGGAGGCGCCCGCTTCGGCGGGTGCGGGCTTCGGCGGG
>DATAQR010000101.1:0-3015 GCA_036264565.1 Solirubrobacteraceae bacterium | reverse complement strand
GAACCCGCGCGTCCACACGCGCCCGAACGGGTCCCAGTAGGGGGCGCTCGAGAAGCCCTCGAACTCCTCGATCAGCGCCAGGCCTGCCTCCGAGACGTGCATCTCAGATCCCGGGCGGAGCCGCCGGCGAGTACCCGTCGGGTATCCGCGAGGTATCCGGCGACGTCGGCGCTGCCGTCGGCCGCGCGGCCTGCAGCTGGCGGCCGAGGTTCGTGGCGATCGCCGAGACAGCGCTGATGATCGCAAGCCATTTGCCCGGGCCCGACAGTTCGTGTTCGGCGGCCGCGATCGCGGCGCCGCCGCCGGCGATCGCCGACAGCAGGTAGCCGACGATCGTCGCCGGTCCTACTCGCACTACGTTCATGGCTCTCGCCTCCGTTCAGCGACGACGTTTGCGGCGGCCTTTGCGTCGACAGACGACGCATTTGCAGCCCTTTTTGTGACCCTTCGGTTTGCGTTTTGCCACGGTCCGTTTTGCCACGGTCTCACCTCCTCTCATTCGCCGACGTACGCGATCGCCAGCGTGGCGATGCCTTTCACATTTGCGCCCGTGCCCGTGTGAGCTCCGCCGAACAGCTCGAGGAAGTCGGTCGTGCCGTTCATGCTCACGAGCCCGGTGCAGCCGCCCTCGGGCCCGGCGCTCCCGCTGCTGCTCATGTTGCGCGCGTAGATGCTCCCGACGGACACGCCGTTCTTCGCCGCGGTGACGTCGGTCCAGCCGCCGACCGGCACCGTTTCTTCGCCTTGGAAGGACACCGACACCGAGTAGATCCCCGGCTTGCTCGCCGTGTAGCGGTGGTTTTCCGCGCTCCAAGCGCCGGCCGAGTGATCCCAACCGATGATCGACGGCGACAGCTTGGCAATCACGCCGGGGGCGCCGGCCGGCAGCACGAGCGAGCCGTGGACTTCGAGCGAGCCGGCGGAGCTCGTCGCGCCGCCCGATTCGCCGGCGATCAGCGCCCAGTGGCTGCGATCTTCTGATGGCGGCGTGTTGCCCGGCGCGTTGGTGAAGCCCCCCGAGCACGTCACGTTGAGCACAAACGGGACCGGCTGCAGTATCGGTTTGGGTGGGCCGCCTTCGATCGCTGCGAACACGACGAGATAGAACAGCGTCGGGTCGGAGCCGCCGACGACTTTGAATTCTTTGATTTCCGGCGTGTTACCTAGGAATTCTTTCCCGTCGCTGTCATAAAGCGCGTAGTGACAGATATACGGCAGCGGGGGCAGCAGTGTCGGCGACTGAGCGGGCACGGTCAGTTTGCTCCCGTTGGGCACGCGTAGCTCATACAGCTTCGCGACCGCGACGCCGCCGTAGGGTTCGACGAGCCGGATCCCAGTCGGTTCGAGGTACCCTTCGATTTCTTCGCCTTCGTTGATGTACTGAGTGATGCCGCTGGCGTTCTGCGGGAAGTTCACGAGCCGCGTTTTCGCTTCAGCGCCGGTCGGCGGGGGGACCAGCCCGGGCGCGGGGAACGCCGCCACCGGGTCGATGTTCACGTATGCCTTGCGCTTGTAGCGCACGACGTTTTCCGGTTCATAGGCCGCTTCGCGATCCCACCCGCCGCGCCAGTTCATGCCGAACAGCTGCTTCATCAGGTAGGTGTTCGTCGTGCCGATCGTGTCCTGCGGCATGCTGCGCAGCTCCTCGACCTGGCGCGCGAGATCGTCGACTTGCGCCGCGAGCTCCGGGAGCAGCACGCCGCCGGCGCTCACGTTCATTCGACTTCGCCGGCGCCGTTGATTTTCAGCGCGTTCGCGTGAAGCTGATCCTCGCCGAGCGCCTTCTCGAGCGTGAGCACGCGCAGCTGCAGCTCGGCGACGGCCTCGCCGGCCGCCTGCTCGAGCTCGGCCAGGCGGCCGGCGAGCTCGTCGACGGCGCTCTGCGGTGCGGCGGGGTCGGCCGGCTTGTTCATGCGACCGTGATGAACACCTGCGCCACGACGCCCGGTGTGAAGTTGCGGACGCGCACGGCGTCGAAGTTGCGCCCGAGCGAGGCGATGAGCGGCAGGTAGGGCTCCTCGGTCTGCCAGACGACGGCCCCGGGTCCAGTGCCGATGCCCTGCGGCATGAGGCCCAGCTGCACGAACACCGCCTGAACGGACACCTGAAGGATCAGCCGCTTGGCGCCAGGGCAGATCAGGGTGCTGGCTTCGTTGTACTTGTCGGGGCACACGGGGTTGCCCGGTTGGCCGAGCATGATCGGCGTGTAGAGCATCAGTGGCCTCCTCCGAGGGTGAGGATCAGGTTCGTGACGCTGACGATCGCCACCGCCACGCTTGCGAGGATCACGGGCCACTGGCGGCGCTCGCTAGAGCGTGCCTCGAGCTCTTTGCGCGTCACGAACACGTTCTGAGCCTCCGCACGGGAGTAGACCTCCTCGCGGCGCGCGATCTGTCCGCGCAGCTCGTGCAGTTCGTGCTGGATCGCGAGCTCGACTCTCTCAAGCGTCTCGATGCGCCAGAGCAGCAGCGCGAGCTCCACGGGGCGTTCACCGTTCACCTCTCATACGGGGATCGGGATCGCAGTTGCGCGCTCGCGCGGGCGGACGGCCACCATGATCCCGTAGATGACGAGCACGGCCCCGATGATCAGGAGCACGGCCTCCAGCGCGAACTTGCCGAGCGTTTCCAGGAGACCTTCGCCCTTGGTCGGTTCTTCGACCTGGCGCGTTTCCTGCTTGTTGGCCGCTTCATTCGCGACGATGGTGTGCGCGGCTGACCCGCGCTGCTTGACGAGCGCCAGGCCGTAGCCGCCGCCCGAGTAGGCGCGAAGCGCTTTCTCCCACGCGGCTTCCCAGCCCTTGCCGGCCTTCAGGCCGACTTCACCTTTGCCGCCGGGCAGCAGTGAGGCGAGGTAGCGCGCGGTGGCGTCTGACTGCTGCTGGAAAGCGTTGAGGTTGGTGACGCCATGCGTGTTCTTGTCGATCGGGTAGCCGTATTCCTTGGCCGTTGGGGGCTCGAATTGGAACGGGCCCTGCGCCCCGGTCGAGCTCGGTTTGATGTCCGATCCGTGCGA
>DATAQR010000170.1:0-16639 GCA_036264565.1 Solirubrobacteraceae bacterium | reverse complement strand
TCGACCAACGGCACCTACCTCAACGAGGAGTTGCTGGACGGCCCCAGACCATTGCACCCCGGCGATCGGGTCAGGATCGGCGACTCCGAATTCAGCTTTGAGGTGGACTGACGATGGCGCTCCGCTCGCCCGCCGGCTGGCATCGTTCACGCGCGCCCCGGTCGCTGCTGTGGTGGAGCACCTGATGCTGCGCGTAGCCGAGCACTGGTCGGGCACCGACACCGGTCTGCAGCGGCGTGCCAACGAGGACTCGCTGCTGGTGCGCTCGCCGCTGTTCGTGGTCGCCGACGGCATGGGCGGCGCCCAGGCCGGGGAGGTCGCCTCGCGCTTGGCGGTCGAGACGTTCAGCTCGGGGCTGGTCGAGGGCTCCGATCCGCAGGAGAGCCTTGCGCGCCAGGTGCAGGAGGCAAACGCGCGTATTAACGAGCTTTCCCACCAACGCAGCGAGCACGCCGGCATGGGCACGACGATCACCGCCATATACGTGGGCGAGCAGGACGTTGTGATAGCCCACGTTGGTGACTCGCGCGCGTACTGCCTACGCGACGGTGAGCTGCTGCGGCTAACCGACGATCACTCGTTGGTCGACGAGCTGATCAAGCAGGGCAGGCTCACCCCCGAGGAAGCCGAGGAGCATCCGCAGCGCTCGGTGATCACCAGGGCGCTCGGCCCCGAGCCCGCCGTCGATGTGGACGTGCGCTCGTTCAAAGCGCGGCCCGGCGATGTCTACCTGATCTGCAGCGACGGCCTAACGACAATGGTGGGCGAGGAGCAGTTGGGCGAGCTGCTCGGCTCTCATGCGCGGTTGCGCGACGCCGGGGAGACGCTGATCGGCGCCGCCAACGCCGCGGGGGGAAAGGACAACATCACCGTGGTCCTGTTGCGACTGGAGGAGGTCGCGGCCGGCTCAGACGGCGCCGGCCAGGACGGGCACGCCACGCTGACCGAGCTGATGCCACCCACAGCGGCCGAGCAGGCTCCAGCTGGCAACGGCGCCCCGGCGACGGCGAGGGCGAGAAATGCGCCGATGGTCACAGATGCGGCGCCGGGCACGGTGATGGCTGCCGCCAGCGCGGTCATACCGCGCGTGCCGCGGCGACCGCCACCAACCGCCGCCCCGACGCGTAAGGGTCGGCTGCGTCGTGGCTCCCGGCGTCTGCGTGCTCCGCTGATCACGCTGGTGGTGCTCGGCGCGCTGGCGGCCGGCGCCTACCTGGCCTTGCAGTCGGTCTACTTCATCGCCACCAATCAGCGCGGTCTGGTCACCGTCTTCCGCGGTGTTCCCTACGAACTGCCCGGCGGGATCAAGCTCTACAGCAGCGACTACGTCTCCGGTGTCAGCGCCGCCACGCTCCCGTCGCAGCGCCGCGACGCGCTGCTCGACCACTCCTTGCGCTCCGAAGGCGACGCGGCCACGCTCGTGCGTCAGCTGGAACTGGGACAGCTGAGCGGCGGATGAGCTCTTCTACTGACGTCGGCGCCCTCCCTGCGGGCGCTCTCCCTGCGGATACAAAGGCGCGAATTTGAACCGGCCGATCGTCCGGCTGTACGGGCTCGTGTTCGTGCTGTTCGCCTTGCTCGTGGCGTTCACATCTCGCTGGAGCGTGTTTGAAGCCTCATCGCTGCGCGCCAGTGCGCTCAATCAGCGCTCCGTGCTCGAGCAGCAGCGGATCGATCGCGGTGAGATCCTCGCCGCCGATGGCACCGTGCTCGCGCGCAGCGTGCGCGCCGCCCAGGGCACCTACCGGCGTATCTATCCGACCGGCTCGCGGTTCACCCACGCCGTCGGCTACTCGTTCATCGATCTCGCCCAGGCCGGGATCGAGAGCTACCGTAACGCCGCTCTGAATGGGCAGAACCGCGGCAGCGTGCAGAGCATCCTCGATCAACTGCAGGGACGTAAGCCCAAGGGCGAGGTCGTGCAGACGGCGTTGCGACCGGCGGCGCAGCAGACGGCGATTACCGCGCTCGGCGAACACGAAGGGGCCGTCGTCGCGCTGCAGCCAAAGACCGGAGCCGTCGAGGTGATGGCCTCCAGCCCCAGCTACAACGCCAACACGCTGCGCTCCACGAGCGCCTACGAACGCCTGACGCACGATCCCAGCTCGCCGCTGGTCAACCGCGCCACCCAGTTCGGCTATGCACCCGGGTCGACCTTCAAGGTGCTCACCGCCGTGGCCGCCATCGACTCTGGGCGCTTCACGCCCGAATCGACCGTTAGCGGACGCAACGAAGTGCCCATCTCCGGGGTGCCGCTGAAAAACGACAACAACGAGAGCTTTGGGCAGATAACGCTCACAGAAGGGCTCGTGCACTCGGTCAACACCGTCTACGCGCAGGTGGCCGAGCAGCTCGGCAAGCAGACGATGGCGCGCTACATGGCCCGCTTCGGTTTCGATCGCAAGCCCCACCTCGACTACCCGGCTGACCAGATGTCATCCAGCGGCGAGTATCTAAACGGAAGGCTGCTCTCGCCAACCAGCGAATACGTCGATGTGGGACGCATGGGTATCGGCCAGGACAAGCTGCAGGTAACGCCGCTACAGATGGCGGAGGTGGCCGCGGCCGTGGCCAACAAAGGCGTGCTGATGGCGCCGCACCTGGCCACGGCGATCGTCGAACCGGACGGGCGCGTGGCGCAGCGGATCTCGCCGAAAGTCCAATCGGTCGTGATGCGCCCATCCACCGCCGCCTCGGTCACCAAGATGATGGAAGCGGTCGTAAACGAAGGCACCGGCGTCAGCGCCCAGATCCCAGGCGTGCAGGTGGCCGGCAAGACCGGGACGGCCGAGACGCAGATCGGGGCGGCGATCAACAACGTCTGGTTCATCGCCTTCGCTCCCGCCCAGGACCCGACTGTGGCGGTAGCCGTGACGCTGAAGGGCGTGCCGGGGCAGGGGGCTGCCTTTGCCGCACCAGTGGCCAAGCAAGTGATCGAAACGCTGCTTCATGGTTGAGTCAGGCACGGTGCTCGACGGCCGCTATCGCGTCATCTCCCGGCTCGGCTCGGGTGGGATGGCCGACGTCTACCTGGCCCAGGACACGCTGCTGGGGCGCCAGGTGGCGTTGAAGCTGCTTCACCACCGCTTCTCCCAAGACCAGGAGTTCGTCGAGCGATTTCGCCGCGAGGCCTCGAGCGCCGCCGGGCTATCGCACCCCAACGTCGTCTCAGTCTTCGACCGCGGCGAGTGGGACGACACCTACTACATCGCGATGGAGTATCTGCCGGGCCGTTCGCTGAAGGCGGTGCTGCGCGAACACGGTCCGCTCTCGCCTGAGGACGCGATCGACATCACGATCCAGATCCTGCTGGCGCTGCGCTTCGCGCACAAGCGCGGGATCATCCACCGCGACATCAAGCCCCACAACGTGATCCTCGACGAGGAGGGGCGGGCCAAGGTGACCGACTTCGGTATCGCCCGCGCCGGCGCCTCGGACATGACGATGACCGGCTCGATCATGGGGACGGCGCAGTACCTCTCTCCCGAGCAGGCCCAGGGCTATGCCGTCAGCGAGGCCTCTGACATCTACGCGGTCGGAGTGGTCCTGTACGAGCTGTTGACCGGCAGCGTTCCCTTCGAGGGCGAGTCGGCCGTGACGATCGCGCTCAAGCAGGTCTCGGTCGAGCCGACACCGCCGAGCCAGCGCAACCCGCAGGTGAGCCCTGCGCTCGACGCGGTTGTGATGCGGGCGATGGCCAAGGATCCGGCCGCGCGCTTTGCCGGAGCGGACGAGCTGATCGCCGCCCTGCAGCAGGCACGCGCCGGGATCGTGCCGGCGCTCGCGCCGATCGCTAACGGGGCGCCGCCGACTGCCGCTGCGCTGGTCGTGCCGCCGTTGCCGCCTGAAGGCGACGGACAGCCAGGCGAGCCCGACGCAGCAGCTGCGGACGCCGCGAAGAAGCGGCGGCGAGCGCGCTGGATCATCGCCGCCGGCGTAGCCGCGCTGGCGATCGTCGTCGCTGTCCTGCTGTTGTTGCTGCTGCCCGGCAAATCCGCCGGCGTTACCGTGCCCGACGTGACCGGCGAGACGCAGTCGGCGGCTCTCGCCACGCTTAAGCACGAAGGGCTCGTGCCGGTCGTATCGGTGAGCGCCAACGCGCACGTGGCCAGTGGGCTGGTGATAGGTACCACGCCGCCGCGCGGGACGATCGTGCACAAAGCGGCGCGAGTGAGTGTGTTTGTCTCCTCCGGCGCTGAAAGCGTCGCCGTTCCAAACGTTGTCCACAGGCCCAGCGCCGAAGCGGTGAAGATCCTCGAACAGAAGGGGCTGCAGCCGAGCGTGCAGAGCGAGCCCAGCGAAACGGTGAGTAAGGGGCTGGTGGTGTCCACCGACCCCACGGCCGGGGTGGGAGTTCAGATCAGCAGTCCGGTCACTCTGTTCGTGTCCTCGGGGCCGCGCGAGGCCAGCGTCCCCGAAGTGACCGGCGAAACACAGGCCAGCGCGACGGCCACCCTGGCGGCGGCTGGGCTGAAGGTCACAACGATCAAGCGCGAAGTCGCCGAACCGGCGGCCGGGACCGTGATCTCACAGTCGCCCGCGGCCGGCACGCAGCTGAAACCCGACTCGACCGTGACGATCGTTGTCGCTCAGGCGCCTGCCAAGACCGCCGTCCCAAATGTGGTCGGGCGCAGCGAAGTGCAGGCGATCGCGGCGCTTAAAACCGCCGGCTTTGAAGCCACCACCGTCACCCGCACGGTCAGCGAAGAAGCGAAGGTCGGGATCGTGCTCCAGCAGAGCCCGGCGGCGGGCGCCAAGCTGGCCAAGGGTCAGGTGGTGACGCTCGCGATCGGCAAGTTGGCCCAGCAGACGACCTCCACGGCGACCACGCCGACGCCCCAGCCGCCCGGCGCCGCGCCCTCGGCTGGGGCGCCGTCAGCCGCCAGCGGGTAGCGAGCGGCCGGGCCCAGCCATCGACGTGCGCTCGCGGCCGTGCGGCATCTCCCGCCCGCTGGCCAACCGGCCGCTACCGGAACAGCGTCGCTTCTGAGATCTCGGCGGTCTGCAGCCCTGGCGGCAGATGGGTGATCCAGATCAGGTAGTAGCGGTAGACCGTGCCCGCGGAGTTGATCGCGATCGTCGTGTGCGTGTCGATCGTGCGCGCCGTCGCCAGCTGTGTCCAGCCGAGCGCGGCGATCCCGCCGGCGCTCGCACCGGCGCTGGCCGGCTGCGGGTGTGAGGAGGCGTAGATCGACGCCGTGAATCCCGGCGTCGGGGTCTGCAGCTCGATCGCGCGCGCCGCCACGCCCGGCGCCGCGTCCAGCGATACGCCCAACCCGGGCTTGTCAAGCGTCCCGGCGATGTAGTGCTCGGTGCTCCAGGCCGTGTTCGGGTCGCCGTCGATGACGCTGGCGACGTCTTCGGCGTGTTCGGGGCCGGTGCCGAACGGGTTGTAGGAGCTGGCGGCTTTGGCGGCGAGCACGACTGGGGTCTTGCCGCTGGGTGGGTGAACGCCTGGCGCTACGCCCGTGCCGCTGTGGGTGTTGCCGAGCGCCAGCACCAGCACCAATGCGACGATCGCCGCCAGCAGCGCCAGTGAGACCAACCAGCGCCCCGGGTGGCGCAGGCGCCACGGCAGCAACCGTCGCGCCGGCGCCGGCAGCGTTCGCAGTACGGCCGTCGCCTCGCCGGTGGCCTGGCCGGCGCGCGCCGTCTCGATCGCCAAGGCCTTCTCCAGGTCGACCAGCATCGCCGTCATGTCCGGATAGCGATCCGAGGTCTCGCGAGCGGTTGCACGTTCGATCGCCGCCGCGGTCGCCGCTGAGATATCCGGGCGCGCCAACTGCACGTCGGGCACCTCCTCGCGCACGTGCATCATCGCCACCGCGACCGGCGAGTCGCCCCTGAAGGGGACAGAGCCGGTCAGCATCTCGTACAGCACGACCCCGAGCGAGTAGACGTCGGATTGGCCGGTCACGGGCTGGCCGAGCGCCTGCTCGGGCGAGACGTAGTCGGTCGTGCCGAGCACGCGACCGTCCATCGTCAGGCCTTCCTCGGTCAACGTGCGCGCGATCCCGAAGTCGGTGATCTTGGCGCCGCCCTCGCCGCTGAGCAGGACATTCTGCGGCTTGACGTCGCGGTGGACGATGTCCTGAGCGTGGGCGGCGCCAAGCGCCCGCGCCAACTCGATCGCGTAGGCCAGTGCGGTCGGCGCCGGCAGCGGCGCGTCGCGGCGGATCAGATCCTTCAGCGTCTCGCCAGCGACGTGCTCGAGCACGATGTAAGGCGTCGCTGTGTCGCTCCCGCCCAACCCGTCCTGCCCGTCGCCGGCCTCCCACTCGCCCGCATCGATCACGGTGACGATATGCGCGTGGTTGAGCTGCGCCACGGCCCGCGCCTCGCGCCGGAAGCGCTCCAGGTGGTCGGAGTCCGAGGCGATCTCGCGGTGCATCAGCTTGATCGCGACCTGGCGTTCGAGCACCGTGTCAAACGCGCGATAGACGGTGCTCATGCCGCCACGTCCGATGCGTGCGTCCAGGCGGTAACGACCGCCGAGTGTGGTGCCGAGGATGGCGTCGCTCACGGTTTGCACCTGCAGTGTCTGAGTATGCCCTGGAGCGTGGATGTCTTGTGTGGAGTTCTTATTTGGATTTAGCGGGTGTGCCGGCGGCGCGAGCACGCACTGCCCGAGTCAGGAGAGCCGCGATCGCCAGGCGGTAGGGGATGGTGGCGGGGAGCAGGCGTGTGCGCCGCTGCGGTGTGAGCAGCCGAGCGCTCAGATGGGTTGACAGCAGGGCGGCGGCGGCCCCCGCGGCGAGCGCGCGGCGCTGGTCCGCCGCGATGCCGGCCCCGGCTTGGCGAACCCCCTGAAGCAGCGCCGCGCCGGCGATCACCGGCAGGCCAACCTGCCAGGAGAGGCGGTCTGCGTCGAGGCGGCCGAAGCCGCGCAGCCGCGCCGCGGCTGTCGTGACGCCGCTGCGCGAGAGTCCAGGCATCAGCGCGAGCGCCTGGGCGGCGCCGAGCACTAGGCCGTCGCTGGGTCTGGCGTCATGCGCCGGACGCCCATCTGGCGTCGGGCGTCCGCCTCGCGCCCGCGGCTCCCCCGCGCCCATCGCCCGCGACCCCGCGAGCAGCTCCCCCGCGCCCATCGCCAGCGACCCCGCAAGCAGCCCCGCCGCGATCGTTCGCGGGGTGCCGAACCGTCGCTCGATTCTCTCGCCCAGCATCAAGCCGGCGAGCCCGGGCGGCCCGATCGCGCCCGCGAGCGTGGCGAGGTTTGCGGCGAGCCCCTGTCGTGACGCGGGCACGCTCAACCATGCGCGCGCCAGCGCGCATCCCCCCCCATACTCCGCCCCTGTTCCCCACGGTAGCCGCGTCAACAGGCCGAGCGCGGCGCCCGCGTGCAAGGCCACCTCGAAGGACTTACGCATCGCTGGGTCGAGCTCGCCGTAGCGCCAGCCGAGTAGCCAGGGGACGAGCGTCGTGTGCGCGGAGGAGGAGATCGGTAGCAGCTCGCTCGGTCCGTGCAGTAGGCCGAGCGCGATCGCCTGGCGCAGCGAGAGCTTTCCCCGCGTGCAGCCGGCGCCGCGCGGCGCGCCGACCGGCTCGGCTGCGAGCACAGGATCCTCAGCCCACGTCGGCCGCGGGCTCGCTGTCCTCGGCCGTAGCGGAGGGTGGGACGGGTGGCGCGGCGGTCCTGCGCGAGCGGCGCCGCGCGAGCGCGTAGAGGATTCCCACGACGACGATCGCCACGACTGCGTAGTCGACGTACTCAAAGCCTTTGCGCACGCTCATCCAGTTGTGGCCAACCGCTTCGCCCGCGAGCGCGAGGCCGAGGATGAAGGGCAGACAGCCGGCGAGGGTGAGCGCGGTGAAGCGCCCGAATGGCATCTTGGCGACCCCGGCCGGGAGCGAGATGAAGGTGCGGACCACGGGCAGCATGCGGCTGAAGAACACCGCCGGGGCGCCGTAGCGCTCGAACCAGCGGTCGGCCCATTCGATGTGGCTTGGCTTCAAGCGCAGCCAGCGCCCGTGCCGTTCGACCAGCTCGAGCCTGCCGGCGCGACCGACGCCATAGGCGATCCAGGAGCCGACCAGGTTGCCGAGCACGCCCGCGGTGACGATCCCAACCGTCGTGAGGTGGTGATGGGCGCTGCTGGCGCCGGGATCGGCGACCGCGAAGCCCGCGAACATCATCGTCGCCTCGACAGGGATCGGGATGCACGCGCTCTCAGCGACGGTGAGCAGGAAGATCGCCGGCAGCCCCGCGTCTCGCACGAAGTGCCAGGCGAGGTTGAACAGCGATTCGGTGACCGATGCGAGCACGAACAGGTGCGCCATGTGCCGGCAACGATACCTTCCGCGCCGCCGTCGCAGCGCCGGCGCTGCGGGCGTACTCGTGGTCACTCCCCGTCGCCGGGGCGACGCCGTCTATCCTGGCGCGGGCCGATGCGCGTGTGGATCGACCTCACGAACAGCCCGCACGTACTCGTGCTGCGCCCGGTCATCGACGTGTTGCGCGCCGACGGCCACGAAGTGCGGGTCACCGCGCGAGACTTCGCCCAGACGCTGCAGCTGCTCGATCGCTTCGAGATCGAGCACACCGCGATCGGCAGCCACCGCGGCGGCCGGCTGGGCGCAAAGGCTGTTGGGCTGGTCGCGCGCTCGACGGCGCTCGCGCGCTGGGCGCGCCGCGAAGCCCTGTTCGATGTCGCGATCGGGCACGGCTCCAACGACGTCAGCGTCGCCGCGCGCTTGCTGCGGATCCCCTGCTCGACGACTTTTGACTACGAGTGGGCGGCGGTGCAGCACCACGTCAACTGCCGCCTCTGCCAGGCGGTCGTCGTCCCCGACGCGATCCCGCCGGCGCGGTTGGCGCGCTACGGCGCCAGCGGCAAGATCCACGCGTATGCGGGCCTAAAGGAGGAGTACTACTTGGCCGACTTCGAGCCTGAGCAGCGCGTGCTCGCGGAGCTTAGCCTTGACCCGGAGCGCGCGATTGTGGTCGTGCGCACGCCGCCGGCCGTCTCGCTCTACCACCGCTTCGAGAACGACTTATTCGCCGATGTGCTGGTGTGCCTGCGCGAGGCAGCGGGGAGCGACGGGGTGCAGTCGGTCGTGCTGCCGCGCACAGACGAGCAGCGCAGGGAACTACGCGATGTCCCAGGTTTCATCGTGCCCGAGCGGGCGATCGATGCGCAGTCGCTGATCGCCCACGCTGACCTAGTGATCTCGGCGGGCGGCACGATGAACCGCGAGGCGGTGGCGCTCGGCACGCCGGTGTACACGACCTTCGAGGGAAAGCTCGGCGCGGTGGACGAGCGGCTGATCGCCGAAGGACGATTGCGCAAGTTGCGTAGCGCCGGCGAGCTGGCCTTCGCAAAGCGCGACCGCGCCGGCGCCACGCTCGCGGGGGAGCGCGTGCGCCGCGATCCGCGTCGGCTGACTGAGCTGCTGCTCTTGCCGGCCGTCGCCCAGTAGGGCTGGTGACGCTACGCCTATTACGTATGCGCGCGTGCCTCGGTGTCGACGCTCGGGTCGTCTGCGTTGTGGTTGCGCCCCAAAGGGGGGCCTTGGTGTGATTAAGCCGTAAACTGGCAGTAATGCGCCGACGCTTGCGCTCGCCGGCACTGTCCCCGCACCGGCACTCGCTCCCGAGGCTGGCGATCGATGCCGCGCTTGTAGTGCTGGCCTACTGGCTGGCATTTGAGCTGCGCTTGGACAACGGTCTTACCGGTCACAACGAAGCGCAGTTCGACCGCTACGAAAAGCTGTTCGACCGCACCGTCTGGTGGGTGCTCGTTGGCAGCCTGCTGGTGCTGCTGGTCTCGCGCGTGTACCAGCGGCGCTGGCGCTACTCCGGCCAGCGCGACTACGAGGCGGTCGCCCGCGCGGCCGTGGTGATCGTGCTGTTGACAGTAATGGCGGTCGTGGTGATCCGACCCGTGCAGATCCCCCACCGCGTGGGCGACCACGGCGCCGCCGGCGGGACGGTCGCGGTTGGCCTGCCCAACGGCGTGATCGCGCTGTTCTTCCTGCTCTCGCTGCTGCTGCTAGTCGGCGTGCGGGTGCTCGCGCGAAGCGTCTACGAGCGCCGCCCGCTCGGCGCCTTCCGCGCCGGCGGGCGCAGCGAGCGCAGCGTGCTGATCGTCGGCGCCGGCGACGGCGGCCAGCTGGTGCTGCGCGAGATTCTGCGCAACCGCGAGCTCGGCCTGCACCCGGTCGGCTTCGTCGACGACGACCCGCGCAAGCACGGCTCGCGGATCGAGGGGGTCAAGGTGCGCGGCGACAGCAAGGAGGACCTGCCGCGGATCCTGGAGGAGACCTCGCCTGAGGAAGTGATCATCGCGATCCCCTCCGCGCCGGGCTCCACGCGAGCGCGGGTAGTGCGTGCCTGCCGGGCGCGAGCGGTGCCCGTGCGCACACTGCCGACGGTGTTCGAGCTGTTGCAGGACCAGGGCTCCCCGGCGGCGGGCTCGTCCTCGCTGGGACTCTCCCGTCAGGTGCGCGAGGTGCGCGTCGAGGACGTGCTCGGCCGCGAGCCGGTGTTGATGGAGCTCGACCGCGTCGGCGCCTACCTCGCCGGCGAGACGGTGCTCGTAACCGGCGCCGGCGGCTCGATCGGCTCGGAGCTGTGCCGGCAGATCGCCCGCGTCGGCCCACGGCGGATCGTGTTGCTTGACCACGCCGAGGACAACCTGTTCGCAATCGAGCGCGAGCTGCATGACGAGCGTCATGTGCACGTCTCCGTGCTGGCAGCGGTTCTCGCCGACTGCAAGGAGGAGGAGCGGATGCGCGAGGTGCTGGCCGAGTACCGGCCAACCGTGATCTTCCACGCCGCCGCCTACAAGCACGTCGGGCTGATGGAGTCCAATCCGGTCGAGGCGGTGCGCAACAACGCGATCGCCACCCGCGTGGTGGCGCATGTCGCCGGCGAGATGGGCGTGGGGCGCTTCGTGCTCGTCTCCACCGACAAGGCGGTCGCCCCGGCGACGGTGATGGGCGCAAGCAAGGCACTGGCGGAGTTTGCGCTGGAGGCAGCCACCGCGCGTTTCCACGGCACTCGCTACGCGGCGGTGCGCTTCGGCAACGTGCTCGGCTCCTCGGGCAGCGTCGTGCCGATCTTCCGCCGCCAGATCGAGCGGGGCGGACCCGTGACCGTCACCGACGAGCGGATGACCCGCTATTTCATGACGATCCCGGAGGCGGTACAGCTGATCATTCGCTCCGGCTCGCTGGCCTCCGGCGGCGCGCGCGGCGCGGACGTGTTCGTGCTCGATATGGGCGAACCGGTGAAGATCGTCGATCTTGCGCGCGCGATGATCGAGCTGTCCGGCCTTGACCCCGACCGCGACGTGGAGGTGGAGATCGTCGGCCGGCGCGCGGGGGAGAAGCTGCACGAGGAGCTGTTCAACGGTTACGAGCGCCCGTGTTCGACGGCTGCTGAGAAGATCATGCTGGCCGAACGCGAGACGCTCGCCCCCGAGACGGTCGAGGCGATGTTCGACGAGATCGGGCTGCTCGTGCTCGAGGGCGACGCGGCGGGCCTGGCGGCGCGCGTGTCCGAACTCTCCGCGGTGCGGGCAGAGCTCTCCGAGAAGGTGTCCGGGCGCGGCGCCGTGCCCGAAGCGAGCGGCGCCGGTTCGGGACAGGCCGCAGGCTCCGCGGATGACCGTCGCGACACGCCTGCGACCCTCATAGACTCACGGGATCGATGAACGTATCTAAGACGCCCGCATGACCGCGCTGACCCTCGCGCTGTCGCTGTCGAACTCGTTCACCAAGGTCGGCGCGATCGCCGCCTTCCTCGCGCTCGCCGGGATCGCGATCCTGTCGCTGCTCGTGTTCTCCCAAGCGCGCGAGATCAAGCGCCTACGCGAGTGGGCCGGCCGCGCCCCCGAGCGCGCGGCGGAGATGGAGCAGCGCGTCAGCGCCGGCGCCGCCGCGCGCGTGCAGCGTGGCTCGGCGCCGCCGACGCCACAGGGCCGCGTCGTTGCGCGCACGACTCCGCTTGTGAGCGCGCCGGTCGCCACGGCGGTCAGCGCGAGTGCCGCGGCTGTGACGCCGCCTGCTGTACCCGCCGCCGCACCTGCTGCTGCCGTCGCGACCCCCGCCGCTGCCACCGCGGCGTCCGAGCAGGAGAAGCCGGCGGTGACACCGGCGCCGGTCACGGCCGCCGCGCAGGGCGTCACCAGGGCGGCGCCGAGAGCGCCGCTGCCGCCCTCGCCGGCGGCGCCTGAGCCCGCCCCGCCACGATCGACTGCGATTCCGGACTCTGCCGCCACCGCCACCGCGGTCGGGGGCACTCGCAAGGACTTCCGCCAGGAGCGCTCGCCAACGAGGGCGATCGTGCTCGGGGTTGGCGTGCTGATCGTGGTCGTGCTGGTGCTGATCTTCGCCGTCTCCGCGCTGAAAGGCGGGGGCTCACCCACGCCGGCAGCGACACGCAACTCCGCCGGCAGCGAAGCGACGCCGTCAAGCAGCCATCGCACGACGACCAAACACAGCACCAGCCACCAGGCGGTTGCCGCCAGCCCCGCCGAAACAGCCGTCGTCGTGCTCAACGGCACGGCCACGGCCGGCCTCGCGCACCACCTCGCCTCCGATCTGAAGCAGAGCGGCTACACACAGGCCCTGGCCTCGGCGGCGGTGCCGCCGGGGACGCACCAGAGCACCGTGGTCGAGTACTCCAGCGGCCATCGCGCCGATGCTCAGGGCGTGGCCAGGAAGCTGAACGTAACGCAGGTGCAGCCGATGGATACGACGATCGCTGGGATGGTGGGCTCCGCGACCGTGGTCGTGCTCGCCGGGGCCGACCAGGCTGCTCAGCTTGGCGGCGGCGGCGCCCACAGCCAGGGCGAACCGGCCGCCACGGGCAGCGGCGAAAGCGCCGCCGGCAGCGGCTAGGTCCAGCTCGGAGTGGGCCGCTAGTGTCCAGCCGCGACGTGAGCTCAGACCGGACGACAGCCGGCTTCCTGGCCGTCCCCGAGCGCTCGCGCAAGCCGCGCGAGCGCGGCATCACCCATGTGATCGACCGCGGCCTCTCGATCGCTCAAGTCGATGGGTTGATGGAGACCGTCGGCGAGTCCGTCGACATCGTCAAGCTCGGCTGGGGCACCGCTTTGGTGACGGCCAACCTGAAGCCCAAGCTGGAGCGCTACGCGGCGCATGGGGTGCCGGTGGTGCTCGGCGGCACGTTGACGGAGATCGCGATCAAGCAGGGCCGCGTCGAGGGGCTGGTGGCGTGGCTGCGCGAGCTCGGCCTGCGCCACGTGGAGATCTCCGACGGGACGATCGCGCTCGACGCCGAGGTTAAGGCTCATCTCATCCGCACGCTTGCGGCGCATTTCACCGTGCTCTCGGAGGTTGGCAGCAAGGACGTAGATTTCATCATGGCGCCGTACGTGTGGGTGGAGCAGATCGAACGCGATCTGGCGGCCGGCGCCTGGAAGGTGATCGCCGAGGCGCGCGAGTCCGGGACGGCCGGCATCTACCGCGCCGACGGTGAGGTGCGCACAGGGCTGATCGATGAGATCGTGCACGCGATCGACGCCGATCGGATCGTCTTCGAGGCCCCCCAGCGTGAGCAACAGGTGTGGCTGCTCAAGCACCTCGGCAATGAGTGCAACCTCGGCAACATCGCCCCCGACGACGTGCTCTCGCTAGAGACGCTGCGCCTGGGCCTGCGCTCGGACACGGTCGAGAGCTTCGCCTCGGACGGCGAGGCGGCCAGTTGAGCGAAGCGGCGGCTGGAGGGCCCGACGGCCCCGTAGCGCGCGGCCACGGATCGACTCGACGCTCCGCGCCCGCCGCTGATCCCCGGCTCGCCGCCATGATCTTCGCGGCGCTGGTGGCAGCCTGCTTCGTTGCCCTGATCGTCACCCAGCGGTTGAAGCACACCCCGACGCCGGTCGAACGCTTCCAACTGACATCGAAGCCCGTTCCGTCGGCTCCCGGCAAGCTGAGCGAAGAGCGGATCGCCTTCAAGCTCACCAAAGCTGACCGCGTGACCGTAACCGTCGAAAGCGCGAGTGGCGAAGACGTCGCAACCCTAGTCACGAATGTCCCCGTTGGTCGCTACAAGACGCTTTCGCTGCGCTGGAACGGTCGCCGCGGCGTGGCGAGCGGCTACAGCGTGCTGCGCAAGGCCGACGGTTACACGACACTCGTCCCCCGCAACCGGGGCGTGATCGCCCCAGCGGGTGTTTACACGGTGCGCGTACATCTGCTCGGCCAGAAACGCTCGGTCCCGTCCTCGCGCACATTCCAGTTGGTGGCGCCGTGATCGCCACGAGTCTGCCAAGTGCCCAAGTGCTTGCCGCCGCCTGCGTCGGCGCACTGGTCGTGATCGCCGCTCTTGCGCTGCTCATGCGCAGTGACTCACGCGCCTTTCCACTGCTGGCGGTGCTAGCGCTGCCATTCAGACTACCGATCTCCGCCGACGGGCGCACGGTCAACCTGCTGCTGCCGCTGTACGCGGTGGTGGCCGCCGGCGCGTTCGTGCACCTACTGCCGCGACTTCTGCCTGAGCGCGCGGGCGGGGGTGCGAGCGGAGGCTTGCGCGCGAGCGTGTATGTGCGTAGGCACCCGCCGATCGCGCTGGATTGGCTGCTGCTGGCCGTGGTTGTGCTGTACGCGCTACAGGCCGGCTACTCCGCCGATGTCGGCAAGGCGGCTGAGAACCTGGCCTTCTTCTACATCCCGTTCGGCCTGCTCTACCTGCTGCTGCGCGACGCTCCGTGGACACGGCAACTGTTGCTGACATGCCTGGGCGTAGCGGTCGTCCTCGCGATCCTGTTCGCCGGCGTCGGCTTCATCGAGTACTACCGCAAAGCCCTGTTCCTGAACCCGAAGGTGCTCGCCGCCAACGAGTACGACAATTACTTTCGCGTCAACTCGCTGTTCTTCGACCCCAGCATCTACGGCCGCTTCCTGGCGCTGGTGATGATCGCTGTGGCGACCGTCGTGCTGTGGGCGCGCGAACGGCGTGAGCAGCTGATCGGCGCCGGGGTGCTTGCGTGGCTGTTGTTGGGGCTGATCACGAGCTTCTCGCAGTCGAGCATCGCCGCGCTCCTACTCGGCCTTGCCGTGTTGGCCGCCTGGCGCTGGGACGTGCGCTCGACTATCTACGTCGCGCTGGCGCTGGCGGCGATTGCACTGGTCGTCGTGGTAGCGGCGCCGGCGTCGCTTCACTTTGGCCTGAAGGGCTCGGGCGGGTCGGCCAACAACGCCACCAGCGGCCGCGCAAAACTGGTCTCCGGCGGCCTGAAACTGTTCGCCGATCGCCCGCTGCAGGGCTTTGGATCGGGATCGTTTGAAACCGAGTACAAGCGCCACGGCGGCGGCAGCGCGCAGAACGCGACCAGCGCCTCGCACGCGATCCCGATCACCGTCGCCGCCGAGCAGGGCATCGCCGGGCTGGCTCTGTATGTGGCGCTTGTGGTGGTGGCGCTGCTCACGCTATTCCGCGGGGCAGGCCGCTCGCCGCCGCGAATCGCGCTCGCCGCCTGCTTCGCGGCGCTGGTCCTGCACACCTGGGTGTATGCCGACTTCCTCGAAGACCCGATCACCTGGACCCTGCTCGGCGTCGGGGTGGCGCTGTCGTTCACGCGCACGCCGGCTCCCGCGGAGGACGAGCTCGCGTGCGCGACTACCTGAGACGCCTGGTCACGACCGGCGCCGCTTACCAGGCGGCGGAAATAGTCGCGAAGGGGATCGCGGTGATCACGCTGCCGCTGTACACGCGGCACGTCACCAGCGGCGGCTACGGCGCCTACAACACGCTGCTGACGGCGGTGATCCTGTCGAGCATCCTGCTGCGGCTGGGTGTCGGCGAGGCGTTCGTGCGCTTCTACTTCACCGACGAGAACCCTGAGCGCCGGGCCCGGATCGCGCGCACCGCGACGGCCACAGTTGCCTGGACGACGACGCTGGCGGCGCTGCTGGCGCTCGCTTTCTCGGGCGCGTTGTCGCGGCTGATTCTTGGCTTCGAAGACGTGCCGCTGATGGACTGCGCGATCCTCGGCCTGTGGGCGTTCACCAACATCGAGATGGCCTACGCGCAGCTGCGCGTGGACGGGCGTGCCAGGGCGTATATGTGGGCCTCGGGCGCCAACGTGGCGATGACGGTCACCTTCACCGTCGTACTGGTGGTGTTCGCCGGCCTCCAAGCGCGCGGGTTGCTGCTCGGCAACTTCGGCGCCACCGCGATCACGGTGCTTGGCCTGTGGTGGCTGTTGCGCCGGCGCTTCTCCCTGCGCGTTCACTTTGCTGATCTGAGAGCGATGCTCAGCTTCGGGCTGCCAACGGTGCCGGCCGACGCGAGCGTGTACGCGCTGCAGGCGGTGGACCGTTTTTACCTGTTTCGCGGTGTCGGCCACGCCGCCGCCGGCGAGTATTCGATCGCGGTGCAGCTGGCGACGGTCGTGTTCGTGTTCGTGCGCGGCTTCCAATACGCGTGGCCGCCGCTGGCCTATTCGATCGACAGCGACGTGGAGGCGTCGCGTCTGTATTCGATTGTGACGACCTACTTCGTGCTCGCCACGGGCGTGGTGGTGGCGGCGGTCGCCCTATTGGGCCGCTGGCTGGTGAGGCTGCTCTCGGCGCCCGAATACTTCGGCGCGCACTCGGCGCTGCCCTGGCTGGCGCTCGGCTGGACGCTGTACGGCCTCTACCAGGTGATGATCGTGATCACGGGCCG
>DATAQR010000063.1:0-4821 GCA_036264565.1 Solirubrobacteraceae bacterium | reverse complement strand
CCTGGATATGGGGTAGCCGTTTCCCCACATTCTTTACTATTGTGGTAGTAATAGACTTCAGAGCCCCAGTAATTGTTTTCCCAGTCCACCGGCAAAGGACCTGATTTACACACTAGGGGGGATACTTGTTTGTCGGCTTCTTTGGTACCGCCGTTAGAATAGATGTTGTTGTATTCCCCGTGGGGAAATGTTGACACGGGTCGCTTGCATTCCTCTACGATGTCTACGCCGATATTACCATTTTCGGCGATCGTGTTATACGTGAATGACGATCCCGCCTCTTTTTCGGACAGGGTATTCCAGAAGACGCCGTCTTCTGTGTTTTTGGTGATCGTGCTATGGCTCACGTTCATAACAGCTTCGGTCGAGGCCGCCAGACCACCACCGTTATTCGTGAACTCCGAGTATGCCACGTTCGCTATGGACGTGTCAGAGAGTTTCACGCCAGTATAAGCATTGTTTTCAAAGGTGCTGTGTTCGATCAACACCGTCGAGCCTTTGATGATTTTCAGCTCGCCATACCCATAAAGCCCACCTGATCCTTTTGCACCATAGTAGAAGCCGGTGTAGGAGAATACCGATGACGCGTTTCCAGATTCCACTTCCAAGCCTTTATACTGGCCAGGCACGCCGCCACCCAGCAATGCCTGGCTTGAAGTGAAAACCACCGGGCTGCTCGCGCTCCCTAATGACAAGATCGTGCCTTTGACGTAAAGAGTCGTGCCTTCGCCCGCGTTGAAGTCCACTGTCACACCCGGTTCGATCGTCAATGTGGCCCCAGCTACCACGAACACTGATTTATCGAGATCATATGGGCTGCCAGCCCAAGTCCACGTCGTATTCGTCGTGATATTAGCCGTGACCGCCGTATTCGCAGCCGCCGGCGCGGCCCCCACAGCCAGGCCCCCGAGCAGGAGCAACGCGACCAGGAGTCCGACGCTCCTCACGGAGCGAACGCCGGCGAACAGTCGCCTCGACCTACGAATCTCGGACCGTGTGCCATCCAGCTCCAAGCCACTCATCCCGCCTCCTTGCCTCGTCTCCAGTTGAGTCCCTCGATGCGGGAGGCACCGTAGCAGAAAGACCTCAGAAAGGTTAATCGTCCATCTGTCCAGGGATTGGAACCCGCACAAAGTGCGGTACGTGAGCAAGCCCGGGCGCGCCCAGCGCGGTCCCCTGCGCGACCCTCCGCCCCGGCACGAGGCGCGGCGTGCGGGCGGCGTAGGCCGCATACTCGGGGAAGGCCTCGGTCAGCGCGGCTTCCTCAAAGCGCATGCGCGTCAGCTGGGCGAGGACGAAGACGGCCAGGATCGCGAGGTGGCTCAGCGCCGGCGCGGCGAGTGTGAGCCCGGCCAGCGCGACGATCTCGCCGAGGTAGACGGGATGGCGCACGAGGCGGTAGGGGCCGCGTGTGACCAGGCCGCGCGCCTCGGGCAGGACGCCGAAGCAGCGGCCGAGCGCGAGCACCGACGCGAAGATCCACAGCGAGCCGGCGACCGCGACGGCGTCGCCGGCGAGCAGCAGCGCGGACGGCGTGCCCGCGCTGGGACCGGCCGCCGGGACGACGGCGAGCATCGCCACCGCGCAGGCGAGGAACGCGAGCGGCCGGCGCGCCCGGCGGCGGGGCTGCGAGCGCTGAACCGTGAAGAACGCAAACGCCAGCGCGATCGCCGTCTGCAGCACGGCGTGCAGCGCCAGCAGGCCGCGATGTCCTCCCCCATGCGCGGCGAACGCGCCCACCACGCGGGAGGCGGAGACGGCGTTCGCGCCGGCGAGGGCCAGAAACGCGGCCGGCACGACAAGCCGGAGCTTCATCGAATCAGCCACCGTTGAGGGTCGTGAGCACGTTGTGGAGAGCCGGGTAGAGCAGGACGATCAGCAACGCGGGGAAGATCAGGAAGATCAGCGGGAAGAGCAGCTTGACCGGCGCCTTCTGGATGCGTTCCTGGGCGCTCGCGCGCCGACGCTTGCGCGTCTCGGTGGCCAGGTTGCGCATCATCGCGCCGATCGAGACACCCAGCGACTCGCCCTGCGCGACAGCGCGGACGAATGCGCGCACGGAAGGCGTGTCGCAGCGCTCGCGCATGTTCTCGAGCGCCGCGTTCGTCGACAGGCCCATCGTCTGCTCGCGCAGCGTGAGCCGCAACTCCTGCCCGAGCGGCCCGTCGAAGCGCTCGGCGCACAGCGCCAGCGAGCCGGCGAAGCCCAGGCCGGCCTCGATCGTCGCGGTCAGCACGTCGATCAGCTCGGGCAGCGCGGCGTCGATCCGGTCCAGCCGCTGCCGTCCGCGGCTTCTGATCATCACTGCAGGCAGCAGCCAGCCGAGCGCGGCGAGCGCGCACAGCGCCACTATCGTCCGAAGCGAGACAGAGCCGCCGAGCAGCGTTGCCGCCAGGATCATGGCCGGCAGCCCGGCGGCCGCCATCACGCGCAGACCGTGGACCGCCTCGACCGAGCGGTCGTAGATACCGGCGGCGAGCAGCTCGCGGCGCTCGAGCGGCTTGAGCGACTTGACGTAGCGCATCGCCCAGCGGCCGGCGCGCTCGGCGACCGCGTCGAGCGGGCCGGGTCCGTCCTGCGCATCGAGAAGCGACTCGGAATCGTCGCTGCCGAAGCCGTATGCCTCGATCTGGCGCATGTGGCCCTCCATGCGCAGCCGCGGCAGCGCCACCGCCCGCAGCAGAAGAGCGACCGCGGCGCCGAGCAGGAGCAGACCTATCACGACCAGCAGGGCCACCCGCTCACGCCTCCACGTTGACGATCGCCTTCATCGCCAGCGAGCCAGCCACGACCATGCCGAACGCGACGAGCAGCAGCAGCACACCCGCAGACGTGTGGAACAGCGGCCGGAGATACGATCCGTTCTCGATGGAGATGACCAGCATCAGCGCCGGCGGCAGCAGCGTCACGACCCAGCGCGACAGGCGCGCCTGGGCGGTCAGGGACTCCAGCTCGCGGCGCAGCTCCATGCGCTCGCGCACGCCCTCGGCGACCTGGTCGAGCACGGCCGCCATGTTGCCGCCCGTGCGCTCGTGCAGCGCGGCGACGAGCGCCACCTGCTTGACGTCGTCGCTGGCCATGCGCCGGGCCATCGGCGCCAGCGCGGCGTCGAGCGGCACGCCGAGCTGCTCGTCGGCGAGCACGCGCTGAAGCTCCGTGCGCATCGGCTCGGCGGCCGAGGAGGCGATCGTGCGCAGCCCGCTTACGAGGCTGTGCCCGGCGCGCATCGCCGACGCGAGCTCCTGCAGGTGCGATGGCAGCTGTTCGCGGAACTGCCGGCGCTGGCGGGCGAGGCGCTGGTTGACGATCGCGAGCATCGCCGCCGGCCCGAGTCCCAAGATGGGGATCGCGAGCACGGGCGTGCCAGCCATGAGCGAGAGGACCACGGCTGCAGCAAGCGTGGCGAGCGTGGTGACGAGCACGATTTCGCCCGCGGGCCGCTCGATCCGCGCGAGCTCGAGCTTCTCCTTGAACGCGCCCCACCACTGCCCCCCCCCGAACAGCCTGTCCCCCCATTCCCGCGCGGGGGCCTCGCCGGCGAACGCCGCGGCGGGCTGCAGGGTGGGGGGCGCCGGCGGCACGGTGAACCGCCCCACGCGCGCGCGTACGTCGGGCCGGCGCAGGCGCGGCCATAGCAATGCGAGCAGAGCGAGCGTGACCAGCAGCGCGCAGCCGAACGCGACCGCGAGGAGCGCGGGCGTGCCTGCCCAGAAGGAGGCGTGCTGCACGGTCGCGCTCATGCATGCACCCCACGAGCGGTGTGCTGGCGCCCGTTGGGCGCGGCCAGCCAGCCCGGCAGCTTGACGCCGCGCTTCTCGAACTTCTCGAGGAACGTGGGGCGCAGGCCGCTGGATGCGAGCGTCCCCACCACCGTGCGCCCGGACGCGGCGGCGTCGACCTGGAAGGCGAACAGGTCCTGCAACGTGATCACGTCCGACTCCATCCGCTGCACCTCTGTGATCGCGACCACCTTGCGCGAGCCGTCGTGCATCCGTTCCAGCTGCAGGATCAGGTCGAGCGCGGCGGCGATCTGCTGGCGGATCGCGCGCAGCGGCAGGTCGTAGCCGGCCATCATCACCATCGTCTCCACGCGCGCGAGCGCGTCGCGGGGTGAGTTGGCGTGCAGGGTGGAGAGCGAGCCGTCGTGGCCGGTGTTCAGCGCCTGCAGCATGTCGAGCGCCTCGGCGCCGCGGACCTCGCCCACGACGATGCGGTCGGGGCGCATGCGCAGGGAGTTGCGCACGAGGTCGCGGATCGTGACCTCGCCCTCCCCCTCGATGTTCTTCGGCCGGTGCTCCAGACGCAGCACGTGGCGCTGGTCGAGCCTCAGCTCGGCGGCGTCCTCGATCGTGACGATCCGCTCGCTGTCGGGAATCGACGCTGAGAGCGCGTTGAGCAGGGTCGTCTTGCCGGCGCCGGTGCCGCCGGAGATGAGCACGTTCAGGCGCGCCTCCACGCAGCGCTGCAGCAGGTCGCAGGTGTCAGGCGTCAGCGTCCCCACCCGCACGAGGTCGTCGAGCCCCAGGCGCTCTGCCCCGAAGCGGCGGATAGTCAGCAGCGGCCCCGACAGCGACAGCGGCGGGATCACGGCGTTGATGCGGCTGCCGTCGGGCATGCGCGCGTCGACCATCGGCTGGGACTCGTCGATCCGCCGCCCGACCTCGGCGACCATCTTGGTGATGATGCGGCGCAGGTGCGACTCGTCGTTGAAGCGCACCGAGGTCCTGTGCAGGATGCCGTCGCGCTCGACCCACACGTCCAGCGGGCCGTTGACCATGATCTCGGTGATCGTGTCGTCGCCGAGCAGGCGCTCGAGCGGAC
>DATAQR010000044.1:0-24124 GCA_036264565.1 Solirubrobacteraceae bacterium | reverse complement strand
TCCTCGTCCTCGGAGGCAAACTGGCCACGCCCGACTTGGTGTTGTGGCTCATGGCGCCGCCGAGCTCCTCGAACTCGACTTCCTCGCCGGTAACCGTCTTGATCACGTCGGGGCCGGTGATGAACATGTGGCTGGTCTCCTTGACCATGAAGATGAAGTCGGTGATCGCCGGCGAGTAGACGGCGCCACCCGCGCACGGGCCCATGACCAAGCTGATCTGCGGGATCACGCCCGAGGAGCGCACGTTGCGCAGGAACACATCGCCGTATGAGCCCAGCGAGACGACGCCCTCCTGGATGCGCGCGCCGCCAGAGTCGTTGATGCCGATCACCGGGCAGCCGATCTTGGCCGCCAGGTCCATGATCTTGCACATCTTCTCGCCCATCACCTCGCCGAGCGACCCACCGAAGACGGTGAAGTCTTGGCTGAACACGCACACCCGCCGCCCCTCGATCGTGCCGTGGCCGGTGACGACCGCATCGCCCCACGGGCGGTTCTTCTGCATGTCGAAGTCGTAGGTGCGGTGGCGCACGAACGTATCCAGCTCCTGGAAGGAGCCGGGATCGAGCAGCTTCTCGACCCGCTCGCGGGCGGTGTACTTGCCGCGCGCGTGCTGCTTCTCCTCGGCCTCGGGGGCCGAGTGCAGCGCAGCCTCGCGCAGCTCGGTCAGCTGGGCGAGCTTCTCGTCATAGGTCTCAGGGGCCTTGCTCCGCACGGGGGCGGGATGTTATCCGCGCGAGAACGGCCGGTGGTGCGCGGCGCCGAGGCGGTCGAGCACGCCGGTGAGCAGCTCGGTGCTCTCTTCGGTCATCTGAGCTTCGACCGAAGCAAGTTCCGCGGCGAGGTCCACGACCGGTTCCGAGGGCGGCTCGGGGTAGATCGGCTCAGGGGCCGCCATCGCAACGACCTCGACCTCTACAGGCTCGGGCTCGGATTGGGACTTGACAGCTGTGGCGAGCTTCGTCTTGCGTTTGCGGAAGATGCGCGCAAAGAATCCTAGTTGTGGCTCAGGCTCTGAAAGCGGCTCAGGAACAGATTCGGGCTCGACGACCGCAGCAACTGGCTCGACGGCCGATGCGGGCTCTGCGGCTGTAGCCACCGGCTCAACGACATCCTCGGGCTCTGGCTCGGTCGCGGCACTGGTAGCCGCGGGTTCCGGCTCAGCCTCTGCCTCCGGCGTCTGGCGCGTGAGCGACAGGGTCACCTTTGTGCCCCAGCCCGACTGCTTGAGCTCGACGACGCCCGTTGCGCCATCAGCCTCCCACTCGACCTTGCTCTCCGGCTCGACCGCAGTGATGCGGATCTCGCCCAACTCGCCGAGGTGCTTAGCAAGAGCTTCTGGGTTGCCCAGCTCGGCCCACAGCTCCGGTGGAGACTTGACAAGGGTGCGTTGCACCTCGGTAGAGACGCTCATCGTCCCCATTTCGAGCGTGGCGGCGGGAGTCCTTCCTAAGCTGCAGCCCGCGCGCCGCGAGGCGCAATCAGCGCCAGCTCGTGCAGCAACTCGGCGAGCTGCACAGCATTCGTCGCCGCGCCCTTACGCAGATTGTCGGCGACGATCCACATGTCAAGCGCGCGCTCGTGGCCGGGGTCGCGGCGGATGCGGCCGACGAAGACCTGATCCGAGCCGCTGACCTTTGTTGCGAGCGGGTACAGCGCGGCGTCGGGGTCGTCGGCGACCGTCACGCCGGGAGCGGCGCGCAGCAGCTCGCGCGCCCGCTCGGGGGAGAGCTGCTCGCGCGTCTGCACGTTGACGGCCTCGGAGTGCCCGTTGAGCACCGGTACGCGCACGCAGGTGGCGCTGACCCGGATCGACTGGTCGTCGAGGATCTTGCGGGTCTCGCCCATCAACTTGCGCTCCTCGTCGGTGTGGTCGTCGCCCGGAGCGAACGATCCGGCGTGGGGCAGTGCGTTGAATGCGATCTGGTGCGCGTAGGACTGCGGCGCTGGCGGCTCCAGCTCGTGTAGCAGTGCGTGCGACTGGTCAAGCAGCTCGTCCACGGCCTTCTTGCCGGTGCCCGAGACGGCCTGGTAAGTGGAGATCACCAGCCGCTCGATGCCGGCGGCGTCGTAGATCGGCTTCAGCGCCACGACCATCTGCATGGTGGAGCAGTTGGGGTTGGCCACGATCCCTTTGTGCGATACCAGCGCCTCCGGGTTGACCTCCGCTACGACGAGCGGGACGTCCTCGCTCATCCGCCACCTGGAGCTGTTGTCCACCACGACCGCGCCGGCGTCCACGAAGCGCGGCGCCCACTCGCCTGCGGTCGAGCCGCCGGCGGAGAACAGCGCCAAGTCGAAGCCCTGGATCGTCTCGTCGGTGAGCGGCTGGACGGTCCCGACCCCCGCGATCTCCTTGCCCGCCGATCGCTCGGAGGCGAACGGCACGATCTCGCGCGCCGGGAACCCACGCTCGCGCAGCAGCCTCAGCATCAGCGTGCCGACCTGGCCGGTGGCGCCGACGACGGCGACTCTGTAGCTCTGCTCGCTCACGGCTCCCAGCGTACCGCCGGGCACGGCCTACGGCTTGATGACCATGAACAGGATCGTGAGCAGCACGAGCCCGTCCATCAGCGCACCGGTGGCGCCGATGCGCTTGACCAGCGCGTCGTGCTCGGCGCTCGGCGCGAACGCGCCTTCGCCGGAGGCGGCCAGGTCGCGGTCGGCGATCGCGCACAGGCGCTTCTCGTTCGGGCTCAGGAACATCCCCTCGACGGCGCCGATCACCACCACGACGCCGAGGCCCCACTGCACGAAGAATTCGCTCCACAGTTTGGCGTCGGAGGCCATGTAGATCCCGCAGACCACCACCAATGCGAGGCCCGGCATGATCACGCGGGTGGAGATCGCGTGCAGCGCCTTGTACAGGGCGGGCAGCGCGCGCGAGTCGGCCTTCGTGATCGTCCCCAGCAGGACCGGATACGCGAGCGTCGCGCCGAAGGCGAATACGACGGCCATGATGTGCACGGCCAGGACGACGTCGTAGAAGCTCGCGGCGACGATCATCGCGGCTGATCTTATTGATCCGGACGGCGCATGCGCCGTCCGGCCGACCCGTACATGTACGGGTCGGGACTGGCCCACATGTGGGCCAGTCGTCCTAAAAGGTTGGCGCGTACTTGCCGAACACGTCTTGCATGGCCCCGCACGCCTCGCCGAGCGAGCAGCGGTCCTTCAGCGCCTGGCGGATCGCCGGCAGCAGGTTGCCGCTCCCGCGCGCCGTCTCGCGCAGCTCCTGCAGGCGTTGGGCCACCAGCTCCTGGTCGCGGTCGGCCTTGAACGCCTTCAGGCGATCGACCTGTTCGCGCTCTGACTGCGGATCGACGCGCAGCAGGTCGGGGACCTCCAGGTCTTCCTCCTCGAACTTGTTGACGCCAACGACGATGTCCTGCCCGATCCGGTAGCGCTCCTGGTAGCCCCAGGCCGACTCGTCGATCTCGCCGGTGATGAACTGGATCGCGTTGACCGACCCGCCCAGTGCATCGACCTTGGCGATCAGCTCGTTCGCACGCGCTTCGATCTCGCCGGTGAGCGACTCCACGAAGTAGGACCCGGCGAACGGATCGACAGTGTCGGCGGCGCCGGACTCATACGCGAGGATCTGCTGCGTGCGCAGCGCGATCTTGGCCGCGTACTCGGTCGGCAACGCCAGTGCCTCGTCAAAGCCGTTGGTGTGCAGCGACTGCGTCCCACCGCACACCGCGGCAAACCCTTGCAGCGCCACGCGCACGATGTTGTTCTCCGGCTGCTGCGCGGTCAGCGTGACGCCGCCAGTCTGCGTGTGGAAGCGCAGCATCGTCGACTTCGGATTGGTCGCACCGAAGCGCTCTTTCATGATGTGCGCCCACATCCGCCGCGCCGCGCGGAACTTAGCGACCTCCTGGAAAACGTTGTTGTGTCCGTTGAAGAAGAAGGCCAGCCGCGGCGCGAAGTCGTCCACGTCGAGCCCCTTCTCGATCGCCGCGGTCACGTAGGCGATCCCGCTGGAGAGCGTGAACGCCACCTCCTGCACGGCGCTGCACCCCTTCTCGCGAAAGTGGTAGCCGGAGATCGAGATTGTGTTCCACTTCGGCACGCGTTCGTTGCAGTACTGGAACAGGTCGGTCGTGATCCGCATCGTCGGCCGCGGCGGATAGATGTAGTTGCCGCGCGCGATGTACTCCTTGAGCACGTCGTTCTGGGTAGTTCCGCGCAGCTGCTGGGAGGGCACCCCCTGCTCCTCGCCAACCAACTCGTAGAGCAGCAGCAGGCAGGCGGCGGGCGCGTTGATCGTCATCGACGTGGAGACCTGGTTGAGGGGAATGCCGTCGAAGGCGGTGCGCATGTCGTCGATCGTGTCGATCGCGACGCCGGTGCGCCCGACCTCGCCCAGGCAGCGGGGATTGTCGGAGTCAAGCCCGAGCTGGGTGGGCAAGTCGAAGGCCATCGACAGCCCGGTCGATCCCTTGGAGAGCAGGTAGCGGTAGCGCTCGTTGGACTCCTTCGCCGAGGCGTACCCAGCGTACTGACGCATCGTCCAGGTCTGTTTGCGGTACATCTCGCGGTGCACCCCGCGCGTGTACGGAAACTCCCCCGGCGTGCCGAGGTCCAGATTGGCCGGCAGATCGGCCTCGGTGTACAGTGGCTCGATCTCGATCCCCGAGTCGGTGAAGCGGCGGGGGTCGTCGGCCCCGACGATCGGGGCGACGGTCAGGCGCTCGCTGGACTCGTTGACGGTATGTCTGTTGTGAGCGGTCATCGCGGGCATGATAAGGACTGACCGGGGACGAAACTCCCGCGCGGGCCACTCGGAGCCCGCCGTCTAGTCGATATGCTGCGCCGCGTGCCAACCTGCCTGGTGACCGGCGGCGCCGGCTTCCTCGGGTCGCATCTGTGCGACGAGCTGCTCGCGCGCGGCCACCGCGTGATCTGCGTTGACAACTTCGAGACGGGCTCGCTGAACAACATCGCGCACATCCGCGATCCGGAGCGCTTCCTGTACGTGCAGGCCGACATCATCGAGCCCTACCACGTGGACGAGCCGGTCGACTTCGTCTATCACCTGGCCTCGCCGGCCTCGCCGATCGACTATCTGCGCCTGCCGCTGCATACGCTCAAGGTGGGTTCCTACGGCACCCATCACACGCTGGGCCTGGCCAAGGCCAAGCGCGCGCGCTTCCTGATCGCCTCCACCAGCGAGGTCTACGGCGACCCCAAGGAGCACCCGCAGTCGGAGTCCTACTGGGGCCACGTCAACCCGATCGGCCCACGCGGCGTCTACGACGAGGCCAAGCGCTACGCCGAGGCGCTGACGATGGCCTACCGCCGCCAGCAGGGCGTCGACACCGCGATCATCCGCATCTTCAACACCTACGGCGCGCGTATGCGCCCGCATGACGGGCGCGCGATCCCGACCTTCCTGCGCCAGGCGCTCGCCAACCGCCCGCTGACGATCTTCGGCGACGGCTTGCAGACGCGCTCCTTCTGTTACGTCTCAGATCTGATTGCAGGCATGATCGCGCTGGCCGAGTCCGGCTACCACGATCCCGTCAACATCGGCAACCCCGACGAGTACACCTTGCTCGAACTGGCCGAAGCGGTGGGCGAGGTCGTCGGCGCAACCTCTGAGATCGTCTACGAGGCGCTGCCGACCGACGATCCCAAGCAGCGCCGCCCGGACATCACACTCGCCAAAGAGCTGCTCGGCTGGTCGCCCGAGGTCTCCCTGCGCGACGGCCTGCGCCGGACGATTGAGACGGCGGGCGTGGAGCAGCTTGTCGGCTAACGCGGTTCTTGACCGCTACATCTGGGAACCTAACGGGTTGTGAGCAGCGACATGGAAGTACGCGCCCCGACGCAGGCGCTGCCGCGACTGCCTGACCGCGATGTGCGTGCCAAGCGCTCCCCAGCGCTGTCGTTCCTGCTGCGAATGGACACCCTGCGCCGCGCGCTACGAGTTGCTTCGCTGCTGCTGATCGACCTGCTCGGCGTCTCGCTTGCGATCTTCACGGCGTTGGCGCTGAAGGCGGTCGTGCTCGCGAGCTTCGATTTGCAAAGCGCCTTTAACGGCACGCGCGACATTCTCGCCTTCGCTTATCTGCTGACGGCCCTGCTGTTTGCCCGCTCGGGCCTGTACGCGGAGCGCTCGCAGCGCCCCGGCCTGTCGCGGATCGTCGGCTCGCTGTTCCAGGTCGCCTTCGTCGCACTGCTGTTCGCGGTGGTCAGCGGCGAACGCTTCACGAGCTTCTACATCTTCTACGGCTCGCTGGCCTTTGCCCTGTTCTACGTCTCGCTGCTGCGCTACCTGTACGAACGCGTCACCGGAGCGGTCTTGCGCGCGGCCGGCTATCGGCGCCGGGCGATCCTGGTTGGGACCGGCAAGCACATCCACGACGTTGCCCACGCGCTCGGCGACAACCGATCGAAGATCGGCCAGCACGCGCCGATCGAAGTCGTGGGCTTCGTCTCGCCCAACCCGCTGCCTGCCAACGGCGTCAGGCGCCTCGGGTCGCTGGACTGTTTGCAAGCCGCCATCGCAGAGCAGCGCGTCGAGGAGGTGATCATCGCCGACCCAGACTTTCCGCAAGAGGCGGCGGTCGAGCTGGTCGACCAGTGCCACCGCCGCGGCGTGCGCGTGCGCATCGCCCCCTCGACGATGGAGATTCTCGTCCACCGCGCCGAGTTCGTCCCCGGCCAGTCGGTGCCGCTGTTCGAGCTGGGCCCACCGGTGTTCGAGGGCATCGACTTCGCGCTCAAGCGCGCCTTCGACGTCGTCGGCGCCGTCGTGCTGCTGGTGCTGCTCTCGCCGCTGTTGGTGGCGATCGTCCTGGCCGTCAAGCTCAGCTCGCGTGGCCCGGTCCTGTATCGCTCCAAGCGCCCCGGCATCGGCCAGCTTCCCTTTGCCTGCCTGAAGTTCCGAACCATGTACTGCGACGCCGAGCACGACCAGGCGGCGCTCGAGGAGCTAAACGAGGCCGACGGTGCCTTGTTCAAGATCCAAGACGACCCACGCGTGACGCCGGTTGGGAGGCTGCTGCGCCGCTTTTCGCTGGACGAGCTACCGCAGCTGATCAACGTGCTGCGCGGCGAGATGTCGCTGGTGGGCCCGCGCCCGCTGCCCGAGCGCGACTACGAGATGCTCGAGGACTGGCACCGCAAGCGCTACTTGGTGCTGCCGGGTCTGACGGGCTTGTGGCAGGTCTCCGGTCGCTCCGAGCTCGACTTCGACGACCTCGTGCACCTCGACTTCATCTACCTGGAGCGCTGGTCGCTGGCCTTGGACCTGGCGATCCTGCTGAAGACGGTGCCGGCTGTGCTGATGCAGCGCGGGGCCTACTGAGCGGCGCCGGTGGCTGTGTAGTAGCTGCGGGGAGGTCCCCTTTAGCCACGGGGAGGTCCCTTTTGGGACAGGGGATCGTTCAACTCTTGAATGATTACAGCGTTGAATGATTCTGCCCGTGAAAGGTCGCAGCAGCTACTACTCCAACTCCATCTCCGCCCGCGGCTCGGCCAACCCCCAGCCAAGCGGGCGCGAATCGCCGGCGATCTCCGCGAGCGTGTCGCGGTAGACGCTCCAGGTGGCATGCGCGGCGTCCTGCCAACTCCACTGCGGTGGCGCCGGCGCGGGCCGGACAGCGCGCTCGGCCGCCTCGATCAGCGCCCGCATGTCGCCGGGCTCTACGAACGCGGCGCGCTCGCCGAGCACCTCGCGCAGCGCCGGCACCTCGCAGGCGGCTACCGGCGCTCCGCAGGCGAGCGCCTCGACGGCGGGCAGGCCGAACCCCTCGTCCTCGGAGGCGAGCACGAGCGCGTGAGCGCCGCTGTAGATGGCAGCAAGCTCGTCGTCGGCCACCTCGCCGGTGAGGATCACGTCTCCCAGCTCATGCGCCCACGGTCGCGTCGGGCCGACCAGCACGAGCGGCAGCTCGCGCGGCGCCGCTGCCAGCTGGGCCACCTGCTTGCGTGGGTCGGGATGGCGCAGCGATCCCACCCACAGCAGGTAGCGCTCGGGCAGCGCAAAGCGCGCCCGAGCGTCCTGCACCTCGGCCTCGGAGCGCGCGTACATCTTCGGGTCGGGCGCCTCAGGGATCACGGCGATCCGATCGCGCTGCAGGCCGAGCCGCTCCACGGCGTCGCCCGCGACCGCCTCGGTCGGCACGATTACTCGCATCGCGCGCTGCACCGCCAGCCGGCGCATGTGCAGTCGCACGCCCGAGCGTAGATGCTCGCTTGCGCGCTTAAGCGCGGCGAGGTCGTGCAGGGTCACCACCATCGGGCAGGGGCTGCGCAGGATCGCTCCCTCGATCCAAGGCGAGTGAAACAGGTCGACCCGACGTGCCCTGACGGTCGCCGACGGGCGATGCGTCTCGACGATCTCGACGTCCTTGGGCGCCGTCTCGCGCAGCGCGTTCAGGATGCAGCGCGAGTAGCGGCCGACCCCGCGCACGGTTACTGTGGGCCGGCTGTCGAAGGCGACCTTCACGCGCATCAGAACATAGTCTCTTCAGTCACGATGTGCGCCCCATCCACCGCGCGCGGCTCAAATATTCCCGCTAGTTGCGACCGGATCAGTGACGTAGCCTTCGTAGCCTTGCGTAGTCAGTGTCTCCGTCTCGCGACTATCACGACACAATTTGGGAGCAGATTCCTGAGCTGAGCGTCCCAGCGCACTCGGCCCTGCGCGAGCGATTTTTGCTTGAGCGGGTTCGGCGCGAGGCTGAGCGGATCGGACGGGCGCCGCACGTGCTGGACGTCGGCTGCGGCGAAGGGCAGTTCGCGGCGGCACTGGCGCGCGCGGGCGCTGAGGTGGTTGCTGTCGATGTCGCCGGTGAGCCTGTGCGCCGCGCTCTCGCGCACCACCCAGAGCTCGACGTCCGCCTCGTCGAACCCGAAGCGGAGTTGCCGCTGCCGGACGCGAGCTTCGACGTCCTCTGGGCCGGCGAGACGATCGAGCACGTGGCAGACACCGCTGGCTGGCTCTCAGAGTTGCGTCGCGTGCTGCGCTCGGGCGCGGTGTTGCTGCTGAGCACGCCCGATCACGGCCCGCTCTCGCGGCTGCGCCTGGGGCTCGACCGGCGCGCCTTTGAAGCGCGCTTTCACCCGCGCTCCGATCACCTGCGCTTCTACACCCGCCGGGCGCTCCGCGACCTGCTCGCGGACTACCGCTTCGAGGATGTCGAGGTGCGCGGCGCCGGCGGTGTGCCCGGCGCGCGCGCAGTGCTGCTGGCGAGCGCCCGGCGTTCGCGCTTCTGAGCCGAGGTGCGCGCAGCGGCGCGTGAGCCTGTCGCGGCGCTGGTGCGTGAGCCCGTCGCGGGGGTGCCCGCGCTGGCCTCGGCGGCGGCGATGGCGGCTGGTCCCGCGGCGCGCAGCGCTTCCACATAGGCGTTCTGGAGCGGGATCGACTGCGGATCGAGGTACACGGCGGCGCGCAGCTCCTGCACGGCGGCGGCCGGATTGGTGTGCAGGTCGTATTCACCGAGCGTGCTCCACGTTTCCGGGTTGGACGGCTGCATCTGCACCGCTTTCTGCAGGGTGGCGCGCGCCAGCGCGCTCTGCCCGGTCTCGTGCTGGACCGCCGCCAGCCGGAACAGGGCAGTCGCTGATAGCGGATCGCGCTGCACGGCGGCCTGCGCCGCCGACAGCGCCGCCACCGGGTTACGTCGCAGCAGCGTGAGCGCCTGTTCGGAAGCGTCGACCGAGCGCTGTGGCTGCCACTCCGTCCATGCCGCCAGCAGTGCACCGGCTACGACTACGAGGGCGATCGCTACTCGCAATGGCTCGATCCTCGCCGGCCCAGGGCGGTTTCCTTGCGCCAGCGGACCGCGCCCTGCCAACCAGCCGGCGCACAGCAGCGCCACCAAGGCATCGCCGGGCACGTACCAAGTCCAGTCCAGGAACGAGTGCACGCCGAACGTCACGACGATGCAGAGCATGCTCAGCAGCCCTATGCGCTCGGGCGTGTAGGCCAGCGGTGCCGAGCGCCAGGCGAGCGCCGGCGGCCGAAGCCGGGAGACGCTCCTCTCCAGCGAGGACCCCCGTTTCGATGAGCGGCGGGCGCTCCAGCGGCGGTTGAACGGGTGCGTGCTGCGCCCGGTCGCGGCCATCCAGGCGAGCAGCAGGGCGATCGTCAACGCCAGTCCGGCGATGCCGAGGTCGGCGAGCGTCTGCACGAGGTAGCCGTGGGCTTGGCGCACATCGATCGGCGCCGTTCGGTAGCGCAGGCGCGCGGTTTCGTAACCGGCGGCGCCGGCGCCGAGGGCGGGATGCGCTTCGAAGATCTCCAACGCCTCCTTCCAGTAGCGCGCGCGCACGCTGCTCACTGCCGTCAAGCGCCCGGCGGTGTTCGGCACTCTGGCGTTCGGGTCGGTGAGCGAAGACAGGTCGTGCGAGATGGTGCCGGTGAGGCCGCGCGAGGACATCGCAAGAGCGCCGAACGCGCCCGCTATCGCCAGGGCAACCAGGGCCGCGATCGCATAGCCGACGGCCCTGCGCGTGCTCGGGCGCGGAGCACGGCGGTCGCCGAAGAAGCCGATCGCCGCCCCCGCCAGCAGCAGCATGACCAGCATCGCCACGAGCAGCACCCCGAATTGGTGCCCGGCGGTCGTGCGCGCCACCAGCGCCACCTGTTCGTCTTTGAGGGCGGCCTTGGAGAAGCTCCAGGCGACGACGGGCGCGGCGCCGAGTGCGCCGACCGCCAGTACACGCACGCCGCGCAGCCTAAGCGGGACGAGCGCCATCCAGACGATGATCCCGATCGCGAGCGCGGCCAGCGCGCCGCGCGAGTAGGCGAGCATCACCGTCACCAGCATCAATCCGATCGCCGGGTAGGCGAGCGCGCTCAGCAGCGCGTGCCCGGCGCGCCTGGCGCCGAGCCACAGGCAGCCGATCGCCCCCATCGCCGCGGTCAGGCCGATCGCGTTCCAGTAGCCGTATGGCTGCTGCAAGCGCGCGTAGGTGTCGGCCGCGTCCAGGTGGTTGGGGAGCACCTTTGTTAGCAGCGCATACGTGCAAACCGCGGCCGCGGCCAGCACGATGCCGCCGAGCAGCGCCCGCCAGCCGCCAGGGGCGATCCAGGCCAGCGCCACGGTCGCGGCGAACGCGCCGCTGTAGGCGAGCATCCGGCCCGCGTCCTGCCAGCTAGCGTCGGGCGCCACCGACCAGGCGACCGACAGTCCGGTCAGCGCGGTGAACGCCAGCAGCAACGCGATCGGCCACGCTCCGTAACTGCGGGCGCCGGACGGCAGCAGTACGGCGACGCCGGCGAGGATCGCTCCCGCCAGCAGCGTCAGAATCAGCTCGAGCGTGGTCATCGTAGCGAGGTTCAGCCCGCCGCCCGCGAGGAAGGTCGCCAGGCACAGCAGGCCGGCGACCCCGACGATGGCGGCAGCGGTCGCACGTGGCTCGCGCAGGATGCTCGGCGGTGGCGCCGCCTTCCATGCGCCCTCTGGCATCACGATCTCGGTGGGCTGCTCAGCTGTGGCCTGCCCAACGGTGGGCTGCTCAGCGGTGGATTGCTCAGCGGTGGATTGCTCAGCGGTCGATTGCTCAGGCGCTGCGGCGCGCGCGGACACGCTTGCGCACCTCCCCGGCTACGAGCGCCACGGCGGCGGCCAGCAGCAGCGCGATCACGGCAAACAGCGAGTGGGGCAGGGTGTTGACCGCCGAGGCGATGTTGGCATGCACCACCCCGGGGCGAATCGGTTCGCCACCGACCTGAACTGGCGCTGAGCCATGCTTGTGGGCGCCCTGCACCGCCTTCTGCTCGGCCGGAGAGAGTGGAATCGCAGTGTGAGAGCTAGCGCTTCCGGCTTTGCCGCCGGTGCCGCCGCCGGCCGCGGCCAGCTCGGCCTGGCGGATTTCGCTTTCGCAGCTGGAGTACTGGCTCGTCCCAGTCGCCATGTCTTTGAGCGCTTCTTTGTACTGCGCTTGCGTGTAGCCGCCGAACGGTTCGCCTTTGCCGCACTTATCGACGATCGTCTGTCCGACGCCGCCCATGGCGGCCGGCGCCGCGATGGCGAGGACGAGTGTCGCGAGGGCGCCCGCGATCGCGCTGCGAGATGCGGTGTTGGCTCTCAAGGCGCGCAACGCTACCTCACCCCTTCCCGGGAAACGCCGACACTCGCAAGCGCGGCTGAGAAGCCGCCGGACCAGGCGTCGAAGTTGTAGGCGGCCACGTCCTGCTTTCCTGCCGTCCCCATCCGAGCGCGCATCGCCGCGTCGCCGGCCAGCCTGCGTAGCGCCGCGGCGAGCGCGATCGGATCGCTCGCTGGCACGATCACGCCGTTGTGCTCGTCGCGCACGAGCCCACCCGCGGCGGCGCCGACCGCGTCGCTTGCAATCACCGGTAGTCCCTGATTCATAGCCTCGTTGACAACCAAACCCCATGGCTCGCGGAAGGTGCGGGTGGCGATCGACGGGACGACGAGCACGTCGGCGGCTGCGTACAGGTCGCGCAACTCGGCCGCCGGCACGCGCTCGATGCCCACCACCGCGCTGGCCGGCATGGGCTCCGCCCCCACCACCGCGCCGCCGGCCGGGACCCAAGGGGGGGTGGGCCCCGCGCCGACGAGGACGAGCGCGGCGGTTGGTGCCTGTAGGCCCGACATGCTCCAAGCCTCAGCGAGCACCCCCAGTCCCTTTTCCCGCGTCGGACGCCCCGCAAACAGGAACTTCACCTCCGACTCGTTCGGCCATGCGGGACTGGTCGGGTGGGTCGAGGGCGCACTGCTCCAGAAAGCGTTGTCGACGGCTTGGGGGGCGACGTGAACGTTGCGGGCGCCGTAGGCGCGCACGTAGGCGCTGACGTGGGGCCCGTAGGTGACGAGCGCATCGGCCGAGCGGTAGAGGCGCCGCAGCGCCACGAAGCTGAAGGCGTGGGCAAAGCTGCGCGGATGTGCCCAAAGCGACGCCCACAGCAGCAGTGGGACGCGTGCTCGTCGGGCCCCCGCCCAGGTTGCGAGCAGGCCGACGCGCCCGCCGGTCGAGCAGACCACCGCCCGGTAGCGACCGCTTGCGGCAAGCGCGTAGAGCTCGCCTGCCTGCCTGCCTGCGCCCCAGAGGGTGCGCCCTTCAGGGTGTGCCCCGCCATGGGGTGCACCCTTCAGGGCGTGCTCGTGTAGCTGCCGGTGAGGGAACGGCAGCTCTGTGGCAGTAGCTCCTCCGCCGTGCGCCAGGCGCCCTCCGAACAGGGCGAACTCCACGTTCTCGCGCTCGTGCAGCGCCGCGAACGCGCCAACCCGGTACGGCGGCGCGTGGCCGGTGACGAACAGGACCGGCTTCATCTCAGCGCGTGCTCGTAAGCGGCGATCGTCTGCTCGCCGCAGCGTTGCCAGCTGAAGTTTGCGGCCACCGTCTCGCGCGCGCGCATGCTCGCCTCACGCAGGCGATGCGGGTCGGACAGCAGCTCGTCGATACGCTGGCTCAGACGCTCGATATCACCCGGCGGCACCAGTACGAAGCCGTCGCCAGCCGCCGCGATCTCCTCCGGTCCGGGCTCGCCGCGGCAGCCGATCGCCGGCACCCCGGCTGCCATCGCCTCGATGTAGGCGACGCCGAACGCCTCCTCGGTGGACGGCATCGCAAACAGCGTGCACGCCCGCGCCGCGGCGATTGCCTGCTCGTGTGGCAGCTGTCCTCGGAAGTCCACGCGCTCAGTTATCTCCAGTTGCCTAGCCAGCGCTTCCAGCGCTTGGCGTTCGGGACCGTCGCCGATGATCTCGTAGCGCAGCGTGGGATGACGTTCGGAGAGCACCGCCAGCGCCCGCATCACGTCGGCGTGGCGCTTGCGCGCGACGAGGTGCCCGACGGTGACAAGTGTCGGCGGGCGCTCGTGTCGCCCTTCCCGCGCCTGCGGAGTGTCCTGTGCGTTGGCGTGGCCAGCGCGTGACTCGGGAAGGTCCGCGCCGAGATGTACGACGCGCGTGTCGCGGGCGCCGTAGCGGCTGGCGAGCTCGGCGATGCCGTGGCTGTTGGCGAGCACGGTGCTGGCGGCGGCGAGATTTGCTTCGACTGCCGCGCGTCCAGCATCGTTGCGCGGTGCGGTGTAGAGAACGTCGCCGCCGTGCACGGAGATCGCCAGCGGTACGTCGATGCTCGTTCGCCTGACCGCGTCGGCGACCGGCACCGCGTTGTGAGCATGGATCAGGTCGAACTCGAACGAGCGCTGCAGTCGACGCAGCGCCCGGCCAAGCCCGGGTGCGGCCCATGCTCCCCAGGCGTGGTAGTAGCGCGAGCGGGGCGGGGAGAGGTAGCGCACGTATGTCACTCCCAGCCCGTCGCGGGTTTCGTGGTGAGGCTGGCCGAGTAGCTCGCGCAACGCACGAGCGGCACTGACGGGACCGCCGGCGAGGGCGGCGTGCGGCGGCACCAGGCGGTGGAGGACAAGCACGCGCACCTCCGCGCCGGCATCCCGCGCCGCCAGCGCCTGCCGGTGCGCCCACACGCCCAGCACCGGGTCGGCGCGGCGGGGATAGAACTCAGCGACGACGGCGACCCTCATGCTCGCCACCCGGCCTGCGGTGGGCCGGCATGTGACCCGGGCATTCTCCCGGCCGGGCGCGCCCACGACTCGCAGCGGCCGCTACGATTTGAGCCGGGGCTACTCACCAGCGTCGGTGGGTCACGAGGGTTTGCTGGGCATCGGCGGCACGCAGGTAGGGGCGCTCGCGCAGGAACGCGCGGGCCTCGGAGAGGGCCTGCTCGCGCGAGTAGGCGGAGGCCGCCGGCGCGCTGCGATGCGCGATCGCGACGGCGTCGATCACGCCGCAGCGCCAGCTGTGTTCGGCGGCAAGGGCCGCCCAGTGCAGATCGAGACCCCAGCCCATACGCAGCGGCGGGAACGGCAGCAACTCGGGGTAGGTGCCGCGCGCGAACGCCGTGACCGGGCCGATCTCGACAAAGCGGGTCTCGCGCGCGACAGCGCCGCGCCGGCGGCGGGTGACGCGCCAGGCGGCGTGTGAAGCAGCGCGATGAGCTGGTTGGGCCAGGTCCAGCGAAAAGCGCTCCGCGAGGAACAGGAACCTGTCCACGAACCCGTTCGGCAGCGCGATGTCGTCGTCAAGCACGAACAACCAATCAAAATCCTCGACGTATTCGGTGGCAAGCATGCGATTGAGGTTCTCGAACTTGCCGGCGTCGCCGGGTGGCGAGCGGCGGAGTTCGACCTGGTGTCGTGAACGGGCAAGCTCGGCGCTCAGTGCGGAGGTCAGCTTTACGTTTTGCGGGCGCTCCACGCACAGCGCCAGCACACGCTGCGTTGGCGGCGAGCGTCGCGCGGCACGCCCGAGCAGCAGCCGGCGGGCGCTTGCGATCTGCAGCGCATCCTCGCCGATGTCGATAGCGGTGCGGCGCAGCTCGTCGAGGCCGCCGACCGTGCCGCTTTCGCCGGAGAGGAAGTCATCGGTTGTGTTAGTTGTCGAGGAAAGGGGCGTTGTGGTATGTGCAACGGGGGGTGTTTGCGCTTTTTCGCGCAACTTTCGCCCCATCGCCATCCTTTCGCGCAACCGACCCCAGCTGTGCGCGACCATCGTCAGGCCCATCGGACAGTGTCGTCGCAGCACATGGCCGAAACAGCCGGCAAGCGTGTGCAGCTCGCTCGCGAGCGACGGCGCCCGGCCGCGCCAGGCGTCAAAGCGCCACGCTGCGCGGCCGCGTACATACGCCGCCCTGCACAGTGGGCGCAGGTGCGCGTCCGCGGGCATACGGCGATGGTCGAGCGCCGCGGCGGCCACGTACATCGCGCCCGGCGATCCGAGTCGTTCCTGGAACTCCTGCTCGTCGCCGCCGTGCTCGAGCGAGACGTCGAACGGGCCGACGCGTTCCAAGGCGCTGCGCCGGATCGCCATGTTCGAGCCCCAGGCAAAGCGCGCCCAACCGTCCCGCGGGCCGAGGTCCAGCGAGGTGATCGGCGGCGGCTCGCGGCCACAGCTGTGCGGCGGCGTGCCTTCCAGGCGCACGCGAATCGGGCCCGTGAAGACCTCGGTCTCGGGGTGCGCCCGCGCCGCGTCCAGCAACGCCGCCAACCAGCCCTCCGGCACCTCGACATCGTCGTCGACGAACACGACCAGCTCACCGCGCGAGCGCTCGACGCCCGTGTTGCGGGCGACGTTCAGGCCGAGCGGTCGGGGGTGCGGCTCATAGCGGGCGCCGAAGCGCTCGACCAGACCGCGCGCGGCCTCAGAGGCCCCGGCGTCGTCCACGACGATCAGCTCGCTGCCGCTGGCGGCAGCCTGTGGGGCCAGCGATGCCAGCGCCACCTCCAGGTAGGCCGGTCGCGCGCGCGTGGGCACGACGATCGAGGCGGGCGGAACAACGGGAGCGGACGCCATGACCGCAACAGTCTAGGTTTGCGGCAAGAATGGTTTTGTTCCTGCACAACCGCTATCGCACGAGCGGGGGCGAGGAGCGTGTCGTCGAGGAGCTGATGGCGCTCGTGCGCGAGCAACTCGGTGAGCCGGCTGAGCTGCTCGCTCGCGACTCGGGCGATCTCGGCCGGGCTCGCGCCGCCGCCGGGCTGTTGCGCGGCGGGCTGGCGCCGGCAGACGTCGGCAAGGCCGTGCGGGTGACCGGCGCGCGCGTGCTGCACGCGCACAACCTGAACCCGCTGTTCGGCTGGCGCGCGCTTGCTGCCGCCAAAGGAGCAGGGGCGCGGGTGGTGCTGCATCTGCATCAGTACCGCCTCGTCTGCGCCACCGGCGTGTGCTTCACGGGCGGCGAGGAGTGCACGCGTTGCCACGGGCGCAACACTCTGCCCGGCGTCATCCACAACTGTCGCGGCGGCCGCAGCGAGGCACTCGCCTATGGCGCCTCGCTCGCTCTGTGGCAGCGGCGAATGACCGACCAGGCCGACGCCGTGATCGTGCCAAGCGCGTTCGCGCGTGAGCGCCTGCGCGAGCTGGGAGCGCCGCTGGCAGAGGAGCGCGTGCATGTCGTTCCGCCGCCGGTGCGACTGTCGGAGCGCCCTGCCGCCGTCGAGTCGGGGACCTACGCGCTCGTCGTCTCGCGGCTCGCGCCCGAGAAGGGGGTGGACGTAGCGATCGAAGCCTGCCGGATCGCCGGGGTGCCGCTCCTCGTCGCGGGCGACGGTCCCGAGCACGCCGCCCTACGCGAGCAGGCAGATGCTGCCGCTGCAAGGGATGTCCGGCGTGAGGGCGCCGGTGCCGGGAGCACGGACGGCCAGGCACGCGTCGTCGGCGCCAGCGAGGACACCACAGCGCGCTTCGTGGGCCAGGTGGATGACGTCGAGCTCGCCCACCTGCGGGCCGGCGCGGCGCTGGCAATCGTCCCTTCGCGCTCGGCCGAGACGTTCGGCATGGCAGCAGCCGAGGCGATGGCTGCCGGTCTGCCCGTGGCGGCGAGCCGGATCGGCGCGCTGCCGGAGTTGGTGGGAGAGGAGGGGTTGGTGGCGCCGGGTGATGCCGCTGCGCTGGCGCAGGCGATCGGGCGGCTGTGGGGGGATCCCGGGACCGCCGCGCGAGCGCGCGCGCTCGCTCGCGCGAAGTGCGCCCCAGAGGCGATCGCGAGCATGCTTCGCGACGTATACGGAGCCGGCCCGACTGCAGCTTCAGTGACATCGCAGCGGTAGCTACGCCAACTCGACGCACATATATAGTGTCCAGATCTTTGGAACTGAACCGAACTCTTGACAGTGGCCCTCAGATCGTGCATACTCCTCCCGTCTTACGATTTTCTACAAGCGCCACTGTTTGGCCGGCTAGTGAATTAGCGCCAGCCTAAATATCCACAGATGAACGCGGTCGACCAATCTAAGGAGGATATATGAGGATCAGGTGCGTACTACCGTTGTTCCTGCTGTCCACGGCAATCGCACCATCGACCGCCAATGCTACGTGGGGTCAAGGATGCAGCGAGGGTAAACACTGTTACGCATTCGCCGAAGTGGGAATCAAAACATTCGCGGCTATCGGACTGCAAGATACACATTTTTCCACTGTCTACGACTGCGGGAGCGGTGGATTTGTAGACAATGAGATGTGGAACTCGTTTGCTGGGCTTGAAGGGTGGATCGAGGTTGGCCAGGCCGTGGGGAGCCCATACTGCGATCAGGTTCCGCACCTCTTCAACGCCGAGGAGACATCGAAAGGTGTGTATCACGAATATCTGTCTCCTGCGGCGGTGCCCGAGAATAGCTATAACTGGTATGCGATCTCCGATTTGGCCGAAGAGAACGGATTATGGCACGTCTATTACAGTAGTCCGCCAGGCTATACGGGTTGGAACAATTGGGCAGAATATGGCGGTAGCTGGCCTAGAAGCATGTCGTATGAGGAATCGGGGATGGAGGTCGCCACTGAAGTAAAACCCTCGTACGAAGGATCGTCGGAGACTGCATATACAAATGAGAGCCTCACTCCCTATGTGGGATGGAGTAACTGGTACGGAGCCCGCCTATTTGCAGAATCTGGTAGCACCTGCATCTTGCCGCTACCGCCGGGTGAAGGAGAAGCGCCAGGAAACTCTAAGTTCGGCGCTTGTGGCGCCTGATTACTATAAGGAGATGGCCGGAAATGTTACTCACTATAAATAGTTCGGTAATACTGGTGCTCTTCGCCATGTGTATCGGCGCCACAACCGCGCGGGCGGCGGCTTCAGAAGCTGAAGCGCTCAACACAGCGATCCACTACACACGTACCAAGGGTCGTAGCTCGGGTCCACTGCAGATCAGCAGCTCAGGTGCAAGCACTCTCAACAGAGCACAGATTGTTTTCAATGGCACAGAAAATGGTGCGCCGCTCGCCGAAGGTCCCCAGGGTCAGGCTACTTCGTATGTGTTCGTCCTGGTAAGCGACACGCTATTTGCACCAAATGTTCCTCATCCGCGTGGTCATAAAGGTCCATCGGGGAAGTACATGGGCCTGGTCGTCGACGCAAAGGTCAACCAAGTGGACGACCTATATCTCGGCCCAACGCCTCCGAATATTGCGGAACTCGGGACAGTCGTCACGATCAACCTGAGCGCAGCGGTAGAAACCGCGTCCACGTCCTGCCGCGCGGACCATCTACTGGCGACGGCGCTCGCACGTAAGCGTCTCGGCGCACGACACCGCAGCGCCGTGCTGGCACTGGACAAATGTCTGGCTCGGCATCACCGAATCTGAGGGGGGATCAGCGGTCCTGCAAGGTCCGCCGCCGAGCCCTTAGCCTGGATCCACCGTTGTTGTCCGGTGTTGAACGAAGAATGCCTCCTGAAGGGGCTTTGATAGCGGCTGTTGTCGCCAGCCGCGGCCCGAGTGAGGGCGTCAGGAAGACTGTGTAGGCGGCTTGGTGGGTAGTGTAACAGTTACTCCGGTTGATGTGAATGTGTGATAGTCAGTTTGCGGTGTCGGGGACGCGGTCGTCGAAGTGGATTTTGAACGCGAGCAGCGCGACCGTCCAGTGCGGGTCCTGGTCCATTGCGGGACGGCGTTCTGCAGCGCGAGGTAGACGAGCTTGCGGGCGGCGTCCTCGGTCGGGAAGCTGCCCTTGGTCTTGATCGCCTTGCGTAGCTGGCGGTTGAGCGCCTCGATCGCGTTGGTCGTGAAGATCACTCGGCGGACCTCGGCGGGGAACGCGAGGAACGGGGTCACGTGCTCCCACGCGCGTTCAGCCACGCCTGGGTGATCACCGGGAACCGCTGCCCCCACTTCTCGTCGAAGGTCTCAAGCTCGGCTTGGGCCTGGTCGGCCTCCTTGGCGGTGAAGATCGGCTTCAGATCGCGAGCGACTTGCTCGCGCTCGCGGCGGGGGACGTATCGCAAGCTCGCGCGAATGAGGTGAACAATGCACGTTTGCACCGTCGTCTTGGGGAAGATCGCCTCGATCGCATCGGGGAACCCGCTCAGCCCGAGGGAGTGTCCGACTCCGACGCGGTCCTTGAGGACGTCAAGGCGTGGCAGGCCCGGCCGCTGGAGGCTGGGCGGTTTCTAACTGTCGTTGCGAATCGGCTAGCAAATGAGGTTCGGCCTCCATCGTGCCATCAGCTGGGCTGGTGTGCGGTCCACGTCAAACCCAGCCCTGACCACCGATCCCCCACTCGAGGCGACTCAGCGCACACTCCCACGAACCACTACACCCACCCCAACCAGCCGATCGGTGGATCCAGGCTCAAGCCAGCGTTCCATCAGGCACGAACCAATGTTGCTGGAGCTTGCCGACCTTCGCCAGCCGTTCGTAGTCGCGGTCGTAGTGCACGATCGGCACGTTGGCCTGTTCAGCCGCTGCGCCGATCAAGAGATCGACCGGAGGGACACGGCGATGATCGCCGCTCTTCGAAAGAAGCGCTTGCAGCTTCCGTGTACTGCGCCACAGACTCACGCCCATATCGATCGACTCGAAAGCATCCAAACGTTCTTCGACTTCACCGGCTCGCGACTCGTTGGGGGCAAGGCGGACCAGCTCAAGTACGACGAGATCGCAAACAAGGACGCGTTCGGCTGCTACCTGTGCGTTAAACCAGGAGGCAAGCTCAGGGAACCGTCGATCGCGGGCCCAAGTCCAAACGCCTGTGTCGAACAGCGCAGGTCGATCGAGTTCTATGGGGACTATCTCAGCGTTCGTGCTCGGCAAACCGCTCCCGGCGACCCAGCTCGACCTCGGCTGGGGAGCCGTCGATGTCGCGAGTCACGTCGAAGGCAGCCAAAGAGCGTCGGCGAGCCACGCTTCGTAGGGCCGCGTTCACGGTGGCGCTCAGGCCCTTCGTTTTCAGCTGGATTTGCGCTGCATTGAGAGCTCCTGTATCGACGTCAACTGTGGTGCGTGTCATGCTCATCAAGATAGCGCATCTCTCATGATGCTGGATAAAACAGCCTCGCGGCCTTTGGTCCCGGCTGAAAACCGAGCAATTGAGTGTGCAAAACCCTAAGCTCGCCTTCATGAGTACCGAGCCAAAGCACGCTCTGATCACCGGCATCACCGGCCAAGACGGCTCCTTCCTGGCCGAGCTCCTGCTGGAGGAGGGCTACTCCGTGACCGGACTCGCCCGCGGCGGCGAGCAGCGTGCCCTCGGCTGCTCAGAGCACCTGCGCGGACGCATCGAGGTGCTCGACGGCGATCTGCTCGCACCCGACAGCCTTCGCGACGCCCTGGCGCACACCAAGCCCCACGAGCTCTACCACCTCGCCTCGCCCTCGTTCGTGCCCGACTCCTGGCATCGGCCGCGCGAGACGATCGAGGCGATCGCCGGGTCGACTGCCACGCTGCTCGAAGCGGTGCGCGACGAGTTTCATCGCACGCGCGTGTTCGTCGCGTCCTCGGCGGCGATGTTCGGCGAGACGCCCGAGAGCCCGCAGAGCGAGCGCACGCTCTGCGCGCCCACTAATCCCTACGCGATCGCCAAGCTTGCTTCGCATCGGATCGCCGGGGCCATGCGCGAGCACGACGGGCTATGGGTATGCTCGGGGATCCTGTTCAACCACGAGTCAGAGCGCCGGCCACACCAGTTCGTGACGCGCACCGTGGCGCGCGCCGCGGCGCAGATCAAGCTCGGGCAGGCCGAGTATGTACGGCTTGGCTCGCTGCTGGCCGTGCGCGACTGGTCGTTTGCCGGCGACACCGTGCGGGGGGTCTGGTTGGCGCTACAGCAGGAGCAGCCCGACGACTATGTGTTTGCAAGCGGCGCAGATCACACAGTGAGCGAGCTGGCACGGGTCGCGTTTGCCTACGTAGGGCTCGACTCCAAGCGCTACATCCGGATCGACCCAGCGCTCGAGCGCCCGCCCGAGCCGACGGCCAGCGTGGGCGATCCGAGCAAGGCGCGCGAGCGGCTCGGGTGGCAGCCCACGCTCAGCTTCGAGCAGCTGGTCGCACGCATGGTCGATGCCGAGCTCAGCGCGCTGAGCGGCGCCATCGACGACGGCGACGCCGGCGCTGTCTCATCTCGCGCATAGAGGGTGGCGCAGCCGCCGAAGGTGGCGAGCCGGGCCCCTCGCTTTTCCTGTCAGACTCAGCGGTGCGATGACGACGGTCGGCATCATCGGGCTCGGCTACGTCGGGCTGCCGCTTGCCGTGGCGTTCGCTGAGCAAGGCTGCGACGTTGTCGCGGTCGACCTCGACGGGCGCAAGGTGCAGGCGCTGCGCAGCGGCGAGTCCTACATCGAGGACGTGGCCAGCGAGCGGCTGCGCGCCGTGGCAGAGCGGATCTCGGCCTCCAATCGCTACGAGGACCTGGCGCGCGCGGATGCGGTGCTCGTGTGCGTACCGACACCCCTGACCGTTAACCGCGAGCCCGAGCTCGGGCCGCTCGTCGACAGCGTGCGCGGGCTCGCGCGCGTACTGAAGGCAGGGCAGCTGGTCGTCCTGGAGTCGACCACCTACCCAGGCACTACGCGCGAGCGGGTCGCTCCGTTGCTCGAGGAGTCGGGGCTGGCCGCAGGCAGGGACTTTCACCTGGCCTTTTCGCCCGAGCGAGTCGATCCGGGGCGCACCGACTACACGCTGCGCAACACGCCGAAGGTGCTGGGCGGGCTGACCGAGGACTGCGCCGATCAGGCCCAGGCGCTGTACGAAATCGTCTGCGATGAGATCGTGCGCGTGTCAAGCCCCGAGGCGGCCGAGCTGACGAAGCTGCTCGAGAACATCTTTCGCTCGGTCAACATCGCGCTAGTCAACGAGCTGGCGATGCTCACAGACCGCATGGGGATCGACGTGTGGGAGGTGGTCGAGGCGGCGGCGACCAAGCCCTATGGCTTCATGAGCTTCGCGCCGGGACCCGGGATGGGAGGGCATTGCATGCCGGTCGATCCCTTCTACCTGAGCTGGCGCGCGCGCGAGTTCGACATGACGACCGAGTTCATCGAGCTGGCCGGGAAGATCAACCAGCAGATGCCCTACCACTGCGTGGCGAAGGTGCAGCGCGCCCTCAACGATGCCGGCCGCGCGGTCAAGGGGGCGCGGGTCGCGGTGTTCGGCGTCAGCTACAAGCCGGGGGTGGGCGACACGCGCGAGTCGCCGGCCCTGAAGATCATCGAACTGCTCCGTGAGCTTGGAGCCGAGCTTAGCTACCACGACCCGCACGTGCCGGCGCTGGCCGACCTCGGCCTGCAAAACAGCTCGTTCGACGACGCGCTCGCGGACGCCGACCTGGCGCTGATCGTCACCGCCCACCCGAGCGTGGATCATGAACAGATCGCGCGGCAGGCGAGGCTGGTCGTGGACCTGCGCGGGGTGACCCGGTGGAGCGGAGTGGCCAGCGTGGTGCGGCTGTGAAGCTCGACCCCCGCGCCCCAGGGCTCGTCCTCGGTGAGAACGTGCGGATCGGCGAGGGCGTCAGTTTCGGCGCTCATGTCGTCGTGCACGACGGGACCGTCGTCGGCGGCGGCTGTGTGATCGAGGACGGCGTCGTGCTGGGCAAGCGTCCGCGGCTTGCGCGCGAGTCCTCGGCTCAAGGAGAGGTCGGAGCCCTTCAGATCGGCGAGCGGGTGACCGTGTGCTCGGGCGCGATCGTGTTCGCCGGCGCGAAGATCGGGGCGGAGGCGATCCTCGGCGACCAGTGCTTTGTGCGCGAGCGCTCGAGCGTGGGAGTTGGCTCGGTGATCGGCCGCGGCAGCGTGGTCGACAACGACGTGACGGTCGGGGTGCGAGTCAAGGTGCAGAGCAACGTCTACCTCACAGCCTTCACGACGATTGAGGACGACGTGTTCGTGGGGCCTGGAGCCAGTACGACCAACGACGACACGATGGCCCGCCACGGGCCCGAGCTTCCGCTGCGCGGCGCCACTCTGCGGCGCGCCTGCCGCGTTGGCGGCAGCGTCGTGCTCACCCCGGGGGTCGAGGTCGGCGAGGAGGCGTTCGTCGCCGCCGGCGCGGTCGTGACAAAGGATGTACCCGCGCGTGCGGTCGTGATGGGCGTCCCGGCGCGCATCGTGCGCGAGGTCGGCGAGCAGGACCTGCTCGAGCGCTGGCGTTGACGGCCGCCGAGGACCGGGCCTGCGCCGAGGCTCAGCCCGCGCCGAGGCTCAGCCCGCGCCGAGGCTCAGCCCGCCGGCGAGGACATCGCTGTGAGGATCTCGGCGGCGATCTCATCTACCGATACGGGTGGACAACTCGCCGCGCGGCAGATCACAAACGGCAGACCGTGCTCGGCGCCCGCAGCCTGACAGAGCCGCTCGCCGAGCAGCTTGGCGAAACCGAGGGCCGAGCGCTCGCCCGCTGCG
>DATAQR010000173.1:0-5921 GCA_036264565.1 Solirubrobacteraceae bacterium | reverse complement strand
ATGGCCGCCAACCACGATCCATCCGGCACCTGGGACCCGACGACCGACTACGCCATGATGAGCCGCAACGTGCGCGCCTTCATGTCGTTGTTTCACTGCGGCAAGCCGGTCGTATGCAAGGTGCACGGCTTCTGCGTGGCCGGCGGCACCGACATGGCTCTGTGCTCGGACCTGCTCGTGATCGCCGCCGACGCCAAGATCGGCTACCCGCCGGCGCGCGTGTGGGGGTCGCCGACGACGGCGATGTGGGCCTACCGCCTGGGAGCGCAGCGAGCCAAGCGCCTGCTGTTCACCGGCGACTCGCTGTCGGGCGCCGAGGCGTTTGAATGGGGTCTTGCGATCGAGGCGCCGCCAGCCGACCAGCTCGACGAACGCGCCGAGATCCTGTTGGAGCGGATCGCGCGGATGCCGCTGGGCCAGCTACGGATGATGAAGCTGCTCGTAAACCAGTCGCTCTACGCCCAGGGTCTGCAGGCGACGCAGACGCTCGGGACGCTGCTTGACGGAGCCGCTCGCCACACGCCCGAGGGCTACGCATTTCAGCAGCGCGCCATGACCGACGGCTTCCGAGCGGCCGTGCGCGAGCGCGACAAGCCGTTCGGGGACGCCGGCCCATCGACGTTCAAGGGATAACGCCAGTACCAATTATTGGGTTTGATCAGGACACTAGATTGTCCCTATTTGCCGGTATTTTTGCGCTACGCTTCGCAAGCCGGAGCATCTGGAGTAGGACAACCAGGACGGACAAGCGAGCCGATGGATCAGACCGCAAGAGGCGTGCTCGACATCGCGCGCAGCGTGCTCGGCGAGCTTGATGTCGAGGTGGTCCTCAGCCGCGTACTCGAGTCCGCCCGCGAGCTGACCGGCGCCCGCTACGCGGCTCTGGGTGTACTCAACAGCTCGAGGACCGAGCTCGAGCGCTTCCTGACGCTCGGGATCGACGAAACCACCCGGGAGGGCATCGGTTCGCTGCCGCGCGGGCGAGGGGTGCTCGGCGAGCTAATCGCCCACCCCCAAGCGTTGCGGCTGAGCGACATCAGCGAACATCCCCGCTCCTACGGCTTCCCGCACGGGCATCCGCCGATGCGCAGCTTCCTCGGCGTGCCGATCATGATCGACGACACGCCCTTCGGCAATCTCTATCTCACCGAGAAGCAGAATGGCGAGCAGTTCGGCGAGGCCAACGAGGAAGCCGTCACGATGCTCGCTGAGCTGGCCGGGTATGCGATCGATCACGCCCGCCGCTACACGGGGGCTAGCCAGCATCGCGACGAGCTCGAACGCACAGTGGCGGCGCTAAACGCAACGACCCAGATCGCCCGCGCCGTCGGCGCCGAGACCGACCTTGATGTGATCCTCGAGCTGGTCGCCAAGCGCGGGCGAGCGCTTGTGGACGCTCGGCTGCTAGCGATCGAGCTGGTGCACCGCGGACAGCTGGTGCTGGCCGCGGGCGCCGGTGAGCTGCCGCCCGGTCTGCTCGGCCAGATGGTGCCGCTGGGCGAATCGGCCGCTAGCGCGGCGCTGCGTACCCGCCGTTCGCAGCGACTGCAGGAACCGCTTACGCGTGCGCGCTTTGACGAACATGGCCTTGGCACCCTCGGCGTCGACGCAAAGGGAGGCTTGATCGTCCCGCTCGTCTTCCAGAACCACGCCTACGGTGTCCTGATCGCGATCGACCGCCTACAGGACGGACCGGAGTTCAGCTCCGACGACGAGCGCCTGCTCGAGGCCTTTGCCGCCAGCGCCGCCACAGCTGTCGCCACCGCGCAATCGGTGGCGAGCGAGCGCCGCCGCCAGCGCCTGGCAGCCGCCGAGGCCGAACGGCAACGTTGGGCGCGCGAGCTACACGACGACACGCTGCAGAGCCTCAGCGCTCTGCGTGTCGGCCTCTCGACGGCCAAGCGCTCAGGCAAGCACGAGACGCTGGAGAAGGCGGTCGCCTCCGCAATCGATCATCTTGAGGAAGGGATCACCAACCTGCGCGCGCTGATCACCGACCTGCGACCGGCGTCGCTGGACGAACTCGGCGCCGCCGCCGCGATCCAGGCGCTGTGTGAACGCGCCGAGCGCCAAGGACTCGACGTCGATATCAGCATCGACCTCGCCTACGAGCAGGGGCGTGAGCAGCAGCGTCACATCCCAGAGATCGAGACGGCGATGTACCGGATAGTGCAGGAGGCGCTCACAAACGCCGCCAAGCACGGCGAAGCCAAACGTGCCGTGGTCGAGATACACGACGAAAGCGAGGAGGTGCATCTGGGCGTACGTGACGATGGCTCGGGCTTTGACACCTCCGAGCACAGCGACGGGTTTGGCCTGGTCGGGATGCATGAGCGTGTGCACCTGCTGGAGGGCACGCTTGACGTCACGTCAGCTCCGGGTAGCGGCACGACGATCACCGCGCGCTTCCCGGTCCAGCGCCGCAGCGACGGCAGCGAGGCGTCGGCTGCCACAGGGCCGCAATAACCGCCTCAGCACCCCGGGCAGTGTCGTGGTAGTCCTGCAGGCATCGAACGGGACGCCTCTAACCGAAAAAGACCTCAGCGGTGTCGAACAGGTCGGGGTCCAGCAGCTTCGGCTCGGCCAGCGCCTCCGCCAGACCGACCCGCTCGATGCTTTCGCCGCGCAGCGAGACCATCGTGCCGAAGCGTCCGGCCTGGGCCGCGTCCATCGCGGCGACACCGAAGCGGGTGGCAAGCACGCGGTCATACGCGGTCGGTGTGCCGCCGCGCTGGACGTGGCCGAGGATCGTCGCGCGTGCCTCATAGCCGGTGAGCGACTCGATGTGGCGCTCAAGCTCGACGCCGATGCCGCCCAGGCGGGCATGCCCGAACTCGTCTGTCGAGCGTTCGTCGCCAAGGGTCATCGCGCTCCCCTGTGCCGGGGTCGCGCCCTCAGAGACGACGACGATCGAGAAGCTGACGCCCGTATCGTGGCGGCGACGCAAGCGCGCACACACCTGCTCGATGTCGAACGGACGCTCGGGCACGAGGATCGCGTCGGCGCCGCCGGCGATGCCGGCGTAGGTGGCGATCCAGCCGGCGTGGCGGCCCATTACCTCGACTACCATCACGCGGTTGTGCGACTCGGCGGTCGTGTGCAGCCGGTCGATCGCGTCGGTGGCGATCTGCACGGCGGTCTGAAAGCCGAAGGTGAAGTCGGTGCAGCCGATGTCGTTGTCGATCGTCTTTGGCACCCCCACCACCGGCAGCCCCAGCTCGCCCAGACGGGCGGCGACACCAAGCGTGTCCTCACCGCCGATCGGCACGAGTGCGTCCAGGCGCTCGCGCTCGAACGTGGCGCGTATCGCCTCAAGCGCACCCTCGCGACCGTCGAAGGGATTGGTGCGGGAAGTGCCGAGGATAGTGCCACCGCGCGGTAGGATCCCAGCGGTACTCGCGCGCGTCAGCTCGACCGCATTGCCGTCCAGGACGCCCGCCCAACCAGAGCGAAAGCCCACGAAACCACTCGTGGCGTCGAGCTGCAGGCCACGTCGTAGCACCGCGCGGATCACCGCGTTCAGACCAGGACAGTCACCGCCACCGGTGAGCAGGCCTACACGCACGCCGCGGCGCCCTTCATCGCAAGTGACTATCCCATAAGGGACACGGGGAAGAACGAACGCGTCCGTGCTTTGCCACGGCAGTTATGTGCTTTTGCCCACTGTCATGGGTGAGTGGACACCACTAGCGTCACTTCCATGGTCCTGTTTTACCACCTGGCCCCAGTACCCGACCCCGAGCCTGAGGGCGCCAGCAACCAGATCCGGATCGTGCTGGCCGACGATCACGCGGCGATGCGCCAGACCCTGCGGATGCTGCTCGACGGCGAGACCGACCTGGACGTGATCGCCGAGACAGACAGCCTCGGAGCTGTGATGGAGCATGTCCGTGTGCGGCGCCCAGACGTGCTCGTGCTCGACCTGGGGATGCCGGACGGCGGCTCGGGTATCGAGACGCTGGCGCGGCTGACCAGGGAGCTGCGCGACACCAACATCGTCGTGTTGACGATGGACGATGACCCCTCCTTCGCACGCCGCGCGCTTGACAACGGCGCCATCGGCCTGGTGCTCAAGGAGATGGCCGACTCCGACCTGCCCGCGGCCGTACGCGGCGCCTCGCGCGGCCAGCGCTATCTCAGTCCGCTGATCGCGAACAAGCTCGACCAGAACGGCGCCAGCACGCGCGACAAACTCACGCCGCGCGAGCGCGAGGTGCTGAGGCTGATCGCCCTTGGCCACACCAGCGTGGAGATCGCCGAGAAGCTGGGGCTCTCGCCCCGAACGATCGAGACGCACCGTGCGCGCATCCACCGCAAGCTCGGGTTGGACACGCGTGCGCAACTCGTCAACTACGCCCTTCAGCACAAACTGCTGAAACTGTGAGGGCGCCCAACCGCCGAGGCTATGCGCTGGCGATCAGCTTGGCAGCGCGCTTCAGGTGTGCGGTCGCCTGCTTGACCAGGTGACTTGGGCTATAGGTCGCCGCCGGCACGGTCACGTCGATCGCGAGTGTGCGCCTACCGCGCGCGCCCGGCACGAGCACCGCCAGCGAGCGTGCTCCCGCCAGCTGCTCTTCGTCGCTCAACACCGCTTCACTGGTCCCAATCTGCTCGATCGCGCCCGCCAGCCGGCGCCGGTCGAGGATCGCCTTCGGGCCCTGGGGGGCGAACTCGAGCTTGGCCAACAGTTGCTCACGCTCGACACTCGAGAGGCTGGCGATCAGCACCTTGCCAAGCGCCGTGCAGTACGCCGGCACGTGGGCGCCGGACTCTAGGCCGCGATCGATCGCGAACTGGCCGCGACGATGGCCGAACAGCCTGTGTACGTAGATGACGCGGCCGCCCGCGAGCACGCCCATCGAGACCGTATGGCCGAGCTCGTCGCGCAGCTCCTGGAGCACCGCGCGCCCCCCCACCTCGGCACGAATCATCTCGATCGCCGCACTACCCGGGTCGGCCGCGCGCGGAGAAAGCCGATACTTGCGCTTGCTGTCCTGCTCGAGGTAGCCGAGCGCCACCAACGTCATCGCGTAACGATGGGTGGTCGAGCGACTGATGCCGATCACCTCGGCCAAGTCGGCGATGCCGAGCGCCAAGTGCTCGCCCGAGTAGCACTGCATGATTGCTGTCCCGTATTCCAGCGAGCGCGAACGGCGCGGATCGGCCGCGTCCTCGATCTGTGGCTTGGACGGCTTCACCGTGGCGGCGGGCTTGGGCGTGGGCCCGCGACGCCGCGCTCGCTGCCCGCCCTTCCGCTCGTCCGCCATCTCGCCAACCCCCGACCATAGGAACACAATCGTCTGTTGGTTAAAACTACACGATTACGCGGCGTGAACCCTTGCGACGATCGCGGCGACCAGCTCGGTGAAGCTCATACCGGCCGCCTCGGCCGCCGCGGTCACGATCCCTGTCTCGGTCAGACCGGGGATCGTGTTGATCTCCAGTACCTGCGGCTCGTCGCGTTCGTCGAGGATCAGATCGACGCGGGCGAAGTCGCGAGCGCCCATCAGCCGATAGCTCGCGAGCGCTACCGACTCGACACGTTCACGGACCGCCGGCTGCAGGTCCGCCGGCGCCTCCATCCGCAGCTGACCGATCGTGTAATGCGCTTCGTAACTGTAGAAGCGCTCGGGCGTGAACAGCTCGACGACCGGCAGCGCGACCGGGCCATCCTCGCGGTCGACGACGGTGACCGCGAGCTCGCGGCCGACGATGCGGCGCTCGACCAGCACGCGGTCCCCGTAGCCGAAGGCGCCGAGGATCGCGCTCGGCAGCTGCTCGGCGGAGTGCACGAACTTGATCCCGATCGCCGAGCCCTGGGCGACTGGCTTGACGAGCACGGGCAGCTCCAACTCGGCCAGCAGGCGCGGGAATGTGCCGGCGCCGCCGAGCTCGCGGAAGGCCGTCTCGTTGAAGCTGTG
>DATAQR010000171.1:0-3968 GCA_036264565.1 Solirubrobacteraceae bacterium | reverse complement strand
TGCTCGCACAGCTGCTCGATCGGGTAGCCCCGGTGCTGGAGGATGCCGGCCTCGCCGTCGATGTAGGTGATCGCGCTACGGCAGGAAGCGGTGTTGGTGTAAGCGGGGTCGTAGGCCATCAGACCGAAGTCTTCCTCTGAGGCCTTGATCTGGCGCAGGTCCATCGCCCGCACGGTCCCGTCGGTGACGGGCAGCTCGTAGGTGCGCCCGGTGCGGTTGTCGGTGACGGTCAGCGTCTGCGCGGCGCGGGCGCCGTCGGTGCTCGCGTCTTGGGTCTGTGTCTCGGCGCCCATGGCTCCTCCAGTCCGGTCTTTTCGAGTGCCCTTCGATTATGCGACACCGGAGCGGGTTCCCGGTGCGCTAGGTGTGAACGCCGGCTCAGCGTTGGGCCAGGCGCCCGCGCGCGACGGCCGTGCGCACACGGGCGGGCGGCGCCAGCGGCGGGTCACCGTGCGGGCCGCGACGCGGTGAGCGTGGCAGGCGGGGCACCGCACCCGAAGGGTGTGGTCGGGGATGGTGCGGGTGTAGGGGTCCCGTGCTCGGCCCGATCCCGCCGTCCTCGGCGGCGGTCCACTCCTCGGGCGTCTGGCGCACGGCCCAGCGGACGATCAGGAAGAGCGCCACGATCGGGATCTTCAAGGCGACCATCAGCCACACGAAGGTCCAAGCATCCACGACTCGATGGTATACCCGCCCAGCGGCGGGCACAACCGGCTCAGCGCCGCAGCTGCAGCGGTGTGCCGCTAAAGCGGGTGATCTCCTCCAGCTCCTGCACGCGTGCGGCGATCTCCTCGCCCGTTAGCCGCTCGATGCGCTCGGTGCCGAACTCCTCCACGTTGAAGGAGGCAAGCGCGGTGCCGTGCGCCATCGCGCGGCGCAGCAGCTCGTCCGAGAGCTCCTCCTCGGGGTGCGCGGCGATGTAGCCGACGAAGCCGCCAGCAAACGTGTCGCCGGCGCCGGTGGGATCGATCACGCTCTCCATCGGGTAGGCCGGCAGCGCGAAGAAGCTCTCTTGCGTGATCAAGGCCGCGCCGTACTCGCCCTGCTTGGCGACGATCACGCGAGGCCCCTCGCGCACGGGCGGGTGGGTACCGGTCTCCGGCGATTCGCGCCAGGAGAGGATCTCCCGCGCCGCCGAAACCAGGTTCGGCTTGCCCGTCAGCTGGCGCAGCTCGGCGTCGTTGAGGATCAGGCAGTCGCACCGTTCGATCGCCGCCACCAATTCCTCGCGGGCGATGTCGATCCACAGGTTCATCGAGTCGAGCGCCACGAAGCGGGCGTCGGGCAGCTGTGCGCGCACCTCGCTCTGCAGGCCGGGCTGGATGTTGGCCAGGAACAGCACATCGCTCTGGCGCGAGCGCTCGGACAGCTTCGGTGCGAAGCCCTCGAACACGCCGAGCTGGGTGTCGAGCGTCTCGCGCGAGTTGAGGTCCCATCCATACTCACCACGCCAGAAGAAGGTCTTGCCGCCCTCGATGCGCTCGACGTCAGACACGTCGACGCCGCGGTGGCGCAGGACGTCGAGCTCGCTCTCGCCGAAGTCGTCGCCTACGGGCCCGACGACCAGCACCTGCTCGAAGAAGGAGGCGGCCAGGGCGAAGTGCACAGCGGCGCCGCCGAGCATCCGCTCGCGCTCACCGAACGGAGTCTTGACTGCATCAAAGGCGATTGATCCGACAACGGTTATGGGCATCCCGTGACCCTATAGCCTGAGCCGCGATGCGCGCCATCCAGATGAGCAAGTTCGGCGGCCCGGAGGTGCTCGAGCTGGTCGATCTCCCTACGCCCGAGCCGGCTGCCGGTGAAGCACTGACACGGGTTACGCGCGCCGGGATCAACTTCGCCGACACGCACACGCGCACCAATTCCTACGTGCAGAAGGCGACGTTGCCGCTCGTGCCCGGCGGAGAGGTGGCTGGTGTGGTGGTCCAGGCGCCTGCGGACGCGGCGGTGAAGGTGGGCCAGCGCGTGGTTGCGCTTAGCGGCGACGGTGGCTATGCCGAGTACGCCACGGCGCCGGCCGATCGCTGCTATCCGATCCCCGACGATCTCGACGACGACGCGGCGGTGGCGATCTTGATCCAGGGCCTGACGGCTTGGCACCTCTACCGCACGGCCGGCCGCGTCGCTACAGGCGAGTCGGTGGTCGTGCACTCGGCCGCCGGCGGCGTCGGTTCGCTCGCGGTCCAGCTCGGCCATCCGTTCGGCGCGGGTCGCGTGATCGCCACTGCGTCGAGCGAGCAGCGGCGTGAGGTCGCGCTTTCGCTCGGCGCCGATGTCGCGATCGACCCCGATCCAGAGGGGTTGACTGAGCGCCTGATCGAGGCCAACCACGGGCGCGAGGTCGATGTCGTCTTCGACATGGCGGGCGGCGAGACGTTCGAGCGCTCCTACCGCGCGCTCGCGCAGTTCGGGCGGATCGTCGTGTGCGGCATCTCCTCCCAGCAGCCCAATGAGATCCGCACCGGCTCGCTGCTGCGCCACTCGCGTACCGTGTCGGGTTTCTACCTGTTCCACTGCTTGGAGCGCCCGGGGATGGTGAGCGATGCGCTCGCCGATCTGTACGGCCGCGTTGCGCGCGGAGAGCTACGCGTACTCCTCGGCGGGATATACGCGCTGGAGGATGCCGCCCAAGCGCAGATCGATCTGCGCTCCAGGCGCACCGCCGGCAAGTTGCTGCTGGATCCCTCGCTCGCGCCCGCGGTGGCGGGGCCGGCGAGCGCCAGCGCATAAGCTGCGGTTCGCACATGCCAAAGACCTTCGCCGAGCTCGGTCTCTCCGAGCAGATACTCAGGGCCCTGCAGGACGTCGGCTACGAGTCCCCCTCGCCGATCCAGGAGCAGGCGATCCCCTCGCTGCTGGAAGGGCACGACGTGATCGGCCAAGCGCAGACCGGCACGGGCAAGACGGCAGCATTCGGGCTGCCGATCATGGAGTACATCGACCCCTCCGAGCAGGAGGTGCAGGCACTCGTGCTGACCCCGACGCGCGAGCTTTGTATCCAGGTTACCCAGGCCCTGCGCGTCTATGGCGCGCACAGCGGAGTCGACGTCGTCGCCGTCTTCGGCGGCGCTCCGATCCGCACCCAACAGGCGCAGCTGCGCGCCGGTGGCCACGTCGTCGTCGGCACCGTCGGGCGCGTGCTCGACCTGATCTCACGGCACTCGATCGTCCTGCACGACTGCCGCTTCGTCGTGCTCGACGAGGCGGATGAGATGCTCGACCTCGGCTTCTTGGAGGATGTCGAGCGCATCCTCTCGATGACTCCCTCGGGCCGGCAGACGGCGCTGTTCAGCGCGACGATGCCGCCGCCGATCCGCAAGCTCGCTGACGCATATCTATACGAGCCGGTGACGGTGGCGGTCAAGGCTGCCACGCTGACGATCGACACCGTCGCCCAATTTCAGCTCCCGGTCGAGACGCGCGAGAAGGCCAAGAAGCTGGTGGAGGTGCTCAAGGCCGAGCGGCCTGAGCAGGCGATCGTATTCGTGCGCACGAAGGTGCGCTGCGACCAGCTGTTCAGAACGCTGCGCGACGGCGGCATGAACGTGCGCGCGCTGCACGGCGACATGTCGCAGGGCTCGCGTGACGGCGTCATGCTCGCTTTCAAGGGGGGCCGTGTGCCGATCCTCGTCGCCACAGATGTCGCGGCCCGCGGGCTGGACATCTCAACAGTCACGCACGTCGTCAACTACGACGTCCCCACCAGCCCCGACACCTATGTCCACCGCATCGGCCGCACCGGCCGCGTCGGGCGCTCCGGCCGGGCGATCACGTTCGTAGAGGCACGCCAGAAGCGTGAGTTGGAGGCGATCGAGCGCCACATCGGCACGCAGATCGCCGCCTGGCAAAAGGACGCCAAGGCTGCTCCGACCCCGGTCAGCGAGCGCCCGCGCCGGCACTCAAAGCCACACATCTCCCGCGACGGCGACGAGCCGTCGGTGAAGCTACTGGTCGGTGGCGGCCAT
>DATAQR010000150.1:0-21259 GCA_036264565.1 Solirubrobacteraceae bacterium | reverse complement strand
GTTCGACATCGCGCCGACGGTGAATGTGTTCATCACCGACGACCTTGAGGGCGCGCGCAACGCGATGCGCCCATTTATCGCGCTGTATGTCGGCGGCATGGGCTCGCGCAAGCAAAACTTTTACAACAACCTCGTCTGCCGCTATGGCTTCGAAGAGCAGGCGAAAGTGATCCAGGACTTCTACCTGGAAGGCAAGCGCGAGGAGGCGATGGGCGCGATCCCCGACGCCCTGATCGACACGGTGTCGTTGTGCGGGCCGAAGGACGTCGTGCGCGAGCGTCTGGCTGTCTACCGCGAGGCGGGTGTCGGCACGCTCGGGATCACTCCGATCGCCTTCACCAAGGATGATCGCCTCGAGCAACTGCGGCTGCTGGCCGAGCTGGCGGCCTAGCCCAAGCGGCCGTGGCCACGCCGATCGCGTCGCGACCTGCCCAGACATCGCCGCCGGCGCCTCGCTCCCACTCGGCCTCGGCGGTACGTCCGTTGCGCATCCTGCTCGGGGCCTTCGGCGATCCCGGTCACGCCTTCCCGATGATTGCGCTCGGCCGCGCGCTGCGAGCACGCGGGCACGAGGTGACGGTGCAGACGTGGGAGCGCTGGCGGACGGCGATCGAGGGCGAGGGTCTGCGGTTCGCCGCGGCGCCCGAGTACAGCGCCTTTCCGATCCCGGTCGAGAACGACGGCCGGCCGCCGCAGCCGCTCGGCTTCTACGAGGCGGTTGTCTACGCCACCCGCGACACGCTGCCGCTGGTCGAGCGCCTCGCTCCGGATGTGATCGTCCACGACATCCTCACGCTGGCGCCCTCTCTGTGCGCGGAGCTGCACGACATCCCCTGCGCGACGCTGATCCCCCACGTCTTTCCCGAGGCCGCTCCCGGCTTTCCCATCTACTCCTTCGGCGCGGTTCAGCCGCGAACGCCGCTCGGCCGCGCCTTCTGGCGGCGTGCCCAGGCGCCGATCGATCGCGGCATCGAGAGCGGTCGGCTTTCCCTCAACCACTCGCGAGAAAGCGTCGGGCTACCGCCGCAGTCGCGCCCACATGGCGGCACCAGCGAGCAGCTCGCGCTGGTGGCCACGTTTCCCCAGTTGGAGTACAGCCGCTCCTGGCCTGAGCACATCCACGTCGTCGGCCCCCTCACCTGGGAGCCGCCGGCTGACGAGGTCGCGCTGCCGCCCGGCGATGAGCCGCTCGTACTGATCGCCCCGTCGACCGTGCAGGACCCCGAGCACCGGCTCTTGCACGCAAGCCTCGAGGGTCTGGCCGACGCGCCGGTGCGGGTGATCGCCACCTACAACCGTCGTCTCCCCTCCCGTCCGCTCGCGGTCCCAGCCAACGCCCGCGTGTGCGACTGGCTCTCCTACGCGCGCACGCTCCCCCACTGCGAGGCGATCGTCTGCCACGCCGGCCACGGCACGGTCGTGCGCGCGCTGACGCTCGGCGTCCCGGTAGTGGCGTGCCCAGTGGCGGGCGACATGAACGAGAACGCCGCCCGTTTGGCCTGGGCCGGCGCCGGCTTGCGGGTCCCCCGCCGCTTCATCTCTTCCCGCCCGATCCGCCGCGCCGTCGAAGGCGTCATCACCGACGAGTCGATCCGCGAGCGAGTGCGCTCGCTGGCCGCTTGGTCACAAACCCACCACGCCGGAACTCGCGCGGGCGAACTGATCGAGGGCCTGGCGTCCTCTCGCGGTTGCCAAAGCCGATCCGTTTCAGAGACCACAGACATCGCGGTGTGAAGCTCCGGGGGTGGGACTCGAACCCACAACATCTCGGTTAACAGCCGAGCACTCTGCCAATTGAGTTACCCCGGACCGGACTACCCCGGACAGGACCCGGGTCTCGGCAATTGTACGTGAGTGGACTGTATGTTGACGTGGGAGCGAGGAACACCAAGACTCGACGCCTGTAGGCGGTGTATACGGTCTACGCCCCCGCCCCGCTGTGCGCCAGCGCCCGCTCCTGCGCCCGGTCGAAGCGCTGCTTGACCTCGCCGCGCTGGCGCGCCAGCTCGCTGACCTCGCCGGCGCCCTGGGCGCGGGCGGTGTGGATGCGGCGGTCGATCGAGGCGAGTTGCAATTGCAGTTGCTGGACCTCGAGCATCGGCGGGGTGCCGGGGCCCTCGGGCACCGGCCAGCGCCCCGCTTCGACCGTCAGCTCGGCCAGCAGCGAGACCAGCTCGCGGTCCTCGTCGGGCACTCCCTTCAGTGGCTCGGCCACATTTCCGTCGCGCAGGTGCCGCGCCGCCCGGCGCATCAGCTCGCTTGTGAACAGCGCCTCGATGTCGACTTCGGCGAGCGCCGCTTGGCCGTGTGCCGGCGTGGAGATGCACTGCGCCAGAAACGCTCGCTCGGTGTCCTCGCGCCCGGAGAGCACGCGCATCTCCACGGGAGCGCTCGAACGTCCCGTGCCCGCCGACGGGTGGGCATACTGCTTGGCGGCGAGCAGGCTCTCGGCCAAGCCCTCGTTCAGGCCGAGCTTGCCGGACACGAGTCGCGTCAGCTCCATCCGCATCGCGCTCTGCGGCAGTTCGGCGAACACCGGCCGTAGCTCGGCCAGCATGCGATCACGGCCCTCGGGCGTTGAGTCCTGCCCACCCGCAAGCACTCGCTCGACCCGGAAGCGCACGAACGGCACCGAGCGCGTCACCAGCTCTCTCATCGCCTCGGCCCCGTCGCGCTGGAGCAGCTCGGCCGGGTCGGCGCCAGTGGGCAACTCGACCACGCGCAGCTCAAGCTCGCGTCTGGTCGCCAGGCGCGCGGCCTTGAGCATCGCCTCCTGCCCGGCGCTGTCGGCGTCCAGCGCCAGCAGCACCGTCGGCGCCAGGCGGCCCAGCTCACCGACCTGCTCAACCGTCAAGGCCGTGCCCATCAGGCCGACGGTGCCCATAAAGCCCGCCTGGTGCATGGCGATCACGTCGGTGTAGCCCTCGCACAGGATCGTCTGACCCCTCTTGGCGGCCGTCGACCGCGCGAGGTCTCCGCCGTACAGGTGACGACCCTTGTGGTAGACGTCGTTGTCGGTGCTGTTCAGGTACTTCGGCTTCTGACCCTCGTGCGTGGCGCGTGCGCCGAAGCCGAGCACGCGGCCGCGCATGTCGGCCAGCGGGAACATGATCCGGGCGCGGAAGCGGTCGTAGATGCTGCCGCGCTCCTGCGAGCGCTGTGCCAGTCCAGTGTCGTAGAGCTCGCGTTCGGAGAAGCCGCCGCGCCGGGAGGCCAGCAGCACCCGATCCCACGCGCTCGGGGCGTAGCCGACGCGAAAGCGACGCAGGCTCTCCTCCCCCAGGCCACGCTCCGCCAGGTAGTCGCGGGCGCCGGCGGCCTCCTCGGACTCCCACAGATAACGCTCGTAATAGCCGGCGGTGCGCCCGAGCAACTCGAGCAAACGCTCGCGCCGGGCGCGGCGCTGCGCTTCGCGCGGATCCTCCGCTTCCACCTGCAGCTCCACCCCGGCTCGGTCGGCCAGCAGCTCCAAAGCACCCTTGAAATCGACGCCCTCGGTCTCCTGCACGAAGGTGAAGACGTCGCCGGAGGCTTGACAACCGAAGCAGTAGTAGACCTTCTCGACTGGCTCGACGCTGAACGAGGGTGTGCGCTCGTCGTGGAAAGGGCACAGCCCCTCGTAGCTGCGCGGCCCGGCGCGGCGCAGCTCGGTGCGCGTGGAGACCAGCTCGACGAAGTCGATCGCTTCGCGCACGCGGTCGCGGGAGTCGGGGGTGTAGCGAGCCATTGCCAGAAGCTAGCGGGCGAACACGCGGGGCACTTCCAGGTCCGTGTACTCACGGATGCAGAAGCGGTCTGTCATACCGGCGACGTAGTCAGTAACGCGCTCGGCCACGTCTGCGCCGGCAGCGCCGCCATCGTCGGGTAGCAGCTCCGGATGCTCGGCGTAGTGCTCAAACAGCGTGCGCACGACGTTTGTGATCCGCGCATGCTCGGCCCTCACGGCGGGTCCGAGATAGACACGCTCGAACATGAACTCGCGCAGTCGGGCCATCGCCGGTCCCGCCTCAGGGCCCTGGACGATGTCCCCAGCCGCGCACGAGTGCTCAACCATGTCGTGAACGAGTGCGTCGATGCGCTGCGAACCTGTTCGTCCAAGCACCGCGATCGCCTCTGCCGGCAAGTCACTCTCGCCCAGCAGGCCCGCTCTGATCGCGTCGTCGATGTCGTGGTTGATGTAGGCGACGCGGTCGATCACCCGTACGATCCGGCCCTCCAGCGTCGCCGGCGGCGGCGCCTTGCTTGAGTGGCGCGCGATCCCTTCGCGCACCTGCTCGGTCAGGTTCAAGCCGGCGCCGTCGCGCTCGAGCACGTCCACGACCCGCAGCGAGTGCTCGTAATGGTGGAACTCACGCCCGAAGCGCTCGCGCAGGCAGGCGTCCAGCGCCTCCTCGCCGATGTGACCGAAGGGTGGGTGGCCAAGATCGTGGCCGAGCCCGATCGCCTCCACCAGGTCCTCGTTGAGCCGTAGAGCGCGCGCCACGGTGCGCGAGATCGTCGTCACCTCCAGTGTGTGCGTCAGCCGCGTGCGGTAGTGATCGCCCAGTGGCGCCACGAATACCTGCGTCTTGTGCGTCAGGCGGCGGAACGCCTTGCAGTGCACGATCCGGTCTCGGTCGCGCTGGAAGGGCGTGCGCAGCGAACAGTCCTCTTCCTCGCGCGCCCGGTGGGCCGGATAGTCAAGCGCGGCCATCTATGCTGCCCTGCTGGCGGCCGGCATCAGCCGCACGTGCGCGTGATGCTCAAGCGTCTCGGCGACCGCGCGCTCGACCTGGCCGAGCGCGCGCTCCTGCCCGCCGGGGGCCTCGCTCAGCGGGCTGCCAAGCGCGCCGACCATGAACTCATGCGCCGGGGCTTCCAGCGGGAACGACAAGGCCTCACAACCCCCGCACACCACCCCGCCGGCGGCGCCGGAGAAGCCGACCAGGTGCTCGGCCTCCCCGCAACCTGCGCATGCGGACAACTGCGGCGCCAGGCCCGCCGCGTGCAGGAGCTTCAAGCGGAAAGCCAGTGCGCTCGCGCGCGTGGCGCCGGCCGGGTCAGCGTCCAGCAACGAGAGCTTGTGACAGAGCAGGTTGAATACGCCCGGGTGGGGCTCGCCGGTCTCGAACAGGCGGCCGACCGCATCGCAGGCGCGGGCGGCGGCGTCCAGCGCGCCGGCACTCGCGCGCAGCCTGGGATGGCCGGCGACGGTTTGCGCGCCGGTGACCGTGAGCAGCTCGCCGCGGCCCTCGTGCAGCTCGATGCGCAGGCGAAAGAACGGCTCCAACCGCCCTCCGAAACGACTGCTGGCGCGCCTGACACCCTTGGCGATCGCGCTGAGCCGGCCCTGGTGCGGCGTGTACAGGTGCAGGATCCTGTCCGCCTCGCCATAGCGGATCGATCGCAGCACGACGGCCTCGGTCTTGAGCAAACCACCCATCTGTATCCGAGTCTAGGCTTGCCCGAGGCGGAGGCGGGCGCAAAAGGATAGCTATACTTTATGAAGTAATGAACGCAAACAGGCCCAGCAATACAGCGATCACCGTCTACACGACCGAGCCGTGTTCCTTCTGCGCGCGTGTGAAGGGGATGCTGATGGCGAAGGGGCTCCAGTTCTCCGAAGTGAACCTGTCCAAGGACCCGGCCGGGCGCGTGGAACTTGCCAGCCGCACCGGGATGATGACCTTTCCGCAGGTACTGGTCGGCGATCAGCTGCTCGGAGGGTTCGCGGAGACGGTCAGCGCGCTGCAGGACGGTCGTCTGGACGAGCTGCTCGCCGTGTAGAGACCCGCGCCCGCGGGCGCCGCTGGCAACCCTCGCAGACGTAGGTCCCTCGTCCGGCCACGCGCAGCTTGAGGATCTCAGCACCACAGCGCGGGCACGGCTCGCCCTCGCGGCGGTGGACCTGGAAACGGTCTTGAAAGGAGCCCCACACGCCGTCGACATGGCGGAAATCGTCGATCGTGGCGCCACGCGCCTCGATGCCGGCTTCCAGCGCCCACACAACCGCCTCGCGCAGCCGCTCCCATTCCTCCGCGCTCAACCGCCCCGCCGGGCGCAACGGATGGATAGCCGCGCGGTGAAGCGCCTCATCGGCATAGATATTGCCCACACCGGCGATCATCTTCTGGTCGAGCAGGAAGGCCTTGATCGGAGCTGTGCGACCGCGCGCCAACCGGCGCAGCCGCTCGGCGGTAAACCCCTCCTGCAGCGGCTCGACGCCGAGGCGCTGCGCAAAGAAACGATCGAGCGCCTCGTCCCCGAGCAGCAACTCGCCGGTGCCAAAGCGGCGCGGATCGGCGATCGCCAGTGGGCCGCCACGGTCGAGCTCGATCCATACGCGTGCGTGCGTCGGCTTGGGATCAGGTGCGTGCAACACGCTGCCGGTCATACGCAGATGCTGGGCCAGATAGACCTCCTCGGAGAGCTCCCACACCAGGTACTTGCCGCGCCGACCCAAGCGCTCGACACGACGGCCGCGCAGGGCGTCCTCGAGCTCGGCGGGCGCCAAGGGACGCGACCAGCGCTCGTCGAGGATGCGTACCTGCTCGAACGTGCGACCCTCAACCAGCGGCGCGAGCTGGCGCCTGATCGTCTCCACCTCGGGCAGCTCGGGCATCGCCTCGCAGCATATGCGCGCGCGGATGGGCGTCGAAGTAGGCCTCCTTCAGCCGATCGGCCGACAGGTGCGTGTAGATCTGCGTCGTGGCGAGGTCGGCGTGTCCGAGCATCTCTTGCAGCGAGCGCAGGTCACAGCCGCCGGAGAGCAGATGCGTGGCAAAGCTGTGGCGCAGCGTGTGTGGACTCATCCTGCGATCGAGCCCGGCGCCGCGGGCATGGTTTTGGATGATCTTGTACGTGCCCTGACGCGTGAGTGGCCCGCCGCGATGGTTCACGAACAGGTGACTCTCCACGCGCGTGCCCACGAGCACAGGACGGCCGCGTGCGAGATAAGACTCGACCGCGCGCACCGCCGCGCGTCCGACCGGCACGATCCGTTCCTTAGAGCCCTTGCCGCGCGCGCGCAGCATGCCCTCCCCCGCGTCGACGTCCCCGATCTCCAGCGCGCCCGCCTCAGAGATGCGAAGGCCGCAGGCGTACATCAACTCGAGCAGCGCCCGGTCGCGCAACGCCAATGGCTCGGTGCCCTTTGGCTCGGCCAGCAGGCGCGCCACCTGCTCGCGTGTGAGCACCTTGGGCAGTGTGCGCGTCTTCGCCGGGCCGCGCAGGTCCGCGGTTGGATCGTGTTCGATCAGCCCCTCACGGCGCAGATGGCGGTAGAAGGAGCGCAGGCAGGCAGCCTTTCGTTGCAGCGTGGCGGCGGCGACCGGCGGATGTTCCTCATCGCCCGTTGCCAGACCTGAGAGGAAAGCGGCGAGATCGCCGTGCTGGACACGCAGGGGCGCTACACCGCGCTCATGCAGGAACTGGCCCAGCTGGGCAAGGTCAGATGCGTAGGCCGAGAGCGTGTTGCGCGAGAGGCCGCGCTCGAGCTCAAGGTAGGCCAGGAAGTCAAGCGCGAGCTGCTCCAGGCGAGTCTCCTCGGGCGAGGCGGGCGTACGTGCTGCGACCACCTGCATGACTTCGCCCCGGGCGCACTTCGCCCTGCGCGTGAGACCGGCCTTTCAGTGAGCCTCGGCGGCGGCTCCGGCGAGCTCGCACAGCTCGGCCAAGGCCGCGCCGCCCGCGAGTGCCGCGCCGAAGAACAGCGGATCCTCCACCAAGCCGCGACCCATCGTGACGGTGGGGAGACCGCTCTGCAGGTATGCGGGCAGGTCGATCGGCGCACGGCGCCAGTCGTGGCAGCGCCTGCAGATAGGAGAGCGGATCCCGGCGGGCAACGCCACCGTGACCGGCTCCAGCAGCAGGTCGAGCACCGTCAGCGTGTGATGGGAGATGCCACGGTGGCGCGGGCGTATGTCCGCCGAGGACATACGCGCCACCAGCAATGTCGGGGCGCCGAGCGCCAGCGCCGCGTGGGCGGAATCCAGCGCGTACAGACCGCCGTGTCCGAGCGGTGAGCGCGAGCCGACGATGCCGGGGCCGGGTCCGCAGATCGCCGCATCCCAGCCGAGGGTGCGAATGCCGTGATGGATCGCTCCCGCCGTTGTGATCGCCTCGCTCTCGCCGCCGTAGCTTGCGCCGGCGGTGATGTGACCAGCGAGCAATCCGCGCTCGCGCAGCATCGTGACGGTGCGCGAGCGGCTCCCCGGCAGCGCGCCTCCCGGTGTCTGCACGAAACCAATACGAGCCTGTGGGTGCTGTTGGGCGAACGCCCAAGCCACCGCCGCCAGCTGTCCGTGCAGGCCGAGCACCGCGACCGGGCGCTCGACTGGGAGATCGAGTGTGTCGCCCTCCACGGGCTCCACGGCGTGCTGCAGGCTCGAGTAGTTGAGCTTCATTACCTGGGCACCCAGCGCTCCCTCGCCGCTGAGCCCACGCGTGAGGTTGACGTGCAGGACATCGAAGCCGCCGGAGCCGAGGCCAAGGTCGAGCGCCTGCACGTTGACGATCACCTCGTCACCGAGGTGGCAAATACCGTGCAGTGCGACATCGGCGATCGTCGGGCGGCGGTTGCCGTCGGCCAGCTCGACCACCAACTCCTGCTCGGCATGATGAACCGCGACGGTCTCTACGACCGTAGCTTCGCGTAGCTTCAGCATGTTCGCTGCAAGCTACAGATCAGAATGAGGATCGGGCGCCGGGCCCGAAGGCGAGAGGCCGTGTAGCCGTTCTGGCGGGGCAATCCACTCGACGTCGATATCAACATCGCATTCGCTCTCGGGCATGTTGGCCAGCTCGTGCACACGCTCGATCAGCCCGGCGGCCAGCTGGCGCGCCGCAATCTCCTCCTCCAGCCTGAAGCGCACTCGCACGGTCAACCCCGGCTCAGCCGAGCCGGGCTGTGAGAGCGGGAGATCCGCGCTCACGATCGCCCGGCGAGAGTCATGACACCAGGGTGCTCTCGGAGGGCTCGCGCTCCCCGGCGCGATCGAGTGCCGCCGCCACGAAGCCGCGGAACATCGGAGCCGGACGCTCAGGCCGAGACTTGAACTCCGGGTGAAACTGCGAGGCCACGAAGAAGGGATGCTCGTCGAGCTCGATCGCCTCGACCAGCCGCTCGTCAGGCGAGGTGCCAGCGACACGCAGACCGGCACTCTGCAGGCGCTTGCGCAGCAGGTTATTGACCTCGTAGCGGTGGCGGTGGCGCTCGTAGACGACGGCCTCGCCGTAGATCTCGCGCATCTTCGAACCGTCGTGCAACTTGATCGGATCGGCCCCCAGGCGCATCGTGCCGCCGAGGTCGGCGACTTCCTTCTGCTCGGGGAGCAGGTCGATCACCGGATGGGGAGTCTCGATATCAAACTCGGTCGAGTTGGCGCCATCCATCCCGGCGACGTGGCGGGCGAACTCCGCAACGGCGATCTGCATGCCCAGGCAGATGCCCAGGTAAGGGATACGCCGCTCGCGCGCGATCCGCGCAGCCTCGATCTTGCCCTCGATCCCGCGCCCGCCAAAGCCGCCGGGGATCAGGATCCCGTCTGCGCTTTCAAGCAGTCCGCGAGCCGCTTGTCGGTCTTCCTCGCTGCCTGTGGCTCCAGCCTCCAGCCGCTCTGAGTCGACCCAATCGATACCCACCGTGCTCCCCTGCAGCGCTGCCGCGTGGCGCAATGCCTCAGAGACCGACAGATAGGCGTCCTGCAACTGCACGTACTTGCCGACCAAGGCGATCCGGACGCTCCGTTTGGCCTGGGCGGCGAGGTCGATCGACTGCTGCCACTTGGCCAGGTCCGGCTCTGGCGCCTGGGCGCCGAAATGGTCGAGGATGAAGTCGTCGACGCCCTGCTCGCAGAAGGTGAGCGGCACCTTGTAGATGTTCTCGACGTCGTACGCCGAGACGATCGCGTCGGCCGGGAGGCTTGCGAACAGCGCGATCTTCTTGCGAATCTCCGCTGAGAGCAGGCCCTCGGAGCGGCACATCAACATGTCCGGCGCGATTCCGATCCGGCGCAGCTCGTTGACCGAATGCTGGGTGGGCTTGGTCTTCAGCTCACCGGCGTGACCGATATAGGGGACAAGCGTCAGGTGGATGAACATGCAGCGGCGCCGTCCCACATCGACGGGGAACTGGCGGATCGCCTCAAGGAACGGCAGCGACTCGATGTCGCCGACGGTGCCGCCGATCTCGGTGATCACATAGTCCACGTCGGCGGACTCGGCGATCAGCGCGATCCGCTGCTTGATCTCATCGGTTATGTGCGGCACCACCTGCACGGTGCCGCCGAGATAGTCGCCGCGGCGCTCGCGGCGGATAACGGTGTCGTAGATGCCGCCGGCGGTGACGTTGGAGGCGCGGCTGGTGTTGGCGTCGGTGAAGCGCTCGTAGTGACCGAGGTCGAGGTCTGTCTCGGCGCCGTCCTCGGTTACGAACACCTCCCCGTGCTGGTAAGGAGACATCGTGCCGGGATCGACGTTGATGTAGGGGTCGAACTTCTGTAGGCCGACGCTCAGACCACGCGAGACGAGCAGCCGCCCGATCGACGCCGCCGCGATGCCCTTACCGAGCGAGGAGACCACACCGCCGGTGACGAAGATGAACCGGGTCTTGGCCGGAGGCTGTGCGTGGCGGTCAGCGTGGGGGCTACTCATCGAGAGGGTCTGCCAAGGCAGTCTAGATGGCGCAGCAGCGGCAGACGCTCGACCAGCTCGGAGATCGACCGAAACTCACCAAACAGCGCGATCGCGAGCAGGAGTACAACCGCGATTGCCTGCCCCAGGGTGGAAAGCGTCAGCACCAGCCACAGGCCCGCCAGGGCGCCGAGCACGCTCGCGCCCGTGTCGCCGAGCATCGCAAGCTCGCGCAGGTCGTAGTAGCCGGCGACGAGCGCCGGTCCGGCGAACAGCCCAAGCGTGTACAGCGCCCGCGTCCCGGCGGCGATCGTCAGGCCGGCGCCGAGCAGGACAAGAGCCTTGATCGCGCGCCCTGGGCGCAGGTCGAGCAGGTTGAAGAAGTGGGTGGCAAGCACGAGTACCGCGCTGCCGAGCAGCCAACGGCCAGTTGACAGTGACAGCGTGGAGAGCGCGTACAGCGCCAGCCCTACCGTGCCGGCGGCCTTCATGGCTCCGGTGGAGACCTGCCCGTGGCGCAGCGCCAGCGCGTGCGCGCGCCAGCCGCGCGGGGCGCCGGCGAGCGTTTGTCCGAGCGCGTCGTCAAGCAGGCCGAGCACGGCCACACCAAGCACGTAGACGGCGGCGGTCAGCGTCTGCGGGTGGAACACCTGTGCGACTTCGAGCTGTTGCAGGGGCGCGAGCACGATCAAGGCGATCAGGGCCGAGACCACGATCAGCAGGCCGAACGGGAACGGCAGCAGACGCTGGCGGTAGTTGGCACGGAGGTGGCCGCGCGCTCGCAGCTCCCCCCGCAGCCCCGGCGCAAGGGCCACGGCTACCGCTGCGGCGATCGCCAGCGTCAGCGCATGCATGCCCGCCCAATCCTTGCTGGCGTCAGCCACACACAGCGCTCGCTTCGGTCACGGATGGCCGAGCACGCCCACCGGAGCGCTGGTCACCGAGGGAAGTTGTGCGTCAGCGCTCGACTTGGCACCGAACGCGCCGCGGTAGCCGGCCAGCGCGAACGCCAGCGCGGCGCGGCCGCCCACGTTCTGGATGTCATCGACGCTCGACAGCCCTTCGGCCTTGTACCACGGTACCTGCGAGGGTTCGGTCGCCGTCATCTCCGCCCCGACCGCCGGGACGCCCTCTGTACTTATGCCGGCGATCAGGCCCGACTCGAATTCGTGCGCGGCCTGCGTCGCTTCTGAGCTCATCCCCGCCGGCTCGCTTCGCATCACTACAACGCCGTCGAGCTTGCCGAGCTGACCGTCGTATGAGTTCAGCAACTTCGAGCGGACGTGTTCGAGCAGCCGTCCGCCGGCAACCAGCTCGCGTCCGATCCGCACACCGAAGTGGCGGACGAGCTTGGCGTTGGCGGTGGAGCCCGCGTGACCCGCGCTTGCGGGCGCAATGCCAAGCGCCGCGGTTTGCAGCGGCTCTCGCACAGCGACGACAGACTTGACTTCACCGCCAGCCTGCTTGACGCCATCCTGCACGAGCGAGTCGGCTTCGTTGGAAGATTCACCCAGGAACACGATTCCCACTGACTTGCCGACCAGTAGGTCGTGTACCGCCAGTGGCCAGAACGATGTGACCAGGTTCTGCTGTTCGGAGAGCTGCTGACCGGCCAGCTGGAGATTGCGCTGCGAGTCTCTGACTTCGCCACGCAGGTTGTGCACCAGCCCGTCCTGAGCTGAGGAGACGAGGCTCGAGTCGCCGATCGCCACACCGACCAGCACTCCAACCGCCAGCGCGCACAGCACCGCAGCCAGCGAGAGCGCGTGGTAGCGGAAGTCGAGCATCGCTGCGCAACCATAAAGCAGGCGTTGATGCTCAGGGCCTACCGAGATACGCCTTTACAGCCCCAGTTTGGAGAGGAGCAGTTCAAACAGGTCGCGCAGCAGTGGCGTGCTCAACACGATCGCCACGATCGCGGCCAAGCCGGCAAAGACGACCACGAGCAGCGGCGCAAGGCCCGGCAGTGGGCGGTACAGGCGGCTAACCCCCTTGGCGTCGATCAGGATCTCGCCGACGCGCAACCGGGTCAGGAACGTCGAGGACATGCCCCGCCGATCGCGGTCGAGGAACTCGACGAGGTTGAACTGTGCGCCGACGCTGACGATCAGTCGTGCACCCTTCTCGGCCGCGATCAGCATCGCGACGTCCTGGCTCATCCCGGGCGCGGGGACGAGCTTGAACGGGAGCCCCAAACGTTGCAGGCGCTCCTTGCCGGGAGCGGTGCCGTCGGCGTAACAGTGCACCACCAGCTCGGTACGGCCGCCGCGGGCGCCGAGCAGCGCCGGCTCGCCAGCGCTGTCCATGTCGCCGACGATCATGTCCGGTACGAGGCCCGCGTCCAGTAGCGCGTCGGCGCCACCGTCCACCGCCACCAGCACTGGGCGGGTGTCGCGGATGAACGGACGCAGCGTGCGCAGATCGCGCTGACGGTCAACGCCTCTGACCACCACTAGCGCCGGTCGGTCGCGAAAGTCGGTGCGAAAGCGCGGCAGGTCGATCCGCCCGGCGAGCAGCTCGCGCTCCTCGCGCATGTGATCGATCGTGTTCTGCGCGAAACGCTCGAGCGCCTCGCCGACCTCGCGCTTACGCGCTTCTGTCTCGGCGCGCAGTTGGGCCAGGTCGAGCACTGTTCCAGTTGTGAGCGTGCGGCCACGATGCAACACCTCGGCCGGTGCTCCCGGCGCGGCGACGCGCACGGTCACCTGCTCGCCGTCGGAGAGCGCTGCGAACAGAGAATCGTCGGGCAGGTCGACCAGCAGCACGCCCGCCTCCACCAGCAGCAACGGTCCAAGGTTGGGGTAGCTGCCACTGGTCGAAGGCTTGCAGTTGAGAACAGCCGCCACTCGGGCCGCGATCAGGTCCTCCGCGGACACCCGGTCCAGGTCGGCGTGATCGATGAGGGCGATCTCTCCCGCCTGCAGATGTTTGACCAGGAGCTTCGTGCGCCGCCCGAGCCGAGCGGGCCCGCTGAGCACGCGCGCTGGCGCAAGGCTCGGCGCGGAGCCTCTACTGGCAGGCGGCTGCCGGGTCGCGGCCATGTGAAGAACGAGGGTAACGGCCGCTCGCGGACGGCGCTTCGATACAGCGCGCCGCTATGCGGCTCGGCGGAGCTCGCGTGCGTGCTTGCGGGCGCCTGCGTCGCTCTCCTGCGCTCCGAGCATACGAACGAGCTCGCCCTCAACCTCCCGCTCTGTTAGGCGTGTAACGCTCGCGAGGGTGAGGTCGGTAGAGGTGTCCTTACGAATACTGAAATGCCGATCGGCCAATGAGGCGATCTGCGGCAGGTGCGTGATGCAGATCAGCTGGCGGCCGCGGGCGAGGGCCTGCAGGCGCTCGCCGACCGCGCGGGCGGTGTGTCCGCCGATGCCGGCATCGACCTCGTCGAACACAAGCGTCGAGCCCTGCGCGTGTGCCTGCGAACCGGCTGCCTGCTCGCAGGCGCTGGCGAGCGCGAGCATCACGCGTGAGAGCTCGCCGCCGGATGCGATCTCGCGCAGAGGCGCGGCCGCCACGCCTGGGTTGGGGGCGATCATGAACTCGACCGCGTCGGCTCCCGATCCGCGCACCTCAGTTCCGCGCAGCTCTATTGCAAAGCTCGCATCGGGCATTGCCAGCGCGGTGAGCTGCTCGCGGACGGCGGCGGTTAGCCGTGTGGCGGCGTCCTTACGCCCGACGCGCAACTCGCTCACATGATCTTCGAGCGTTGCACGCTCGTGCTCGAGCAGCTCGCGTGCCTGGTCCTGCGCCTGCTCGGCGCCACCGAGTTCATCGGCACGCGCACGTGAGCGCGTCGCGTACTCGAGCACAGCGTCGATCGTGCCGCCGTGCTTTCGCATCAGTCGCTCGATCGCCGCCAGGCGCTCTTCGACGGCCTGTAGCGATCCCTCCTCCCCACCGTGTGCCCGGGTGGGTGGGCCTATTCCGGTATCGATCCCATCCAGGTAGGAGCGGATCGCGCCCGCCAGATCGTCGGCCTCGATGCTGAGCGTCTGTGCACGGGCGGCCAAAGCGTCGAGCTCTGCATCGACTCCCACCGGTGCCTGCAGCTCGCGTGCCGCACCGGCAAGCATGTGCGCCGCGCCAATGCCCTCTCCAGACTCTGGCGCGAGCGCCTCCGCGGCCTCCGCGGCCGCCATGCGCAGTACCTCGATCCCGCGCAGCCGCTCGCGCCGGGCCACCAGCGCGGCGTACTCCTCGGGGTCAGGACCCGCCTCGTCTATCTCGGCAAGCTCGTATTCGAGCAGGCCAAGCTCGCGCTCGCGGGCCTGCTCTAGCTCGGCCAAGCGCGCTAGCTCGGCCTCCAAGCGCAGCGTCTCCCTGTAGCTCGCGGCGCATGCATGCAAGCGCTCACTGTGGGCCTCGCCGCAAACGGCGTCGAGCGTCTGCAGCTGTGTCGCCGCCAGCACCAGTTTGCGGTGCTCGTGCTGGCCGTAGAAGGAGATCAATCGCGCTCCGAGCTCGCGCAGATCAGCCACGCTCGCCGAGCGCCCGCCGACGAATGCACGTGTGCGGCCATCGGCGTCGATCCGTCGCGCCAGCACCAACTCGCCCTGACCGGCCTCGTCGCGCAGCGCCTCCGGTAGCAATGCCTGAATCTCAGCTTGCATACCGTCAGGAACCGCAAACACCCCCTCGACATACGCCGTCTCGGCGCCGGGACGGACGATCCTCGCCTTCGAGCGGCCCGCTGGCGTACCGGGCGGGCGGGACCCCATCAAAAGATCGAGCGCCTGTGCCAGCACGGTCTTTCCCGCGCCCGTCTCCCCCGTCAGCACGTTCAGGCCGTCGGCGAACTGGAGCTCAGCCCGCTCGATCAGCAGCAGATTCTGCACACGCAGCTCACACAGCATACGTGAGGTCTACCAGCGGGTAGGGACGGATCTCGCGCACCCGTGTCCAGATAGAGCCATAATTAAAGACTTCCGAGCGCCCGCCACCGATGGCGCGGTGCAACCCAGACCCAGGCATGGCTGCCACCGGCTCACACTACAACCCGCTCGAGCACCCGACCGACGCCTCGGATGCGGCCGAGCTGCTGGCGCGCCTTGACGAGGAGATTAGCCGCGCCGAGCGGCAGCGAACGGCGCTCAGCTGCCTGCTCGTCGGCCTCGATCGCGAGCGCCTGGGAGACCAGCACGGCGAGCAACTGCCCGAGCAGGCGCTGGCCTACATGGCCGCCGCGCTCACCCAGCAGCTGCGCCGCTTCGATCGCGTCGGCCGGCTGTCAGCCGGGGAGCTGCTCGTGCTGCTGCCCGGCGCCGACGGGCCGCGCGCGGAGATCGTCGCACGCCGAGCGCTGAGGCGTCTGCAAGCGGTGAAGGTCGAGCTGGACGGGCGACGCCACACGATCGCTGTGGCGATCAGCTTGGGCACCTGGAGCGAGGGGGTCAGCGCGGTGCAGTTGCTCACCCGCACACGCCTATTGAGTCGCCAGGAGCCAGTGCGGGACACGCCCGCCGCCTGACACCGGGCCGGGAGGACCGGCCGAGCGTTCATACTCACGCCGTGCTCTCTGGATCTGAGCTGTGGCTGCTGCGGCTGATGGCTGACCGCGGCCTCGCGCTGCTCGACGCTGACGCTCTGTTGATGGTTGTCGAGGAGCGCGGCGAGCTGCGCGTCGCCGCCGCCAGCGGGCGCTCCTCGGTGCGGGTGCGGGTGCTGCCGACTGAGGGGAGTGCACTCGGCGCGCTGCACCGCACCGGCCAGTCGCTCTCGCTTGACAAACCACGAGGACAGGAAGCCACCTGGCTGCACGAGCTCGGGCTGGAGGCGCGAGCGGTGCTTGTTGAGCCGTTTAGGATGGGAGACCCACCCACCGGCGGCGGCATGGTGATCGCCGTACGCGAGGACACCGGCTTTCGCGACCCCGACCGGCGTGCGCTCAGCGCGTTTGCGGCAAGCGTCGCCCAGCGCCTCGCGGCGGAGCGCTCGGTGGAGATCGAGCGGCTGCGCTTCGGCATGGAGGCGCGTGAGCGTGAGCGCACGCGTTGGGCACGCGAGATCCACGACGAGACCGTGCAAGGGCTGGGTGCGCTGCGCTTGCGGCTTGCAAACGCACGCGACCTCGGCGACCAGGAAGCGCTCAATGGCGCCGTCGACACCGTGCTCGATGGGCTGGGCGAGGAGATCGACGGGCTGCGCCACCTGATCACCGAGCTTCGCCCCGCGGCGCTTGACGAGCTTGGGCTTGCGCCCGCGCTGCAGGCATTGGCACGACGCGCGCAGGCGATCGACGGGCTGGAGATACAGACCGAGATCGACATCGATGACGATGATGGCGAGCGCCGACTTGACCCGGAGCTCGAGAGCACGCTCTACCGGGTCGTGCAGGAGGCGCTCACGAACGTTTCGCGCCACGCCAAAGCCACGCGTGCGGCGATCGCCATCAGTCAGCGCGACGGGCAAATAACGGCGAGCGTCACCGATGACGGTCAGGGTCTGCCCGACGGCGGGCCCTCACGACCGCGCACACCCGGCGAGGAACTGAAGGGCGGCTTTGGAGTCTCGGGCATGCGCGAGCGCGCCGAGCTAGTCGGGGGCGAGATCGAACTCCTCGGAGCGCCCGGCGGCGGGACGACGATGCGCTTGACGGTCCCGCTCGCCGGCCGGCCGCGAGCCGCGTAGACGCCTGTAGCCCGCGGCTACTCGACCAAGCCCAGCTTGCGGGCGTAGGCCGTGATCTCGGCGCGAGAGGAGAAACCAAGCTTCTCGATCGCACGCGCGCGGTAGGTCTTGACGGTGCGCTCGGCGACGTGCAACTGCTCAGCTATCTCCGGATTGGTGTGGCCGTGCGCGATCAGTCGCACCACCTCGCGCTCGCGCTCTGAGAGGGCCACGCCTTCCTCTCGGTCAGCGTCGCCCGTGGCCATCAGCGCGCCCAGGCGCGGGTGCAGGTAGTTGCGGCCCGCCACCGCCAGCCGGAATGCCTGCAGCAGCTCGGCCGGCTCGGCCTCCTTGAGCACGTAGCTGCGCGCGCCCGCGCGCAGCGCTTGGCGTGCGTACTCGGGGTCCTCGCGCATCGTCAGGATCGCCACCGCCAGCGAAGGATGCGCGACAAAGCACGTGGGCAGCGCCGCCAGGCTCGAGCCGCCAGGCATCGTCAGGTCGAGCGTGAGCAGGTCTGGCTTGAGCTCACGCACCGCACGGATCGTCGAGGGGACGTCCGCGGCCTCGGCGACCACCCTGAACTCGCCCGTCTCGCGCTCGAGCACAGCACGGATACCATCGCGTACGACGGTGTGATCGTCGGCGATGATCACATCCACCGGACGCTCGGCGCGAGTGGTGTCGGCTGCCATTGCGCTAACCGTATCGGCGGCGGGTGTGGCTTGCGATAGGCGCGGGCGCAAGCTTGCATCTCCCAGCGGGCTTCGCGGCACCTTTGGGACTACAGGAATCGGCACTTTTAGGCCGACACGATCGGCACCCGCGGCCCTACAGACACGCGACCGCAGGGACGTCATCATGGCGTTTGTCATGTCTGGCTCCTCTCAGCCATTCGCAGTGACGATCGAGTGTGGTCGCGCTTGTAGCGTCGCACGGACGTGTCTCGTGCTCTACATGGGCGGCCAGGTGAGCGCGTGCTGATCTACCTAGCCGTTGCCTGCGCTTGGATCGCGATGTCGGCCGTTGTCGCGGCCTGCTTGGCCCTGCTCGGGCGAGCGGGAGCAGCCGGGAAGGCTTCGCGCGCTGAGGCTGACGAGCGGAGCGTGCTCTCACACGAGGATTTCTATCCGCTGGAACCGCTGCCGGCGACCGTGGATATCTGGCGATGAGCCACGCGACCAGCATCCGGCAGCCGCCTATCCCCGCCGCCGCAAAGCGCGAGCAAGGACCGCGTCTGCGACTGGTCGACGACGCACAGACCGCCACCACGCCCGCCAAGGACGAGCGGGTGCTCGCCGAGCACCGGGCTCAAGCGCAGGGCAACGACCAGGTGCTCGTGGCCGGGGCAGATGCAGCGGCACGCGCGCTCATGCTCGCCGAGCTGTGCAGCCTGCTGCCCGAGGAGACAAGCTTCGTGGAGGCCAGCGAGACCTGGGAAGTGGTCGCACACGCGGCGGGCAGTCGCATGGTCGTGCTTGCCGGTGACCTCGGCGACGTGTCGTGCTCCTCCCTGCTGGGACTGCTGGCGCGCCGCAACCCGGCGCTGCCGGTGCTGGTGGTCGGCAACACCGATCGCCGCTCGAGCAGAACGCCTGCCCGCTCGCAGCCCGACCGGTCTGCGAGCGCCTGCGGCCTGCAGGCGCCAGCCGACGTGCTCGCAGCGGCGGACCACGGGCGCCGTCGAGCCCTTGACGCGGCACGCGGCTGATCCGGCTGCGGTCACCGCGGCCATCGATCGAACCAGCTGTCAGCCACTGCCGTCGGCAGGCCGGCCTACAATCAGCCGCACTCGACGAGCGACCGTCGAGCAACCGCCAGCATCGAGAGGCGTCCTTGCTTCCAAAGTCCCCGCGACTGCGGAGAATTCTGTTTGCGTATACGGTCAACGAACTGGGGACCTGGTTCGGGTATGTCGCGCTGGCCCTGGGCGTCTACGACCACACGCACAGCGCGATCGCCACCGCAGGGCTGTTCGTCGCACGGGGACTGCTGCCGGCCCTGCTGGCGCCAGTGCTGGTGGCCCGCACCGAGCGCTCGCCGCGGCGCGGACAGCTCGCGTGGTTGTACCTGCTGGAGGCTGTCCTCACGGTCGCTCTTGCCGCCCTGCTATGGCACTTCTGGTTTGCGGGCGTGCTGGTGCTCGTCACGATCGACGGGATCGTGGCGGTGGCGGCCACCGCTCTTGTGCGCGCCTCGGCGGCGCGTGTAGCTGTCGAGGAGGCCCTTGCCGGCGCCGGCGCGAACCTGGATCCGCAAGCTCGCCAGGCTGTCCACCACACCGCCCAGAGGGAAGCGAGCGCGGCGTTGAACTTCGCCTTCATGACCGCCCTGGCGATCGCCCCGGCGATCGGCGGCGCCCTTGTGCACGTCGTCGGGGGGCCGGTGGCGCTGCTCGTCGACGCACTCACGTTCCTCGTCTGTGCGGGTCTGCTGCGAGGGCTGGGAACGCATATCGAGGAGGTGAGCGGGGATTCGATCCGCACGCGTCTGCGAGCGGTCGTGCAACATATGCGTGCTGTCCCGACGTTGCGCGCCCTATTCCTTACCGAGGCGGTCGCAATGGTCTTCTTCGCGTCGGTGGAGCCGGTCGAGGTGCTCTACGCAAAGTCCACGTTGAGCGCGGGGGACGTTGGCTTCGGGCTGATCGTGGCTACGTGGGGGGTCGGCGCCGCGATCGGAGCGATTGTCTTTGCGCGCTCGGTAAAGCGGTCACTGGGACCGATGCTCACCGGCGGGACACTCCTCGTGGGGCTTGCGTATCTCGGGTTCGCCGCAGCTCCGACGCTTGTGATCGCGTGTGGCGCCGCGGTCGTCGGGGGCATCGGAAATGGCATCCAATGGCCGTCGCTCATCAGCGCCGTTCAGCAACTGACGCCGGCAGCGTTGCAAGGCCGCCTGATGAGCGCTGTGGGTTCCCTGAATGCGCTCTGTCCGGCGATCGGGTTCATCCTCGGCGGGAGCATCGCCGCGCTGAGCTCGCCGCGAGTCGCGATGGCGGTGGCGGGCACCGTGGCGACGGTTGCGACATTCGCGTTCCTTCGCCTGCCCGTCCATGGGTTGCGATCCTGGAGCGAGCCTCAGTCGGGCGTCGCCGCCGAGCCGGATCTCATCGCATCACGCCAGTAGGCATCTGCCTCGCGGGCCTCCGCCCGGCTAGCCAAATCCAACAGCCGTTCTGTATCGGCCGTGCTGCGCGCGACGCCATGCCTTCAAGCCCGCATCTACAACCGTCCTTAAGCACAACGCCCTGTCGGCCGTTAAGTACCACAGACCCGCGCTCTGACCGACGATGACCGTCCTCCGACGACACCTCAACCAACTTTATCTCGCCAGCCAGTGGATCCTCTTGGCGGGCGCCATCGCCGTGGCGGTTATCTCCTCACACGCCGGGGACTGGCAACCTTTGCAGCTGGTCGTGCTGTTGCTGGTCCTGACGATCGCCAGCGACAGGCTCACGGTGACGATGGGCAGCCAAACCGTGACTGCGTCGTTCATCGCGCTGGTGTTGGCTATGACCCTGCTCGGGCCGGCTCCGGCGGCGCTATTTGGCGCGGTGGCGATTGCTGTCGATTCATACAGTCGGCGACCCCCGTTCACCGTGTGCCTGTCCAACATGGCTACCTATGTCGCATACTCGGTGAGCGGCGGCCTGCTGACGCGTGCCCTGCTCGGCGATGTCCACGATCCGCGCAATCTGCATGCGATTCGCAGCGTCACGTTCGCCCTCCTGGTCCTGGGCGTTTACGTCGTCTGCAATCTCATCAACTTCGCGCTGATCGCGATCCAGAAGCGGGTCCTGGTGGACAAGCGGCTCATGTCGCAAGTGCGTACCGTGCTCATACCCGTGCTGCCGGGCTTGCTCGCCGCGGCTGTTCTGGCCGCAATCCTCGCCGTCGCCTATACGAATCTGGGCTATCCGGTGCTGGTTGGAGTGGTCGCGGTGATCCTGATCTTCCAGTACCTCGCGATCGCCCTTCTACGGTCGGAGGATCGCGCTGACCAGCTCGAAGCTCGCTCCGTGCGCTTGGCTTCAATGCAG
>DATAQR010000087.1:0-14111 GCA_036264565.1 Solirubrobacteraceae bacterium | reverse complement strand
ATGATCGCGAGGATCACCGCCGAGGCCACCGCGCCGCCGATCCCCTGCACGAAGCGCCCGCCGATCAGCATCGCCTGGCTCGTGGCCAGACCGCAGAAGATCGACGCGGCGGTGAACAGCACGAGCCCGGAGAGGAAGACTTTCTTGCGCCCCACCAGGTCGCCCATCCTGCCCGCGAGCAGCAGAAAGCCGCCGAAGGTGATCAGGTAGGCGTCGATCACCCACGTCAGGTTCCCCTGCGAGAAGTGCAGATCGCGTTGAATCGAAGGCAGCGCGACGTTCACGATCGTCGCGTCCAGCACCATCATCAGCTGACCGAGGCACAACACCGCCAGCGCGATCCAGCGGCGACGCTCGCGCTTGCGCTCGGAGTCGCTGGTTGTAGCGATCGACTCGTGTTGGTCGATTTGCTCGGATATGGCGGCGGTGGTGCTCATAAGGCGCTCCCTTCGGTGTGCGGAGAGAACACCATAGCATGGATCATCACTGCAACAAAGATTATCTTTTGTGAAAGGATGCTTGCTGTGACGTGGTATAGTCGTACGGCTATGAACGATGAGCTTCAGCCACGCGCCCCCGGTTCGATGGTCCTGCTGACCCGCCTGGCCAAGCAGGTCTACAGGCGCAGCAACGAGGAGTTGTTGGGCATACACCTGCGCCTGTTGATGGCACTCAGCTACGTGCGCGACCACGACTGCACCCCCCAGCAGGAGCTGGCGGAGGCGCTGTGCATGGATGCGAACAACGTGGTACTGCTGCTCAACGAGCTAGAGGACCTCGGCTACGTCGCCCGCAAGCGCGACCCCGACGACCGCCGTCGCCACCTCGTCGAGCTGACCGAGCAGGGCTGCAGCGCACTGACGCGCGCGGAGCACGCGCAGGAGACGATCGAGGACGAGGTGCTGCAGGCGCTCGACCCAAGCGAACGGGCGATCCTGTGGGGCCTGCTGACCCGTGCCTTGCAGGGCGCCGAGCCGGACACGGCCGATGCCGACGCGGCAGCACCAGTTTCAGCCGGCGCTTAGGCCGACCCAGCTGTAACGCTCGCTGGCGACCCCGACAAGTAGTAGGTGTGGCGCCCTTGACCGCGGAGCGCAGCAAACAGATCCTGGCCCCGCCCGATCCGGCCCTGCTGGAGCAGTTCGAGCGGCTCTATCGCTCTCAGTTCGACGCGATCGCCGCCTATTTCGCCAGGCGTAGCCGCGATCCGCAGGTGGTCGCCGACCTGACCGCGGACACGTTCGTGGAGGCGATGCGCTCGTTCGGAAGCTACGACCCGGCGCGCGGGCCGCTGCGGCCGTGGTTGTTCGCGATCGCCCACAACGTCTATGCCAAGCACAGCGAGCGCGCCGCGCGCCGACACGATGCGGCCTCGCGCCACGCCGGGCGCCGCTCACTCGATCCCGACGAGACCGACGAGCTCGAGCAGCGAATCGACGCGGCTGAGCGCGGGCGCGAGATCCGCCAGGCGCTGGCGAGGCTCTCGCCGCTTGACCGCGAGGCCGTCGAGCTGGTGGACGTGGCGGAACTCACCCCCAAGGAAGCGGCGGTAGCGCTCGGCGTCTCCTCCGGCGGGCTGCGCGTGCGGCTCTCCAGAGCGCGAGCAAAGCTGAGAAAGGACGGTCAGCTCGATGTCTAGATTCCAGGAGCGTCTGTGGGATGAGCTGGTATGCGACCACGCGACAGCGCTTGCCTACCCGGCGGGTTCGCGCGATCTGCTGCCCGGGCTGACGATCGTCGAACCGCGCGGGACAGCGCTGGGGACGGGAGCGCTGCGGCCCGGCCGGCTGCTGCGACGGCCCAGGCGGCTTGTAGCCGGCCTGGTGGCGCTGGCGGCCGTGGTCGCGACGGTGTCGATCCTCACGACGACAGGCACGACTCCGTCGGCCGCCTACGCCGTCACGCAGAAGCCGGACGGCGCGCTCGACATCTCGATCAACGAACTCACAGGCGTAGTAGGCGCGAATGCGCAGTTGGCCAAGCTCGGTGTCAGCGTGAGAGTCGTTCCGGTACAGGCTGGGTGCACCGCCGCGGGCGCGATAGCGCCGATGGCGCCTTCGCTCGCTGCGACGGTCGCACATATCGAAGGGGAGGGAGTAACCGTCCAGCCCGGACTGGTCCCGCCAGGCGACACGCTCGTCTTGGCCGCAAAGCAAATCGGGGCGATCGTCGGGCTTGGATACAAACTCTACCGCGGAACCGCTCCGGCGTGCCTTCCGCCAGGTGACAGCCATGCCGGTTGAGCGGACGCAACTCACGCGTTCAGCGCAAACGTCTCCGACTCATCAAGACGCCTCGCAGGCGGTTACGCCGATGATCAGGACAGTTGATCGCCCCATCTCGGGAGGTGAAGGCGAGACCGTCCACAACACATCTGAACGATCGATCGAGCGTCTGCTCACGGTTCGCCTGCCGCCCCCACTATTCATGATACGTTTCCGTTAATCAGGCACATTCTGACTGCCTCGTTTGGCGCTGTCCGCAACTCCGATCGAGGGTCTCCAACCTGACGAAGGGGGCTTTATGCACCAGTCACCACGCTTCGCGCGGTCGCGCGCAGGCAAGCGCAGCATCCTTGCGCTCACGCTTGCAGCGGTCGCTGTTCTCGTATCCACCCTGCTGCTCTCCGCGAGCGGCTCCACCGCCACACCTTCTTCCGAATATGCCGCCTATCCCGCATTGCAGAACAACGCGCCGACTGAACTAGCATTCGTCTCATCCCACAGCGCCACACACACAGGCGACAGGCCGACATGGCCGCTGCAGGCGCCTGAAGGAGCCCAGAGCGGTTGGCCGCTAGCCGAATCGATCCGCAAGCTGAACACCGAGTCGCCGAATATGACGACTTGGATAGCCAAGTCACTCGGCGGCGGTGTCTGTGTGCTGTTGTGGGTGCACGAGCCCGCCGGTGACACACCGAGCATCGGCTACACCTGCTCGGGTGAAACTGAAGAAGATCTGCACCGCGGTGCGACTACGTACATCTCCGAAGTTCCCGGCGAGCCCGGGAGGGTGTTTGTGGCTGGAGTCGTCCCGAGCACGGTTGCGGCAATCCAGGCAACACTGGCGAATGGCGCCACCAAGACCGTGGCGGTAAACGGCAACGCGTGGGATCTGGAAACTGAAGGCGATCCCCAGAGTTACCAGACGATCCCAGTGGGAGGTTGACCATGCGCAAGAGACTGATTGCCGTTCTCGTGACGCTCGCGTCCTGCGGAGCAGTCGCTGCCACTCCAGCATCCGCGGTCGAATACGCCAACCACGTCGAAGTGGGTGGCGGCGGCAACCACTTCGGCCCGTACGTATATTTCTATGCGGCCGAAACCTACCCATTCGGGAGCGCCATCGCCTGCGCCGGCGTTCGTGGCGTCGGCTTGAACTGCGCCTCGTCGGTAGGCGAAGTCGCCGGCATTGTGCTCCCGTACGACGTCGAAGCCGAACCGTACATCCACAACCATTCCACCTGGACCAGCTACTTCAGCGGCTACTACTACAAATAGCCAGCAGGACCTAGCCAGCAGCAAGGGGTGTCCGGCGGTCGCTCGCACCGGACACCCTGCTTGCCTCCCGGCGGCCCGGGGCCGCCCCCGTTGTCGGCGTTGTCTGGCTCAAGCAGCGCGGCGGGAACGCCGATGCCGGTTGAGTGAGAGCACTTAGCGCGAAATGGACGTTGTGGCTTGCCTTCGCCTTCGCCGCGAGCGGCGTCACAGCCTGGCTCGGCCTCTACGGCTACGGCTGGAACGACTACGACACCGAGGCCCGCGCGGCCGTCGACGCGCTCGTGCAGGGACACCTGACGAGCTTCTTCGGACTCGCGCCCATCTACGGCGGATCGCTGCTAGAGCAAGCACCGTTCGCGCTTGCCCCTAGCCTGTGGGGTGGCGGCGATCTCGCCGTCTACCGCATGCTTGCATTGCCGTGCATGCTCGCCTCGGGGGTGCTTGGGCTGTGGCTCGTGGCACAGATACGAGCGCGCGATGTGGGCCGACTGGCCTGCTCAGTGGTGCTCGGACTGTGCGTGGCCAACCCGTTGACGCTGGCCGCCTTGGAACTCGGTCACCCCGATGAGCTGCTCGGCGGGGTGCTGTGCGTCGCCGCGGTGCTGCTAGCCGCGCGCGGGCGCTGGTCGTGGGCGGCGCTTGCACTCGGCGCCGCTATCGCCAACAAGCAGTGGGCGGTGCTGGCGATCGGGCCCGTGCTCGTGGCGCTCCCCGGCAGACGAGTGGCATGTATGGCGCTTGCCGGCTCGCTTGCCCTCGCTCTGCTTGCTCCGTTTGCGCTGCTTGGCGGCAGCGCCTTCTCAGCCAACCTGCGCAGCGCCGCGAACCCGGGCAGCGCGATCTTCCAGCCGTGGCAGGTGTGGTGGTTCTTCGGTCACCACGGCGATGTCGTGCGGGGCGTCTTCGGAGCCATCAAGCCTGGCTACCGCACCGCGCCGGGGTGGCTCGAAGGGATGACTCGCATACTGATCGTGGCGCTGGCCGTGCCGCTCACGATCCCCATCTTGCTGCGCTCCCGAGCGGACAAAGGGAGCCGCCTCGCTGCTAAGGGCCCGCGACACGCGGGCCCCGGCCCAAACGGCGGACGCCTCGCCAGCCGCGGCGAGGCCGACGCGCTGCTGCTGCTGGCTTTGCTGCTGTTGCTGCGATGCATGCTGGACACCTGGGACGTCAGCTATTACGCACTTCCGTTCGTGCTGGCGCTAATGGCTTGGGAGACCGCCGTCAGCCGGCGCCCGCCAGTGCTCGCGCTGGCGAGCACAGTCGCCGTGTGGGCTGGGTGGCGCTGGCTGCAGGGCTTTGCCTCCGCCGACGCCCAGGCGGCATTCTTCATCGCCTGGACCGTGCCGCTTGCGATCGGCCTCGCGCGCGCGCTGTACCGCCCGAGCGGACTACCCGTCCAGCACCGTCAGGTCCTTGGGCAGCGCCGTGAGCGGTTCACAGCCGCCGTCGCGGAGCACCGCTAGATCCTCGATCCGCACGCCAAATCGTCCGGGCACGTATACCCCGGGCTCGACCGTCACCACGTTGCCGGCCCGCAGCGGCACCTCTGGTGCGCTGCGCGACAGGCGCGGACCCTCGTGGATGTCCATGCCGACGCCGTGACCGACGCCGTGACCGAAGTGCTCGCCGTGCCCGGCCGCCTCGATCAGCTCGCGAGCGACCGCGTCGAGAGCGCGTCCGCTGACGCCCGGCCTGAGCGCCGCCAGCGCCGCTTCCTGGGCATCCAAGACGAGCTGATAGGTTGCCTCGGCCTCTCCACCCACCGCGCCGGTCGCGTACGTGCGCGTGCAATCCGAGCAGTAGCCGTCCAGATACGCGCCCCAGTCGATCGTCACGAGCACGTCGCAGGGGATCTCAACATCACGCGGCTCTGCGTGTGGCAGCGCTCCATACTCGCCACTTGCCACGATTGAAGGGAAACTCGGCGCAAGCGCGCCGAGTCGTTGGATCGCCAGCTGCAAATCGATCGCCACCGCACGCTCCGTGCGTCCGGCAAGACCCTTCTCGAGGGTCGTGCGTAGCGCCTCGTCGGCCAGCTCAGATGCCGCCCGGATCGCCTGGATCTCTCCAGGGCTCTTGATTTCGCGCAGTTGCTCGACCACACCGCCGCAGGCGACCAACTCCCAACCCTCGTCGAGCAGCTCGCTCAACCGCTCGTGCTGCTTGACGCTCATGGCGGCGTCATCGAAGCCGAGCGTGTGCTCGCCGCGCCCGCCACCTGTGCCCAGCGCGCGTGCGGCCGCCTCGAACAGGTCGGCCGGGGCGATCTCGCGCTCAAAAGCCGCGGGGACCTGCTCGGCCGACTGGGTGTCGTAGCGAAAGTCGGTGAAGAAGCGATGCGCTTCGCGCTCGGAGGCGTCGATGATCACCAGAGCGTTGGATCCGGTGAAGCCCGTCAGGTAGCGCAGGTTGGTGCCGGTTCCAACCAGCAGCCGATCGACTTCGCGCAGGCGCAGCTCGGCCAGCAGCAGCTCGATGCGCTCCGGCTCGCTCACGCGGGAGCGCCACCGCCGAGGTGATCGCGCAAACGCTCCATGGCGTTGCGGTACCCCTGCGGTCCTTCGCCCGTGAAGCTGGCGATACACACGTTCTCGATCACCGACAGTTGACGCCAGGGCTCGCGCGAGCGCAGGTCGGAGAGGTGCACCTCGACGGCGGGCAAACCCGCAGTCAGTAGCGCGTCGTGGATCGCCCAGGCGTAGTGCGTCCACGCGCCCGGGTTGAGCACGACCGCGTCGACCAGCTCGCCGAGGTTGTGCAGGTGCTCGACGTACTCTCCCTCGAAGTTCGTGTGAAAGAAACGAACCCCAACTCCCAGCTCGCGGGCGAACCCTTCGATCTCACGCTGGAGCTCGTCCAGCGTGAGCGTGCCGTAGTGCTCGGGCTCGCGCTTGCCGAGCATGTTCAGGTTGACGCCGTTCATCACCTCTATGCGCACCGGCCCGGGCATGAATTGGCAAGCCTAGTGGTTCATCCTGGAAATTCGGTGTGGGTTTGCCGGGTGCATGTGCGTGGCTGACGTTCCGTGGCGTCCGTGCGCGTACCGGTAGTACGTGTGTGGACGCCACGGGGCGTCAGACGCGTACAGGCGCCGGCAAACACCATCGAATTTCCAGGATGAACCACTAGCCGCGCAGCTCTGTGACGGCCGCGCGCAGGTCTACCTCGGCTACGTGGCAGCCGGTCTTTGCCTCGCCGGGGGCGTCAAGCAGCACGAACGGGACCTGCTCGCCGGTGCGCTTCTTGTCCCGGCGCGTGGCCGCCAGCACCTGCTCGACATCCACTTCGCCGAGTGTGGTCGGCAGCTCGTGAGCGCGCAGCAGCTCGCCGACCTCGGCGCGCAGGTCCTCCAGTCCGGACAGCCGCAGCGCGGCGAGCAGGCCGAGGGCCACCGCCTCGCCATGGCGATAGCGCTCGTAGCCGGTGACGGCCTCGATCGCGTGGCCGACCGTGTGCCCGAGATTGAGCACCTGGCGGCGGCCGGCGTCGCGCTCGTCCTCGGCGACGACGGCGAGCTTGGTGCGCGCGCAGGCGAGGATCGTGCGCTGATCGATCGGCGCGTCGGCCTGCACCCGCGCCCACAGCTCGCCGCCGGCGATCAGCGCCGTCTTGATCACCTCGGCATAACCGGCGGAGTGCTCGGCCGCCGGCAACGTGCCGAGCACGTCGGGGTCGACGATCACCCCCGCCGGCTGGTGGTAAGCGCCGACGTAGTTCTTGGCCGCTGGCAGGTCAACGCCGGTCTTACCGCCGTAAGCGGAGTCCACCTGTGCTACCAGCGTGCTCGGCACGTGCACGACCGGCACGCCGCGCTGGTAGGTGGCCGCACAGAAGCCGGCCAAGTCGCCGACCACGCCGCCGCCGAGTGCGACCAGGTGATCGGCGCGGGTCATGCCACCGGCAACCAGTGCACTCCACACCGACTCGGCGCTGGCGAGCGTCTTGTGGCGCTCGCCCGGATCGATCTCCACCAGCTCGGCGACACCGCCAAGCCGCTCCGCGTACAAGGGGGCGACATTGCGGTCAGAGACACAGAACGGCCGCGAGGCGCCGCGATCTAGCGGCCAAGCAGGGCTTGCGCACACCTCAGGCGTGAGCAGGCCCGAACCGACCAGCACCGGGTAGTCGCCCGAGGCGGCGCTGGCCCACAACAGCCGCGTTCCCGCCGGCGCGGCCGCCAGCGCTCGCAGGCCCGGTAGCGCGCGCACGGCCACGTGTTTGCCTACAGAAGGGACGAACGCATCGGCAATCGTCTCGTAGCACTCGGTCCTGGCGGCGTGCGCGGCAAAGAAAGCGGCGCGATCGACCGCCAGCGGACGGCGCGCAGCGGCGGCACCCTCCCCCACACGCCGCCAGGCCGACTCGGCGGAGACGTCGAGCAGCACCGTCAGATGGTCCTTGAGCGCCTCGCGTACCTGCGGCGAAAGCACACTGCCGCCGCCGAGCGCGATCACGGTTTGATGCCCCGCCCGCCCGGCCTCTGCCAGCAGCTTGCAGACCACCTCTTGCTCGCGCTCGCGAAATGACGCCTCACCCGAGCGCTCGAACTCCCCGGCGATCGAACGCCCGAGCGCCTGCTCGACCAGCCGGTCGCTGTCCAGCGCGGTCGTCCCGAGCACGGCCGCAACCTCGGCGGCGGCCGTGCTCTTGCCGGCCCCCATGAAGCCGATGAAGACGATCGCCCGCGCCGGCGCGCCGGCGTCCGTGTCGCTCAGGGGGCTCGCCATCCGATCCGCTCGCGGTAGGCGTCGAGCGCCTGGCGCACGTCGTCGATGTGATCGCCGCCGAACTTGGCGCGGTAGGCGTCGGTGAGCACGAGCGCGACCATCGCCTCGCCGACCACGCCCGCCGCCGGCACCGTGCAGGAGTCGGTGCGCTCGCGCAACGCCGCGCCCGGGTCGTGGGTGGCGATGTCAACCGAGCGCAGCGGCTTGGTCAGCGTCGGCAGCGGCTTCATCGCGCCGCGCACGATCAATGGCTCGCCGCTTGTCATTCCCCCCTCGAGGCCGCCGGAGCGGTTGGTTTCGCGAACGTAGCCGTGCTGCTCGGAGTAGAAGATCTCGTCGTGTGCCTGCGAGCCGGGGACGCCGGCGATGCGAAAGCCCTCGCCGATCGAGACGCCCTTCATCGCCTGGATCGAGAGGATCGCCATCGCCAGGCGCCCGTCCAGGCGCTCCTCCCAGGAGACGTGTGAGCCGAGGCCCGGCACCAGGCCGAAAGCCTGCACCTCAAAGACGCCGCCGAGCGACTCGTTGGCCTTGCGCAACGTGTTGATCTCGGCCACCATCGCCCGCGTCGCCTCGGCGTCCAGGCAGCGCACGGGCGACTCGTCCACCGCGTCGAAGTCCGCCAGGCTCAGCGCCGTCTCGCGCTCGGGCGCGTGCACGGAGGCGATCTGGATCACGTGCGAGCGCACCTGCACCCCCAGCGCCGCCAGGAACGCCTTACACAAGCCACCGCCGGCCACTCGCGCCGCGGTCTCGCGCGCCGAGGCGCGCTCGAGGATGTTGCGCACGTCGCTGTGCTTGTACTTCTGCGTGCCGACGAGATCGGCGTGCCCGGGTCGCGGCAGGTGCACCTCCTCGATCTCGGCGTCCACTGGCCACGGCGACATCCGCTCTTCCCAGTTAGCGTAGTCGCGGTTGCGCACCTGCAGCGCGACCGGGCCGCCGAGCGTGCGGCCGTGACGCACGCCACCGGTCACCTCGGCCGCGTCGCGCTCGATCTTCATCCGCCCGCCGCGGCCATGCCCGAGTTGGCGACGCGCCATGTCGCGGTTCAGATCCTCAGGGCTCAGCTCGATGCCGGCCGGCAGGCCCTCGAGAACGCAGGTCAGGCCCGGGCCGTGCGACTCGCCGGCGGTGATCATGCGGACACTCATCCGCGAAAGTTTATTGGGCGCTGCTACCCGGCAGTTTGCGAGCTGCTCTTGACGATGCTGACGGTCTTCAGCTCGTACACGAAGGACTGGCCGTCTGCTTCGACGTATTCGAGTTCCTCCGCGTGCCCCACTTCCAGCGACAGATGCTGGCATTCGGACGGGCTCGGCAGGCAGACGCCCTGGCCGCGCAGGATCGCCGGCGCCAGCAGCGCGAACACCGCGCTCCCCGCGTTGCCGCCCACGCGTTCCAGCGCGATACGTTCGTCGCTGGCCGAGGGAATCGGCCGCTGCGGCTGCAGGTTCTGATACGGGGGCAGCGTTACTTCCTGGCCCGCGGTGGCCGGCAGCTTGCCGAACAGGATCGAGACGTCATAGGGGAACGCCGCTTTTTTGGCCGGTTTGCTCGGCGCGCTCGGCTTGGGCGGAGTCGGCGCCGGTTCGGTGCCACCGGATTTGCCCGCGCCCGAACCGCCGGATTTGGCCGCACCGGAGCCTGAGCCGCTCGAACCGCTTGTGGAGCCTTTCGTACCGGTGGCTTTGCTCGCGGATGCGGACGTGGTGGTCGCACTCTTGGCTCCAGGTAGCGGCGTGAAGGGGTTGCGTGTGGGCCCACCGCTCTGGTAGCGCAGGCCTCCCGGCGTCTCCGCTTCGGCCGCGTTGGGATTGGCCGAGGCGGCCACCACCGTCAGCGCCGCCTGCTGGGAGGAGCCGCCGCTGGGCGCCGACGCCCGCGGCGGCGGGGTTGACCCGGCGCCGGCAAGCGCATAGCCGAGCGCCACCGCCAGCGCCAGCAACGCCAGCGCCACGAACGGCAGCAGCCGCCGCGAGGACAGATCGGAGCGAAGCGATTGCAGTAGATCGTTCATGGCCCCGCCTTTATCACGGCCGGGCTGGTCGGGCTCGAGCCGCCCGAGGCCGAGCCGGCCGGGGTGGCGCCGGTCGCCGGAGCGCCCAAGGTTGCGCCGCCGAGTGGCGTCTGGCCGGGCGGCAGCACGTAGGCCGTGGCGGTTACCGTGACCTTCAGCGCGCTGGTCGCCTGGCTGGCGGCAGCACTCGCTGACTGGCTACCCGTCAGCTGAACGCCGTCGATCGTCAGCAGCCGGCCGCTGACCCGCAGCGAGCGCGAGGTCGTCTGAGTTGTGAAGCCTTCGAGCTGGTCGAGCAGCTTGTAGAGGTCGACGAAGCTGCCGTTGAAGATGAACGTGAAAGGTTCCTGGCTGAAGGTTGTGCTGGCCGCGCTGACTTTCGCGGCCGAGGCGCTTGCGCCAGAGCCCGAGCCGCCGCTGGTGATCGATTCGAATTCGACGTTGCGATTGTGGGTGGCGCTCGCAAGCGCATACACCAGCGAGGGCGTTTCGCCCGAGGCGGGCACCGCCGGCCCGAGGCTGACAAGCGACGCGTACGCGGTTGCATAGCGCGTACGCGCGCTGCTGGCTTCAGCGGCCTGCGTTTCGGCGCTCTGCAGCTGCTGGCGGGCGCTCTGGACTTCGCCGCTCAGCTTGGAGGCCTTCTGACGCTCGGGAGAGACCACCATGATGTAGCCGGCGGCGAGGATCGCAAGCGTGAGCATCCCGACCAGCATCAATCGGTCGCGGGTAGTCATCGTCGCGCTCCCTTCGTCTTTGCGGACACGGCCTCGGGGTGAGCCCCCTTCGCGGAGCTGGTCGAGGCCGGCATGGTCGGGGCCACGGTAGGGATCGGCGTCGAAGGCAGCGGCGCAAAGCTCACCGTGATCGAGAACGCGACCTGCTTCGGGGCGCAGCTGCCGCTGCCGCCGGATGAGCCTGTCGTCGTGGCCGCGCCCGACTTGCTTGCGCTGAGAAGATGGACTTCACTGACGCCATCCATCAGCTTCAGTCGCTGAAGCGTCTGTGCGACCTCGGACTGGCTGGTAGAACAGCCCAGCAGCGAGATCGTGGGAGTGCTGCCGGGGGGAGTGCTCGAGGCCGGCGTCGCCGCACCGGCCGAGGCGGTGGCCGCCGGCGCCGGCGCGGCCGCGCTCGTGCCGCCGGAGCCGCTGGCCGTTCCCTGCAGCGACAGCAGCGAAGAGCCGTTGGGCAGGACACGCCCAAGCTCGTGCATTGTGTGTGACCAATCAAAACGGGCCTGCACCAGCTGTGCGACCGTTTTCGTGCGCTGTTCGGCCATCGCCACGAAGGCCGTGTACGGCGTCAGCCGGCCGGTGCGCGCGCGAACTTCGGCGGTCTGCGTTTCGATCTTCGCGACTTCGCCGGTTTCTTTGGAGATTTTGCGAGCGGCGCCGCCGTACAGCGCGGCCAGGATCGCCACACCCACGACCAGCCCGAGCACGATCAGCGCGGCGCCGCCGGAGCGCCCGGCCAGCGAGCCGCTGCCGGAGCGCTGCTCGCTCGGGATCAGATTGACGGCCCTCATCGCGATACCTCCTCGACGGCCAATCCAGCGGCGACCGCCAGGCGCTCGGGAGACACCGAACCGACAGCGGCACCATCGCCGAGAGAGACGGTCTGGGTCACGACGGGCACGCTGAGCTCACCGCGCAGCGCCTCGGCGAAGCCGGCGATCTGCAGCGCAGCGCCACTCAACACGACGGTGGACACCTCACCGCCACCGCCTTGCGAGCGGTGAAAGTCAAGTGAGTTGCGAACCTCGCTGGCGATCTCGCGAACGCCGGCGGAGAGTACGGGCCGCACGTCGATCCGCGGCTGCTCGGCGCTCGGCTGCTCGACGGTCGGCTCCTCGGCGCTCGGCTGCTCAGCGAGCGTGGCCGCTTCCGAGTTGGCTGTGCCGTGCTCGGCGTCCGCGCTGTCGATGCTGGCCTGCTCGGCGGGCATGGGCGCCTGCGCCACGGCCGCGGCAACAGGTTTGGCGGTCAGGTCGACGGCGGCGAGCAGGTCGCGCGCCTGCACGAGCGGGATGCCGTTGCGCTCGGCCACGGCGACAGCCATCGACTCGAGGCCACCAGCGGCCACACGGGTGAAGCGGCAGTCGGTGCCCTCGGCGATCGCCATGTTCGTCAGTCCGCCGACGTTCAGGTACAGGACGCGTCCCTCGCGCTGCTCCTCGGCGCGGTGCAGCGAGCGAATCAGCGCGAACGCGGACAGGTCGATCCCTTCCGGGCGCAGACCGGCCCCGCGCACGGCCGCCATCAGGCGTTCGACCATGTCCTTCTGAGCCGCCACGACGACCACGCGCTGGCGCGGCCCGCCAGGCGTCTCGACGATGCCGAGCGCCTGGTAGTCGAGCACCGCGCTCTCCAGCGGCATCGGGATCTGGTCCTGAGCCTGGAACTGGACAGCGGTGGCCAGTTCCTTGCCCTCGGGGATGGGAGGCATCTCGACCGTGCGCAGCACCGTGCGCTGGTTGGCCACGCCCACCCGCACACGCTTGTCCAGCGAGGATCCGTGGAAGAGCTCGCGCAGCGCCTCGCTGAGCGCCTGGCCGTCGATGACTTCCCCTTCGCGGACGGTGTCTGGCGGCAGCGGCGCGCCGACTGCGCGCAGCACCTGCACCGACCCGTTGACACGCGCCTGCACGGCGGTGACGTAGCCGGGCTGGATGTCCAGCCCGACGAGCGTCGCCGCGTTGCGAGAGCGCGAGCGCGGGCGCGAACCCCCGCCGCGTCCCGACCTGCTCGGCAGGCTCGGGACGAGCTTCTTCAGCGAATCGGCCGATATCTCGGCCTTCAGGAATGATGGCGTGCCGGGCATCTCAGCTCAAGAAGTTGGTCGTGTACCAGTTGACGATCGGATCGCCGGCGAAGATCGCCACCAGCGAGCCGAAGGCGAGGAACGGCCCAAACGGGACCGTTGACTTGCGCGCGGCGTGAGCGCCCTTGCGCGAGGCCAGCACGGCCCCGTACAGCGTCCCGGCCAGCAGCGCGATCAGCATCGCCGGCGCCACCGAGGAGCCGAGGAACAGGCCCATCACGGCGGCGAGCTTGACGTCACCCATGCCCATCCCGCGGGGATAGGCCAGCGCGACGGCGAGCAGCGCGCCACCGGCGGCGGCGCCCGCGATCAACCGCGTCGTCTCGCCGTTGGGGTCCAGTGCCGTGCCAAGCGCGATCGCAAGCAGCGCCCCCAGCGCGGTCAGCGTGTTGGGGATGATCCGGTGCTCGAGGTCGATCAGGGCGATTGGGACGAGCAGCAGGATGAAGACGACGTTCAGGACGATCGTGGCGGTCGAGCCGCCGGCGAGCACGGCCGCCACACACAGCACGGCGGTGAGCGCCTCCACCAGCGGGTAGCGCCACGGGATCGGCTCTGAGCAGCTGCGGCAGCGTCCGCGCAGCAGCAGCCACGAGAGCACTGGAACGTTGTCGTAGGGCTTGATCGGCGTCGCGCAGTGCGTGCAGCGGGACGCGGGCCGCACCAGCGACTCGCGCCGCGGTAGGCGGTAGACGACAACGTTCAGGAAAGATCCGAAGATCGCTCCGAACAGTCCGGCGAAGCTGGCAGCCTCCATGGGTCCATGATCGGCCGCTTTGTCAAGCGACTTGAGTCCACTCCGGGAAGAGGTGTCGCGAGGGCGCCATGTGAGAGCCGTGCTCGCCTGGCGTACTCATCGTGGTCCGTGCCGTCAAACCCCGCGTGGGACCCCGCAAACGCAACGAGGGCGGCCTGGTGGCCGCCCTCGCACAGCTCGGCCCCTCAGACGGAGGCGTTCTGATTCGGAGCTCCTACCAGTCGCCGGTCGGGCAACCGTTCGTAGCTTCCGGAGGTGTACATTTACGAAGCACTTCACCG
>DATAQR010000066.1:0-7583 GCA_036264565.1 Solirubrobacteraceae bacterium | reverse complement strand
GCGCTCGCCGCCGCGCCGGCGCTCGATTGGAGCGCGCCCGCGCCGGCCGACAGCCTCGGACACCCGACCGGCGTGTCGTGCCCGTCGCAGACGCTGTGCGTGGGCGTGGACGACGCCGGCAACGTGCTCAGCACGGAAGATCCGACCGCGGCCGTGCCCAGCTGGGCGCACGCGTCCGCCGATCCGGGGCAGGCGTTCGCCGCCGTCTCCTGCGCGAGCGCGTCGCTGTGCGTGGCCGTGGACCACAAAGGCGACGCACTCGTCAGCGCGGCGCCGGCCGCGGGTGTGGCGGCGTGGGCGGGCAAACCGGTCGATTCGGGTCATGAATTGACGGGGGTCTCGTGTCCAACCGAAGCTCTGTGCGTGGCCGTGGACGCCTCCGGCGACGTGCTCGTCAGCAGCGAACCGGCACGGGGGGTGTGGCGTGTTCTCAGCGAAGTTGACGGCAGCAACCACCTCAGCGGCGTCTCCTGCGCGTCGTCGTCGCTGTGCGTGGCGGTGGATGGGGCGGGCGGCGTTTTGACGAGCAGGGAACCGGCCGGCGCCGCCGGCAGCTGGCACCGCCGGGCGATCGACGCCGTACCCGGCCTGAGCGCCGTCTCCTGCGGCAGCGGCGGCGCCTGCACGGCGGTGGACTCCGGCGGCGACGCGCTCGCCGCCAGCGATCCCGCTGCCGCCGCTCCGACCTGGAGCGAGAGCGAAATCGACCCCGGCGCGAGCCTGACGGCGGTCTCGTGCGCGCCGCTCGGGCAGTGCGTGACGGTGGACGGCCGTGGGCGCGCGCTGGCAAGCGATGTGCCGTCGCTGGCGCCGGCGGCGTGGAGCAGCGCTGCTCCCGACGGCGCATCGCTGGCGGGCGTCTCCTGCGCCGAGGGCAGCTTCTGCCTGGCGCTCGACGGCGCCGGTCATTCACTCAGCGCCGCGTTGCCCCCGCCGGCGGGGTTGGTCGCTCCGCCGCCGACGCCGCGACCGGCGATTCAGGGGACGCCCGCGTACGGCTCGCAGCTGGTCTGCGTGCCCGGCGTGGCAAGCGATCCGGCCGTGCAGCTGAGCTACGTGTGGCTGCGCGAAGATGAACCGATCGCGGGCGCAACCGCCGGCGGCTACGTCGTCAGGGCGGCCGACGAGGGGCGCCACCTGCAGTGCCGGGTGACGGCGAGCGACGCTGCCGGCAGCGCGAGCGCGACGAGCTCGTTCGTGACCGTGCCGTTCCAGGGCCTGCCGATCGCAAGCGGCGAGACAACGGTCGGCAGGGCGCATGTGCACGGCGGGCGGGTGGTCGTTGCGGTGGCCTGCTCGCCGCGGGCTACGCACGGCTGCACGCTGACGCTGCGGCTGGTGCGCGCCGGCGCGCGCGGCTCGGCGACGGTCGCGGATCGGCGCGCGTGGGTGCCACGCGGCGCGCGCCGATCCATCGCGGTGGCGCCCGGTTTGGTGGCCAGGCGGCTGCTGGCGCGCCACCACCGTCTGGCCGTGACGCTGTTGGTCAGCGGCACCGTGATCGGCTCGATCGAAGCTCCGCTGTCCGAACAGCGACTGGTGCTGGGGGCGGCGGGCACACGTGCGCGCCGCGCGCGCGTGACGCCGGTGTCCGCGCTGGGCGGACTGGCTCAGACGGCGGTGGCGTCGCCTTCGGCCGCCGTCAGCGCGGCGACCCCCTACATGGGGTGGGACACATACTTTGCCTTCGGTCCCCACTACAGCGAGTCGACCGTGCTCGAACAGGCGAGCGACCTGATCACGCTCGGGCTGGCGCGGCGCGGCTTTCGCTTCGTGTGGTTGGACGTCGGCTGGTGGCAGGGGCAACGCGCGCCGAACGGGCAGATCGCGATCGACCGCGAACAGTGGCCGCACGGGATGGCGTGGCTTGCGGCCGTGCTGCACCGAGCCGGCCTGTTGTTCGGTGTATACGCCGACGCCGGTGCCGACGGCTGCGGCGGCGCCGGGCAGGGGAGCTACGGCCACTACCGCCAGGACGCCGCCACCTTCGCCGCCTGGGGGGTTGACGCGGTCAAGGTGGACTTCTGTGGCGGCTCGCGGCTCGGCCTGGACCCGGCGCGGGCCTACGGCGAATTCCACTCGGCGCTCGACGCCACACACAGGCCGATGCTGCTGTCGATCTGCGACTTCCTGCAGCCCGGCGAACATCCGGACGGGACGCCGGCCGTGACGCAGTCCGCCTTCGCCTCCTACACGTTCGGCCCGCGGGTCGGCAACAGCTGGCGCACCGACGGGGACGTCGGTGTGCCGGGGCACGTGCCGTTTGGCAACGTCCTGCGCAACCTCGACGCCGACGCCGCCCACCCCGAGGCGGCGGGGCCAGGGCACTGGAACGATCCCGACTACCTCGGTCCCGACCAGGGGATGGGGGTGCAGCAGTTTCGTACCCAGGTGAGCATGTGGGCGATGCTGGCAGCGCCGCTGATGGTGAGTCGGGACTTGGGGAGACTGTCGCGTGCGAGCCTTGCCGCTGTGAGCAATCCGGAAGTGATCGCGATCGACCAGGACCCCCTCGGCGCTCAGGCCACGCTCGTGTCTTCGCAAGGCGCGGCGCAGATTTGGGTCAAGCCGCTGGCTGACGGTTCGCGCGCGGTGGCGCTGCTGAACAGGGGGCCTGTGGCGTTGCGGATCGAAACGAGCGCGGGGGCGGTCGGGTTGCCGGGGGCGGCGCGGTATGCGGTACGCGATCTTTGGGCGCGCAGGACCAGCTCGACACGAGAATCGGTAGGTGCGGAAGTCGACGGGGATTCGACAGTGCTGCTGCGGGTTTCGGTGGCCGGTTAGGCGCAGCGTTCACACACTACGATCTGCTCGTGCGAAGCGTTCCCGAAGATCTCCCCGGCCACGAGCTGGTCAGCACTGGCCTGGCCGATCTCGCAGACGGCCGCGACAGCGAGGAGGCGTTGCTGGTGGCGATGGCCGCCCCCCGCCTGCGCGCGCTCGGGCTCGAGGTGCCGGAGTGGGGGGGAGAGCGCCCGTCGCACCGGCTGTGGGAAAAGCTCAGCGACACCGACGTTGACGCGCACAGCCGCTACAACGCGCTGGTGCGGCGAATGGTGAGTTTCGCGCGCGCGGCGGAGCATGCGGTCAGCGCGACCGGCGGCTGAAGGTGCGCCCGGCGGTCGATCGGGAGCGGCTGCGCAAGTTGGCGCGTGCGCTTGGGCGCGTCGCGAGGAGCCCGACACGGATATACCTGACGGGCGGGGCGACGGCGGTAGTAGAGGGTTGGCGCGACTCGACTGTAGATGTCGATCTGCGCTTCGAGCCCGATGAGGAGCTGCTGCGCGAGCTGCCGGCGTTGAAGGAGCGCTTGGGCGTGAACATCGAGCTCGCCTCACCGCCGGACTTCATTCCTGAGCTACCAGGTTGGCGCGAGCGCAGCCCGCTGATATTCCGCGAGGGCAACGTCGAGGTTCACCATTTCGACTTCTACTCGCAGGCGCTGTCGAAGATCGAGCGAGGTTTCACTCAGGACCTGGAGGATGTCGGCACGATGATCGAGCGTGGGCTCGTCGAGCCGGCGCGGTTGCGCGAGCTTTACGGAGAGATCGAGCCGGAGCTGTACCGCTACCCGGCGATCGACCCCGCGGTATTTCGCAGGAAAGTGGACGAGGTAGTGGGCTCGGGCGGGTAGTCGAGCCACCTCGCCACGCGCAGCGGCGGCCGGGTCCCATTGAATGCAGGCGAGTGGACTCGAACCACCACGGACCAAGCGGTCCACAAGGCCATCAACCGGATACAGGGGTGTAGATGCGCCCGGGGGGCGTCCAGATCGTCCAGTTTTGCGGGGGTTCGTGGACGTATCGGACGGTCTGGCGGGTGGATGTTCTCAAAGTGTTCTCAAGGATCGGCGTAGCCGTGGGGGAGCGACGCTCCCGGATCGTGGTGATGCGTCGAAAAAGCGTCCGCAGTTCGTCGTACGGTCCCAGCGGTGTCCTTTGAGCATCCCCAAACGACCGATCCCGACGGGCGACTTGTTGTCTTCGACACTGGATCGCGCCTGCATCTGGCGCAGCGCCGACCGTGGCTGCTCGACCACATCGATGTCATCGTTGGCGCTGTGGCCCGCCCCGACTACCGCGCCTTGGACCCGACTGCGGGCCGCGAGCGCTTCTATCGCCAGTATGTCCAGCCTGGCCGTTGGTTGCGAGTCGTCGTAGACTATGGCCAAGATCCCGCTTGGGTCGTGACTGCCATTGTGCAGGACAACGATCCACGGAGATAGCGCCATGAAGATCACCATCGCCGGCATCGACTTCGACTACCACGACTACGATGATCGTGGCGATGTTCTGTTCCTGCACGTGGGGGAGCCGAAGGAGCCGCCCGCTAAGGCGTTTGAGACGCCCGAGGGGCACACCGTCGAATACGACAAGCACGGCACCGTGATTGGGCTGGAGCTTATGGGAGTGCGGAAGGCCGTCGAGGGCGGCGGAGAGCTGCAACTCACCTGGCCACCTGCTCAGCTGGCAGCAAGTGCCTTGCGGGAGGCTTTGGCGGCGTAAGCGTTGTGCGGATCGGCAGGCATTACGACCCCGAGGCCGGTACGTGATGACGGACGAGGGACATTCTCGACGGACGAGCTTTCGGCTGAAACGGACGGTGAACCGCCCGGCTAGCCGTGTGCCACAATCAGCTCGCTACTGCAATCCTCGATGCGTTGCTCCGTGGCCTCAACCAACTCGCGAAATGCTGCTTCGGCGCCGTCGATTGCTGATTCGTATACCCCTTGCGATACCACGCAGGGCTCCGCCAGTTCACGGTGGAGCGCTAGAGCGCGATCGATGTATTCCTTGGCGAGCAACCTCGCATCATTGTGTCTGTGTGCCATTTGCACGTTCTCCTTCTTTAATCTTCCGTTCCTTGCGTCTGTTGCGTTTCATGCGTCGATGAGCTAGAGTTGTCCTCGGACTCGACAATGGTCCAGACGCTCGACATCTCCCTGCTCGCCTATCCGACGCTTACGGAGGCCGCCAGCTTGCTCGGCGTGAGTGCTTCAACGCTTTCGCGGCGGGATGACCTCGTGTGCGAGAGGATGGGCGAGCGCGATAAGCGGGTTCCCGTCGATGAGGTCATGCGTCTGGCCGCCGTGTATCGCAAGCGTTCGCTCGGCGAGGTGGCCCTCGACCTAATCGGCCGTGCTCGGGAGCGCGCCCCTCAGCATGTGGAGCACGTGCAGGAGGAGGTAGAGCGCTTCTTCGAGCAGAACGAGCGGTCGGTGCTCTCCGAGAGCAAGTTCCTCGCGGAGGCCGAGCGGGCGCTGCCGGCTGAGCTGTACGAGCAGGTGCGGCGGGTCTATCGGTCCTCCGATGGGGTCCGCCCGCCCGCGCTCGTCAACGCCGGTCGATAGCGTCCTGGCGCAGGTGTCGTCCCGAAGGGCTGAAGCCTCTCACTCGTGGGGCGTCGCGGAAGCCAAGCTGGGGTAGAATAGTGATGACGTCGTGCCGATTCGCCGCGTCCGTGTCCACATAGCTGCCGCGCTTGGTGTGCTCGCTGATTGCGTGCGCGTACTGCTTGAGCAGCCAGACCAACGCGAGGCTCCTGGCGTATAGATCGGGCAGCGCGTGCTCGTCCGAGCGTGTTCCGAGCGCCGTGATCAGCAGTGGCCGGCTTGGGTTGTCGTGCAGGTGATAGCTGAGCGCTGCCACCACCTCCTGACTGCTGAGGTAGATGGCGTAGATGCGCCGTCCGCGCTCAGCCGCAGCACGGTTGACGATCTCTCGCACTGAGCGGTCGAAGTGCGCTCGGGGAAGGAACTGCTCGCGGGTCGTGACGCGGAAGGCGGCATGCCTGTCTCGCTCCGGCTCTGGCAGGCGGTGGTCGATGTGCACGACGGTGCGCTCGCCGTAGGCGGTGCCCTTGGTCTTGGTCTTGGTCTTGATCGTCACCGCAGCCAGGATGTCCGCCGGCTGCTGAGCCGCCAGCTGCGTGCGCAGGCGATCTAGCAAAGGATCAGAGCCGCGATGAACACGGGGAGCATCGCGAGAAAGGCACGCTGAAGCTCGCGCGGCAAGCGGCGAAACTCGCGATCGAAGCGAGGCAGACGCTCGAACGTCGGCACACCTACGCGAACGGATCGGTCGGCAGATCGTCCTCGCTCGCAGCCACCCGCTCAAGGTGCGCGGCGAACTCCTCATCGCGAAAGACCTTCCCCTCCGTCTCACGCAGCACATCCGACAGGCGCTCATGCTCAGGCCGCAGCAGGAGCGAGCCGTCGGCGCGGCGCTCGACCAACTCATAAGACCCTGCCACGTCGGGCTCGCTCAAGGTGATCCGCTTGGGAGACGAAGCCATAGACGGATTCTCGCATACCCACATGCCGGGCTGGTCAAGTGCAGTGGCTGGAGCTTGCCGATCGGCGCCTGCCGAGCACCCCGAGGACACATGTCGAGTAGACGATCGCGGTCGGGTTCGATTAGCGACGTTCAGCTCGCTGAAAATGCGCCCGAGTGGACTCGAACCACCACGGACCAAGCGGTCCACAAGGCCCTCAACCTTGCGCGTCTACCAATTCCGCCACAGGCGCAGAGCAAGCGAGTATAGAGCGCCCGCCCACCCAGCGGCCCGCCCGACCGGCGCTCGGGCGCTCCGCACTTGCATCCGTCCCCGCCCCCCGCTACAGTGCGAACACATGTTCGTTTCAGGCCTACATAAACGCGACCCGGGAGCGGCTTAGACATGGATCTGACGAAACGCCAACAGGAGATCTACGACTTCATCCGCAAGTACTCGGCCAAGTACGGGTATCCGCCGACGGTGCGCGACATCGGCAAGGCCGTTGGCTTGGCGTCCTCATCGACTGTCCACGCCCACCTCGCCAACCTCGAGAAGATCGGCCGTCTCCGCCGGGACCCCTCCAAGCCGCGCGCGATCGAGCTGCTCGACAAGGCCGTCGATGCGGCTGTGGGGGGTGTCCGCAGCATCGTCAGCCAGGACAGCCTGCCGCTGCTCGGCTCGGTGGCCGCCGGTCAGCCGATCCTGGCCGAGGAGAACGTCGAAGAGTACGTGTCGGTGCCCGCCTTCGCGGGTGGCAGCGACGGCGACTATCTGCTGCGCATCCGCGGCGAATCGATGAAGAACGCCGGCATCATGGAAGACGATCTGGTCGTGGTGCACCAGCAGGAAACCGCTCAGCAGGGCGACATCGTCGTGGCGCTGCTCGGCGAGGAGGCGACCGTCAAGCGCTACTTCCGCGAAAGCGACCACATCCGCTTGCAGCCCGAGAACGAGACGATGGAGCCGATCCGCACCCGCGAGGTCAAGGTGCTCGGGCGCGTCGTCGGATTGCTCAGGAGCATGTGATGCTAGGGGTTCGCGACCCCATATCTGCCGGTCTGAGGCGGCCGTTCCGCGGCGGTCTGCGCCGCGCACGATGCTCGACGTACCACCAGCACGACTTCGCATCGCGCGCGGCGCAGCCCATCCACGATCCAACCTCCTCAGCTCCAGCAGATATGGGGTCGCGAACCCCAACCCTCCTGCTCGAGCGAGCCCCGGCCCTGGGAGAGGGTCTCGAGCACGAACCGCGTCGCGGGCTGGGCGACGCGGTGGTCACGGGGCAGACGGACGCGCACGGCAGGCTG
>DATAQR010000056.1:0-3634 GCA_036264565.1 Solirubrobacteraceae bacterium | reverse complement strand
TCATCGTCATCACCTTCTCGGCGCCGATCCGCTCGCCGAGGCGTCCGAGGCCGACGGGATAGGCGATCGAGCCGGTGGCGACGATCGTCCCCTGCCCGTTCATCAGCCGCGGAACCGAGGCGATAGTGCCGATCCCGCCGGGATTGGTCAGCGTCACGTTGCCGCCACCGAGGTCATCGGCGGTCAGCGTGTTCGTGCGCGCCTGCTCGACCAGCGCGTCGTAGGCGGCCAGGAAATCGGCGAAGGACATCCGGTCTGCCCCGCGGATGACCGGCACCATCAATGTGCGTGAGCCGTCCTTCTTTTCCACGTCGACGGCCAGTCCGAGGTTCACCTGCCCGTCGCTGACGCGGTAGGGCTTACCCCCCTCCTCGGCGAAGTGATGGGTCATCACGTCCATCTCGCCTGCCGCCTGGGCGATCGCGTAGGCGATCAGGTGGGTAAAAGACACGCGCTTGCGTGCCTCCTTGAGCTCTCGCCGGCGACCCTCAAGCGCGGTGACGGTCATCGTCCTGAAGCTGGTGGCGGTGGGGATCGAGCGCGACTCGTCCATGTAGCGCGCGAGCATCGCCGCGCCGCCCTTGAGCAGCGTGCGCTCGCTCGTTGGCTCGGCCGCCGTGGCGGCGGCTCCATTGGCGGTGCTCGCGCCGCCTGCGCCGGCGCCGAGCACGTCGGCCTTGAGGATGCGCCCGCCGGGCCCGCTGCCGGAGACCCCGGTCAGGTCAACCCCCTCGGCGGCCGCTGCGCGCGCCGCGACAGGCGAGACGCGGGCGCCGTCGGGAACGACCCCTCCGGACGTGATCGCGGCAGTCGTTGCGCCATCGGTGGATGACACTGGCGCCGCATCGCCGTTCGCGGGGGAGCCTGACGTATCGGCGCTGTGGGAAGCGGCGCGGTCAGACGCACCGTCTTGGGGGGCCAGCCTCGCGATCACTTGCCCTACGCCGACGGTGTCCCCCTCCTCAGCAAGTATTTCTGTGACCGTCCCGCTCGCGGGAGACGGAAGCTCGACGTCCACCTTGTCGGTGGATATCTCCACGATCGTGTCGTCGACCTTGACGAAGTCGCCCACCTTCGCGTGCCATTCGAGGATCGTTCCCTCGGTGACCGACTCGCCTGCTGCTGGGGTCACGACGTCGATTGTCTCGGTGGTCGTCGTGCCGGGGGGCATCTAGACCTCCACTCTAGCGTGCGCCGCTTCTGAAACTCAGACAGGGGCGTGCTCCTAAAAGCCTTCACATATCTTAATGGTCTTTGCGCCCGCGTTGCTCACGCAGGAACTCGTAGCTACCGAAGAACGGCCCGATGCCGCCGAGCACGGCGACCGCTACCGCCAGGCGCAGCGAGACGATCCGCATCCGCGCGGCGGCGATGCACGCAAGCGACATGCCGATCCAGAGCAGGCCGTGCGTCATCCCCAGCACGAATGTCTCCGGCTGCGGTTTGCCAAACGCAAATGCGCACAGCAGTAGAGACAGGTACACACACGAATGAAAGAACGAGGTCCACTTCAGCCGCGTGAATGCAGGCGAGACGGTCGTGGCGCCCGCCCGCGGGTCGTGGCGGATGCCGCCTGCGAGCGGCGGCTCGACGGCGTCTTGCACCGGCTCGCTCACTGCGACAGCCAGCGCGCCATTCTGCGCAAGGGCTCCTCGGCCTGCGCCGGCCATTGATCGATCTCCGCCGGCCACCAGGCGTACTCGTCGTGCTCGTGGTCGGGTGTGACCTCTGCGCCCTCTGCCAGCCATGCCTGCCCGACGAACATCACCAGGCGGTGGGGTAGGCGCACGAGCGCCTCGCCGCGCACGCGCGCGGGCGTCACCGCCCACTCCTCGTGCAGCTCCCTGACCAGCGTGTCGGCGGGGTTCTCACCGAGGTCGACCGCGCCGCCGGCGCCGAGCGCCCAGCGCCCAGCCCACGAGGACAGCCAGGCCGCCCGTTTGCCCGCTAGCCAGCGGCCGTCGGCCGAGCGCGTTATGCACAGCGCCGCTACGCTCAAGGACGCGTCGCCGCTCACGAGCCGCAGCGCCCAGCGCAGCGGCTGCATCTCCATCTCGATCCCTTCGGCCCCGTCCTTGTAGCTGACCAGCCGCGCCGCCAGTCCATCGTGGCTGGGGGAACCGCGCTGGGCCAGAGCGGCGATCGCGTTGTCGGCCGCGCGTGTGTGCTGGGCGGGCGGCTCGAAGTGCTCAGCCAGCCATTTCGCGCGTACGCGATCGAGTTCCCAAGGCCCGCGCGCGAGGATCTCGGGCGCCTCCTCGACGGTTGGCTGTTGGGTCGTCGCGGCCATCTTCCACACAGGCTAGTGCTCCGCGGGCGCGCGTAGGTGAAGGGGTGCTAACGCAGCGATGCAAGTGATGGCGCCGCCCGATGACTGAAGGCAGGCAGGCGGGCGCATAGACTCGCTGATCGTGAACGCGCGGCGACGCAAGCACTGGGGTTGGGGCTATGAGGACGAGCAGCAGCCGGTGGCGGAGGTCCGCGCGGTCGCGGCGGGCCTGTCCGAGCACCTCGGCTTCCCGGTTGGAGACGTTGAGGAGCCGGTGGCGCTCGAGGCCGTGCGGCTACGCGCCCCGCGTGTGGTCGCGCCCGCGTCGTTGGGCGCGATCTGCAGCGACGACGCGCATGCCCGCGCCGCGCACGCGCTTGGCAAGTCCTACTCGGATGTGGTGCGCGGCTTCCGCGGCGAGTTTGAGCACCCTCCTGACTTCGTCGCCTACCCGCGCGAGGAGTCAGACGTCGAGCGCGTGCTCGAGTGGTGCGCGGGCGAGCGCGTCGCGCTCGTGCCCTACGGCGGTGGCACGAGTGTGGTGGGGGGCGTCGAGCCGCGCGTCGGATCGGGCTATGCGGGGGTGGTCTCACTCGACCTGTCCTTGCTCGATCGTGTCCTGGAGGTGGACGTGCTCTCGCGCGCGGCGCGGATCCAGGGGGGCGCGAGCGGCCCCGGCCTTGAGTCACAGTTGGCCGAGCACGGGCTGACGCTGCGTCACTTCCCGCAGTCGTTCGAGCTCTCCACGCTCGGCGGCTGGATCGCCACGCGTGCGGCCGGGCACTTCGCGACGGTGTGGACGCACATCGAGGACTTCGTCGAGTCCGTGCGCGCGATTACGCCGGTTGGCGAGTGGGGGTCGCGGCGCTTGCCCGGCTCGGGCGCGGGTCCCTCGCCCGACCGCATGCTGGTCGGCTCGGAGGGGACGCTCGGCGTCATCACCGAGGCGTGGGTGCGGGTGCAGCCGCGGCCCACGCACCGCGCCTCGGCGGGCGTGCGCTTCGGCACGTTCATGGCCGGCGCCGAGTGCGTGCGCGCGCTCGCGCAGTCGGGCCTGCACCCGTGCAACTGCCGCCTAATCGACGCTTCCGAGGCGCGCCTGACGTTCTCCGGCGACGGTTCGTTCGCCTTGCTCGTGCTCGGCTTCGAGTCCTGCGACCACGAGGTGGCCGCGCTGCTTGAGCGGGCGCTTGCGATCTGCGCCGAGCATGGGGGGTCCGTCGGCGAGCGGCGCGTAATTGGATTGCGCGAGGGCGGTAACGGCGGGTTGGCTTCAGGCGCCCGGGGCGCGGGCGAGGCGGACGGCGTCGGCGCCTGGCGCGAAGCGTTTCTGCGCGCGCCCTATCTGCGCGACACGTTCGTGGC
>DATAQR010000021.1:0-5335 GCA_036264565.1 Solirubrobacteraceae bacterium | reverse complement strand
TGCTCGTCCCGGCCGAAAAAGTCGGTCCCTACAACTACGGCAAGATAGTGACGCGCGCGTCCATCGGTGTGGATCCGTACAGCGCCGATGTCGTCATCTCGAGCCAGCTGCCTACGGTAGTGGGCGGCGCACCCGTGCGGCTGCGCTCGCTCTCGGTGGATGTCACACGACCGGGCTTTATGCTCAACCCGACCGGCTGCGACCCGCTAACGGTGCAGAGCGCCTTGATCTCCACCTTCGGCACGGCCGGCTCGGCGGCGAGCACGGTGCAGGCAAGCGGTTGCTCCGCGCTTGGCTTCGCCCCGAAGTTCACCGCTTCCACCAAAGCGAAAATCTCACGGGCGATCGGCGCCGCCCTGAAAACGAAGATCGTCTTCCCGAAGGGGATGCAGGCGAATGTCAAGTCGGTGTTCGTGCAGCTGCCCAAACAGCTGCCGGCGCGGATCAGCACGCTGAACCTCGCCTGCCGTGAAGCGACCTTTGACGCCAACCCCTTCAGCTGCCCGCCGGGTGCCTACGTGGGCACCGTCAGCGTCTTCACCCCTATCCTGCCCGAAAAGCTCACCGGCTCGGCGATCCTCGTCTCGCACGGGGGCGCCGCGTTCCCCGATCTCGACCTTCTGCTCACCGGCGACGGGCTGACGATGATCCTCGTCGGCCACACCAACATCGTCAAAAACATCACCAGCTCTAATTTCGCCTCGCTGCCAGACGTGCCGGTGAGCAGCGTCGAAGTCAAGCTGCCGCAGGGCAAGAAATCGGCGCTCGGCGCGGTCGGCAACCTGTGCAAGCGGCCCCTGTTGATGCCGACCACCATTACCGGACAGAACGGCAAGGTGATCCGGCAGAAGACGAGGATCGCCGTCGCCGGCTGTCCGCACAAGCACAAGCGCCATCATCGAAGCCGCCGCTCCCGCCACCGGCGCGCCGTCCACAAGCGAAGTTAGCGGACGTGAGTCAGCGGATCATCGCGTCCGCCCGTTAGATTGGAGGTGATGGTCTCTGCCTCGATCGATCGGCTGGAGCCGCCCCTGCCGGGGGAGGACGACGCACATGCGGGCGGCGTGCTCGCCGGCCTGCGCCGGCTGACCCAGCTCGCCGATGCGGCCGGTGGCGAGCAGGCCGTCTACGCCGGATTGGCGCGCGAACTGATGAGGGTGCTAGGCGCCGAGGAGGTGCACGTCCACGAGCTGCTTGCCGGTGAGGAGCAGGACCTCGTCGTTGTGCATCTGCTGCGCGGCGACGGGCGGCTCAGCTACCTGCAGAGGGCGCAGGAGCGCCCGCCCGGGGTCGACTGGGCGCAGCGCAGCGGACGTTCGTTCCTGGCGATCGGGCCGCGCGAGCTCAGCGCGAGCGTGCCGCGCTTGACAAGCGGGGCGCCCGCCGGCGAGCAGGCGCCCAGTTGCGCGCTGATCGTCCCGCTCGCGCTGGCAGGGGAGATCGAGGCCGTGGTCGTCCTGGTGCGCCGGGCCAGCCTGCCCTATGAGGAGCCGGCGCTCGAACAGGCAGAGACGCTCGTGGACCATGCGGCCACCGTGCTCGCGCTCGCACGCGCACGCTCGGAGGCCGGCACCGACTCGGTCGCGGGATGTATGAACCATCGCGCGATGCGGCTGCGCCTGGCCGAGGAGATCGGACGCGCGCAGCGCTCCGGTGGGCAGCTGTCCTGCGCGATCGTCGACCTCGACGACTTCAAGCTCGTCAACGACCGCTTCGGCCACCTGATCGGCGACACCGTCCTGCGCCAGGCCGCGCAGGCGCTGATGGGCGAGTTCAGGGCGTTTGACCGGGTCGCCCGCTACGGCGGCGACGAGTTCGTCGTGATCCTGCCGAGCGCCGACCTCGACAGCGCCGTGGTCGCCGGCGAGCGCGCGCTCGCGCGCGTGCGCGCCGTGAGCCTGCCAGACGGTTCAGCTGTGTCCGCTTCGATGGGGGTCGCTCAGTGGAGCGAATCGATGAGCGTGGATGAGCTGCTGAGCGCCTGCGACGCCGCTCTGCTGCGCGGCAAGCGTTCGGGTAAGGGGTGTGTCACCGGCGCCCCTAGCTTCGAGGCCGGCCCGCCGGGCGGCGAGCGCGTTCGCGCCGGCGACCGCCGCATCGTTCCGCTGCCGCCGAGGAGCGCGTGAGCGTGGCCGGCGACAGCTTTGGCGCCAAGCGCGCACTCCACGTCAGCGGACGCGATTACGAGATCTTCCGGCTCGACGTGCTGCAGGAGCGCTTCGACGTCGCGCGGCTGCCGTTCTCGCTGAAGGTGCTGTTGGAGAACCTGCTCCGCACCGAGGGCAACGGAGCGGTGTCGGCGGGCGACATCGAGGCACTCGCGGGCTGGCCGAACCGGGAGACACTCGCTCCGCTCGCGTCCCCGAACCGGCCAGCACACGCCGAGCCTGGTGTTGAGATCGCCTTCACCCCTGCCCGTGTGCTGATGCAGGACTTCACCGGCGTGCCCGCGGTGGTGGATCTGGCCGCGATGCGCGACGCGATGGCGGCGATGGGCGGCGACCCGAGCAAGATCAATCCGCTGGTGCCGGCCGAGCTCGTGATCGACCACTCGGTGCAGGTCGATGCGTTCGGCACCCGCGACGCCTTCCGGATCAACGCCGAGCGCGAGTTCGAGCGAAATCAGGAGCGCTACTCGTTCCTGCGCTGGGGACAGGGGGCCTTTGACGGCTTCGCGGTCGTACCGCCGGACACAGGCATCGTGCACCAGGTCAACCTCGAGTACCTGGCGCGAGTCGAGTTTTCAACGGATGAGGCCCGGGTGGGCGGGACCCGATCCGTCGCTGGCTCGCAGGACGGCCCGCCACAGGCCTATCCGGACACGCTCGTCGGTACCGACTCGCACACCACCATGGTCAACGGGCTCGGCGTGCTCGGCTGGGGTGTCGGCGGGATCGAGGCCGAGGCGGCGATGCTCGGTCAGCCGATGTCGATGCTGATCCCGCAGGTGCTCGGCTTCAAGCTGTCCGGCTCGCTGCCGGAGGGAGCGACCGCCACCGACCTGGTGCTGACTGTGACCGAGATGCTGCGCGCGCGCGGCGTGGTCGGCAAGTTCGTCGAGTTCTACGGCGCCGGGCTGGCAGGGCTACCGATCGCGGACCGCGCGACGATCGGCAACATGTCGCCGGAGTTCGGCTCGACCTGCGCGATCTTCCCGATCGACGCCGAGACGCTGCGCTACCTGCAGCTGTCGGGACGACCGCCGGAGCGGATCGAACTGGTCGAGGTCTACGCGCGCGAGCAGGGGCTGTGGCACGACGAGGACTCCCCGGAGCCGGTCTTCTCCGATTTGATCGAGCTGGATCTGGGTGACGTCGTGCCAAGCATCGCCGGGCCGAAGCGTCCGCAGGAACGGGTGGCATTGACCGACGCCAAGCGCGTGTTCCGCGACGCTCTGCGCGGGTACGTGTCAAACGGCGACGGACTCGACGAGGCGCTGGCCGAGACGTTCCCCGCCAGCGATCCCACGGCCACGCAGGGCCCCGCCAAATGCAATGGCCACGACGAGGTCGAGCTGGACCACGGCCACGTCGTGATCGCGGCGATCACCAGCTGCACCAACACCTCCAACCCGTCGGTGATGATCGGCGCCGGGATTCTCGCCCGCAATGCCCTGGCACGCGGGCTGTCGAGCAAGCCGTGGGTGAAGACCTCGCTTGCTCCCGGCTCGAAGGTCGTCACCGAATATCTCGATAAGGCCGGGCTGACCGAGTCGCTGGAGCAGCTTGGCTTCGATCTGGTCGGCTACGGCTGCACCACCTGCATCGGCAACTCCGGGCCGCTGCCCGAGGAGATCTCCCAGGCCGTCGGCGAGCGCGACCTGGCGGTCGTCTCGGTGCTGTCGGGAAACCGCAACTTCGAGGGGCGCATCAACCCCGACGTGAAGATGAACTACCTCGCCTCGCCGCCGCTGGTAGTCGCCTACGCGCTGGCCGGCACGATGGACGTCGACCTCGTCGCCGACCCACTCGGCCAGGACGAGAGCGGGCAGGACGTCTACCTGCGCGACATCTGGCCCTCCGAGCGGGAGGTCGCCCAGACGATCGAGCAGGCGATCCACTCCGACATGTTCCGCAAGAGCTACGGCGAGGTGTTCGCCGGCGACGAGCGCTGGAACGGGCTGTCGGTTCCAGAGGGCGATCGCTTCGAGTGGGACGAGGGCTCCACCTACGTGCGTCTGCCGCCCTTCTTCGAGGACATGCCCGCCCAACCCGAGCCGCTCGCCGACATCGACGGGGCGCGCGTGCTGGCGCTGCTTGGCGACAGCGTCACGACCGACCACATCTCCCCGGCTGGGTCGATCAAGCGCGACGGGCCGGCCGGGCAGTATCTGCAGGAGCACGGGATCGCGCCGCGCGACTTTAACTCCTACGGTTCGCGCCGCGGCAACCACGAGGTGATGATGCGCGGCACGTTCGCGAACATCCGCCTGCGCAACCAGTTGGCGCCAGGAACCGAGGGGGGGGTGACGCTGCATCTCCCCGACGGCGAGCAGATGTCGATCTACGACGCCGCCATGCGCTACCAGGCCGAAGGTGTGCCGCTGGTCGTGATTGGCGGCAAGGAGTACGGCTCGGGCTCCTCGCGCGACTGGGCCGCCAAGGGGACGCGACTGTTGGGCGTGCGCGCGGTGATCGCAGAGAGCTTTGAGCGCATTCACCGGTCCAATTTGATTGGGATGGGGGTGCTCCCCTTGCAGTTCGGGCCCGGTGCGTCTGCCGCCGCCCTTGGCATCGACGCGCGAATGCCGGTGGCGATCGCGGGCTTTGCTTCGCCTTTGAACGAGGGCGAGCTGCCCAGGGCTTGCACAGTTCGGGTCGGCGACACGCGCTTTGAGGCCACGGTCCGGATCGACACGCCCAAGGAGGCCGACTACTTCCGCCACGGCGGCATCCTCCAGTACGTGCTGCGAGGACTGCTCGCCTCGTGAGCAGCGATTTCACGCAGACGCTGCGCGACCTGCTGGTCGCACGCGGGCCCTCGGGCTATGAGACCGCGCCGGCGGCGGTGTGGGCAAAGGCGGCCGAGGCGTTTGGCGCGGAGGTCGCCGTCGATGTCGTCGGTACGCCCTCCGCGCGGGTCGCCGCACACTCGGGCAAGGCAGCCGCCGAGGGTGACCGCGAGCGAGCCGGCGCTGGTATCGGCGACAACGACGGCGCTGGCCACGCCGACGCGCGGCGCCTGGTGGTGATGGGGCACATCGACGAGATCGGGCTGATCGTCACCCACATCGACGACGAGGGTTACCTGTGGTTCCGCGAGGTTGGCGGCTGGGACGCCCAGATTCTCGTCGGGCAGCGCGTCGCCGTCGCTACCCGCGACGGCGAGGTGATCG
>DATAQR010000140.1:0-8496 GCA_036264565.1 Solirubrobacteraceae bacterium | reverse complement strand
GGCGCGCAGGAAGTTGGTCTTCGACTCGATCGTGGTGGTGCCGGTAGCGCCGTCGGGGAGGTTCAGTGCGGCGCAGATGCCGCCGGCAGCATCGGCGAGGCCCATACTCGCACCGCCGTGCAGCCCCACCCCGGCGCCTTCCAACCGCTGCTGCCACGGCAGCCGGCAGCGGACTTCAGCGGGCGCCGCGACGATCAGCTCGATCCCGAGTGTCTCCGCGAACGGCATCAGGCGGTGAAGGCTCTCCGTGGTCAGGCTGGGATGGTCGGACATGCGCGGGACTATAACCGAGTGAAGCCTATGTTACATTGTGTATCCTATGTCGAGCGATCGTGATGGGCAGGCGACGCGGCGTTCTCGTCAGCAGGCGCGCAAGGAGGAGACGCGGCGCGAGCTGATCGATGCTGCGGCGCGGGTGTTCGCGCGTCGTGGCTTTCATGGCGCTTCTATCGAGCAGATCGCGCTGGAGGCTGGGTACTCGACGGGCGCTGTGTACTGGCACTTCAAGGGCAAGGACGATCTGTTTCTCGCTGTGTATGAGGCGCAGGCGTCAGCTCGCGCACGCGACATCGAAGCCTTCCAGGAGCGCGCAGAGGGAGAGCTGCCTCAGCGGGCGCGCGCCTACGCCGACCAGTCGATGGCTCGCCTGGACAGCGACCCGGAGTTCTGGATCTTGTCTTTGGAGTTCCTGATTCACGCCTGGCGTAACCCCCAACTGCGCGGCGCCTTCTCGGACAGGGTCGCGTGGGGGCGACTGCTCACCGAGCGCCTGCTGCGCGAGAACGTGGGCGAGCTGCCGATGCCGGCCGGGGATCTCGCGAGCGTGCTACGCGAGCTCGGCACCGGTCTCGCCCTGGCCCGGCTTGCAGACCCCGACGCCATCCCCGACCATCTCTACGGCGACTTCGTAGAGCTCTTCTTCGAACTGCTCGCCGAGAGCAGCAAGCGGATCGATGCTTCAACTGGGCGTCCAGCGCGATCGAGGAGCCGACGGTGAGCATGCACATGACGGAGTCATCGGCAGCGCCGCCCGAAGGGACAGCGGTTCCGATCGACCCGCACACCACTCCAGACTTCGCCACAGCGGCGCTGATCACGATCGATGTGCAACGCGACACTCTCGACGGCGGGCCGCTGGAGATTCCCGGCACCAGCGCGGCGGCGTCCGCGATGCGAACTCTGCTTGACGCGTTCCGGTCCTCTGGCCGGCCGATCGTGCACGTCGTCCGCCTCTACCGGCCCGACGGCAGCAATGTCGATCCCTGCCGGCGCGGCGCTGTAGAAGGCGGATTGCGAGTGCTGGCGCCTGGTCAGGACGGCTCGCAGCCGGCTGTCGGGCTGTTGCCGGACGCTTGGCTCACCCTCGACGCGGAGCTGCTACTGGCGGGTAGCATTCAGCAGCTCGCGCCGAGAGAGGTAGTCATCTACAAGCCCCGCTGGGGCGCGTTCTATGACACGCCGCTGTACGCACACCTGCGCGAGCAGGACGTCACGACCCTCGTCTTCTGCGGCTGCAACTTCCCCAACTGCCCGCGAACTTCCATATACGAGGCCAGCGAGCGTGACTACCGCATCGTGCTCGCCACAGACGCGACCTCCGGCGTCTACGAGCGAGGCGAACAGGAGCTCGCAGCGATCGGCGTACAGCTGATGACAGCCGGCGAGGCAACAGACGCAGTCGCCGCGACCGGCGGGGGACCCTCGTCTGCATCACCCCAACGCGAGGGCACAGCGCAATGAGCGCGACTGAGACGCCGGAGCGGCAGATCCGCGAGCTGCTTGCCGGAGAGACGCGCCTTGTACATGAGGCGATGCGAGCGCTGCGGACCGCCTACGAGGACGAGCAACGCTTCGTCGACCATGTCGACGACGTGCTGCGCCCAGGCGGCTATAGGCTCCTCGGCGCGTTCGTGCCCGGTGAGGTGCAGGCCGTCGCAGCAGCCGGCTTCCGCATAAGCAACAACCTCGCCTGGGGTCATCATCTCTATATCGACGACCTCTCTACCACGCCGCAGGGGCGCCGTCAGGGTCACGCCGGCACTCTGCTTGACTGGCTCGTCGAGGAGGGCCGCAGGCTCGGCTGCGGTCAGCTGCATCTCGACTCGGGCGTTGGCCCGGAGCGCTTCGACGCGCACCGGCTCTATCAGAATCACGGCCTGGCGATCTACTCGCACCACTTCGCCCGCGGGCTGTAGAGGTGTCTGCTCGGCATTCATCCTCGCGACCACAAACGCAACGAGGACCCCTCGGGCAAAATGCACTTGACATGAGCGTGCGGACGATGGGCAGGGACTGACGGTGGCGCGACGCGAGCTGCCAGATGGCTTTGAGCTCGATGATGATCCGCAGCGGATCGATGTCGATGCAGTGCATGCTTTCATAGCGGGCGAGTCCTACTGGGGACGTGGCCGTGAGCGGGATCTTGTTGAGCGTGCGATTCGCGGGTCCGCACGCGTCGTCGGTCTCTACCGTGACGGCGAGCAGGTCGGTTTCGCGCGCGCAGTCTCAGACGGTGCGATCGTGGCGTATCTCGCTGACGTCTACGTGCTCGCGCCGTACCGCGGCCGCGGGCTCGGCTTGGAGCTGGTGCGTGAGATCGTCGATAACGGGCACCAGGAGAAGCTCACCTGGCTGCTGCATACCGCCGACGCCCAGGGCATTTACAAGAAGCTCGGATTCGAGGCGCAGACCGTCTATCCAGTCATGGAGCGTCGGCGGGAGAAGGCAGCGGGAGAAACACCCTACGAGGAACGTCCAGAGGCTGCTGAGAGCCCGTAGGGGTGCCTCATTCGCGCTCGGGCCTGACGGCGACGATCAGCGCAAGCTCCATCCACTTGAAGCGGCAATCCACCGCTTGGAACCCGGCGTCTTTCAGCCAGTCGAGCTGCTCGCATAGGCCCGCGAGACGATCGGCCGGATCGTCCTGTGGCCTGCCGATCGCATGGCGGAAACGCTCGTGCTCTTGTGGTGTGGCGGAGGCGACGAGATCGAGGTTGACGAACACGCCGCCGGGAACGAGTAGCGAATGAATCTCGTTGAACAGCGAACGCTTGCGCTCATGCTCGAGATGGTGGATCGCAAGCGCGGAGACGACCACATCGACCGGCGTTTGCTCGGCCAGCGGCTTGGTGAGGTCGTGATCGAGGAGCTCGACGAGAGGATCGTCGGCGAAGCGCTGAGCGGCGCGTTCGAGCATCGGCGCTGAGAAGTCGATGCCGATCGCGACCGCGCTCAGATGGTGCTCTCGAAGGAGCGCGATCAGCCGCCCGTCGCCTGTGCCCAGGTCGATGAAACGTCCGACTCGCGCCGGCAACGCGCCGAGCAGCATCCCTTCCGCGACGTCGCGATACGGAATCTCCCGCGACAGGTACTCGGCTACATGTCCACGATCACGCCAGCCGTCGGGCACGCTCAGCACGATATCCGGCCCCGCTCTGTCGCGGCCAGTCCCGCTGTTAGTGTCGCGGCGTGTTGATGGATGAACTCGACATCGCGATCGCTGATCCAAGGATCGATGACGTGCGACTGCTCGTCGAGCACCATCTGAAGTTCGGGCGTTTGCACAGCCCGCCACAGGATGCGCACGCACTCGAGGTCGATGGCCTGCTCGATCCCGCGGTCACCCTCTTCAGTATCCGCTGCCGCCGGGAGCTGGTCGCGATCGGCGCGCTCAAGCGGCTCGATGCTCAGCACGCGGAGCTGAAGACGATGCACACGGCTGAGCACGTCCGTGGCCTGGGCATCGGTCGCGCGATGCTTGACTATCTCCTCGCTGTCGCCCGCGAGCGCGGCTTCGAACGCGTGAGCCTGGAGACCGGGTCCATGGAAGCGTTCGCGCCAGCTCGCTCGCTCTATGTGAGCGCGGGATTCGCGTCGTGCGAGCAGTTCGGCGACTATCGCCGGAGTCCAAACAGCGCTTACATGACGATGAGGGTTATTGACATAGGAGCAATGCATGGACCTGCGTGTCATGGAGGCATCTGACCTCGACGGAGCTGTGCGGGTGTGGCAAGCGGCGAACACCGTGCGGGGGAAGCCCCCGAGTCCCGAGCGCGTTGCGAGGGTCGTCGTGAAGCTGGGAGAGCCGACAGCGGTGCCGTACGTCGCGGCCAGCGGTGCCGGCATCGTGGGCATGACTCTGCTGGAGCCGTGCCGTGCCGACGATGGGGTGGGAGCGGTCATTCCCGACGCTCTCCACATCTCGATGGTGTTCATCGACCCGGTATCACAACGACAGGGCGTTGGCAGTCGCCTTATGCGCTACGCGCTCGACAGCGCGCATGCGTCTGGCATATCAAGCGTCTCGCTCTGGACCGACCGCGAGAACACGGGCGCTCATAGGCTCTACGAAGTGCTCGGCATGAAGCCGACCCGAACTCGGCGGGTGAGCGAAACCGTCGAGTGGGTGCGCTACGAGCTGGACCTATGAAGCCACTGCCCAACACGCAGCCGTAGCCCTCGTAGGACCAGATGATTAACCGCCGCGCCGTTCGGTGGCTGTCTTGGTGGCGCGCGCGAGTTGCAGCGCGAGCCCTCCGCCATCGCTCGTCACGCCGACGCTGGTGAATCCGGCGTCCGTGAGCAGGGCGTGCATCTCCTCGTCAGTGTGGGCGTTCAGGGCTGGTCCCATCGGCGGGTACAGCCACCAGTTGCGAAGTGACGGTGCTGGCAGCGGGCCGGAGATCGTGGCGATCACGAGCCGTCCGCCAGGGGTAAGGACGCGGTGCAGCTCGGCGAGCACGGCGGGCGGGTCGTAGACGAAGAAGAACATGTTGGCCGAGATCACGGCCGTGAAGCTCTCATCACGCCAAGGGATCACCGCGGCATCGCCGAGCTTCAATTGGAGCCGCTCCTGCGCTATCGCGCCTGCGTTGCGCGCCATGCACAGGGTGAGCATGTCGGGGCTGTGATCGAGACCGGCCGCGGAGGCGACGCCTCCGGCGAGCACGCGCTCCAGCAGCACGCCAGGGCCGCAACCAATCTCAAGCACCCGCTCGTCGTGCAGCGGGCCGAGTGCATCGAGGATCGCCTTGAAGGAAGGCTCGTGTGCCTTCGGACCGTTGCGGTAGGCGAGGCGGCCGAGCACGCCGCCCGGCCGGCGTGCGAGCCCGTCCACGAGCCGCTGCCCGAGGCCGACGCTCAACGCCCACCTGCGTATGCGTACATGTACGCAAATATAGCTCGTCTTGATTCTACGTGCTGGCGAGCAGCCCATCGAGGATCGCCGCGACGCGCGCCCGATAGCTCTTGCGTGCGCGAGCCTTGGGCCAATAGTCGGTGAGCGCGGCGAGCGTGGGCAGCTCGTTAGGATCGACACTCGACAGCAGAGTCAGTTGACGCGGGCGGCGGTCGAGCGTCGCGGTCTGGTTGGCGGTCGCTTGGCTGATGACGAGTTCGCCGACCGTGAAGCGCCAAACCGTCAAATACGCCTCGGCCGCTTGCTCACGTGTCATGCCGGCGGCGACGAACGCCGCGACGATCTCCTCCATGAGCCACAACACCGACGGCGCCATCAGATCACCCTTCACGAGCACCGGCACCACCCACGGGCTGCGATCCAAACCGTCGTAAAGGAACTTGAACAGCACGAGCAGGCGGCGGCGCGGCTCGCGCGGGAGCCGCGGGCGCGGCAACCCGGCCGCCGCGCGGTCGAGCAGCAACACCAGCAGCTCATCACGGTCGCGGACGTGGCGGTAGAGCGCCATCGTGGAACTGCCAAGCTCCCGCGCCACCCGGCGCATCGTCAACGCATCCACACCCTCGCGCCGCACCACCTCCTCAGCCGCGGCGACCAGCATCTCCCGCGACAAACGTGCCGGACGCCCAGCACGCCGCGAACCCGCAGAACCCTCAGTCATGGGCAGGAGTGTCGCAAAGCTGGTGCTGCGCGCGAGAGCGCCAGCATAAGATCACATCCGTGACCAGCCGACCAGCGATCGACGTGCGAACGCGGTAGGCGAAGCCCGTTGTTGCTCTACAACGCCCAGGTCTCTGGCAATTGCTACAAGGCCAGACTGCTGCTGGCCCAGCTCGGCGTGGACTACGAACGGCGCGAGATCGATGTCATTGACCGATCTGATCGCTCTGATCTGCTCGGCGGGGTCAACCCCGCCCTGCTGGTGCCTACGCTGGTGCTAGACGACGGCCGTCCACTCGCGGAGTCAAACGCGATCCTGTGGTACCTGAGCCTGGGCACCAGATACCTGCCTGACGAGGACTTCGACCGCGCCAAGGTGCTGCAGTGGATGTTCTTCGAGCAGTACAGCCACGAGCCCAACATCGCCGTCGTCAGGTATTGGGTGTCTATCGCCGCTGCTGCTCCACGCGAGTCCGTTATCGAAGCAAGGCGTAAGGCGGGCTACGAGGCGCTGGATGCGATGGAGCGAGAGCTCGCGGCACGAGAGTTTCTCGTTGCCGACCGTTACACGATCGCTGACATCGCGCTCTACGCCTACACGCATGTAGCCGGCGAGGGCGGCTTCGACTTATCCGGCTACCCGGCCATCGGTAGGTGGTTGGATCGTGTCGCAGCTCAACCAGGCCACGTGCCAATCACAGCGTAAGCGGTTCGAAATGCGAAGCATCACTCATCGCAAACGCGCCCTGATCGTGCTCGGCATCGCGACCGTCGCGTTCACGGTGCTGCTCGAACTGATCGATCCATCGCACGTCTCGCACGGCCCGTCGATCCTCGCGTTCGAGTTCGCGGCCAGCAAGTCGCACGCCGCGCAGATCGTCGCGGAATGGGGACCGGAAGGCCGCAGCGCCGCGCACCTCTCGCTGCTGCTCGACTACGGCTACATGATCTCCTACGGCCTGTTCTTCGCGCTCGCCGGCTTCGCCGTCCGCGATATGGCGCGAGCGCGCGACTGGCGGCGCCTCGCCGCCATCGGGGTCGTCGTCCCGTTCTTCGCGCTCGCCGCCGCGACCTTCGATGCGAGCGAAAACGTCGCTCTGCTGCTCACGCTCGCCGGCCGCGGAGGCAGCTTCGCGCCGCCGTTCGCGGCTGTCTGTTCAGCGATCAAGTTCACGCTCATCGGCATCTCGATCCTCTACGTCGTGTGCGGGCTCGCGCTCCGGGTGAGAAGCCGCGCGCTGCAGCCGAGCTGATCGGAGTAGTCCCATCACATAAGCTCCTCGCGTGCCGAACATCAACGATCCCGTCTTTGACGAGCCACGCGAGCACCCCGGCTTTCTGTGCCGGCGCGCCCGCCTCAGCCGCCAGGCCGGTGGCGAGCGGCTGGGGCTGAGCCTGTGGGAGCTGCCGCCCGGCGAAGCGGCCTACCCCTACCACTACCACCTCGCCGAGGAGGAGCTCCTCCTCGTGCTCGGCGGCCGGCCCAGCCTGCGCACCCCCGTCGGCTGGCGGGAGTTGCAGCAGGGAGAGGTCGTTTCTTTCCTACGCGGCGAGCAGGGCGCGCACCAGCTCGTCAACCGCACCGAGGACAACGTGCGCTTCCTGGCGTTCAGCTCAAGCGGCGAGCCGGACGTCGTGATACGGCCCGATTCACGCACGCTCGGCGCTTACGAGCGGCTGCCTGATGGCGGGGGGCTACGGGCGGTCTTCCGCATGGCTGACGAGGTCGACTACCACTACGGCGAGCAGCCGCCCGCCAAGGAGTGATGCGTTAGGCGCGACGCGCGATACCGAGGATGTGCGGGTCGGGTGGAAGGAATGGCGCGGGACTGAACGGAAAGCGCTCGAACGTCTGGATCTGAAACCCGGCGCGCTCGATCGCGGCCGTTGTGTCGCGCGCCAGATGGCAGCCGCCCGCGACACGGGGCCAGAAGGTCGCGTCGGCGAACCGCTGAAAGCGCGCCTCCCACGCGGACTCGGAGACCACGTGCTCGTAGAAGCGCAACTCACCGCCGGGACGTATCACGCGGTAGAGCTCCGCGAGGGCTGACCGCTGGTCGGGCACGGTGCAGAGCACAAGCGCGGCAACCCCGGCGTCGAAGGACTCGTCCTCGCCCGGCAGTCGATCATCATGGCCGTGCGCGACAGTGACCGCGACGGCCGCCTGAGACGCGACGTGCTCTGCGCGTTCGCGCAGATAGCGCTCGGGCTCCACCGCGATGACCTCACGGACGGCGGTCGGGTAGTGCCGGAAGTTCGCGCCGCTGCCCGCGCCCACCTCCACGACGCGACCCTGTAGGCCCGCGAGCAGCTTGCGACGATGTGCGTCTCCACCGCGACGTTCGCTTATCTGGGCGACTCGTGTGTAGATGCGCGCGAACAGCGGATGCGAGGAATGCCCGGTCGTCATTGGTCCTACCGCGATGTGCTCGCGTGGAAGTCGGGGTTGAGGATGTCGTAGCCCACGAACTCGAACAGGCGGACACCGTTCTCGAACGGTTGTCGTGGGGCGAGCAGGCGGTTGACCCCGACACCGAAGGGTGGAGAGTCCTCGAACGCGAGCTCGCCGAACCCGCCCTGCTCAAACGTTTCGCGGATGTACGGCGTTAGGTCGGGGGGATTGCGGTGGCGGGTCCAGA
>DATAQR010000185.1:0-3557 GCA_036264565.1 Solirubrobacteraceae bacterium | reverse complement strand
CAAGCTCATCGGCCCCTGTCGGTAGCTCCGGAGCTGTCCAGGCAGGCTTCCGAACGACATTTGGCGTGGACAATACCAGGTCGAGGCTCGCAGTTGTGGGTGTGGCGTTCGATGGCTTCAAGCCAGACCGCCACGACTTGCCAGGGACCCCATGCCTTGTAGGTGTGGGCGTCATTATGTACGAACGGCGCTCATTCGAGCCGGCGGATGAGGCGTGCCTTTACGTTCGGCCATTCGGCGGCGAGGATCGAGTAGAACGCCGAGTCGCGGATCGTGCCGTCGGTTCCCGGCCGCTCAGCGCGCAGTATTCCGTCGAACTGGGCGCCCAGCCGCTCGATCGCGCCGCGTGAGCGATCGTTGCGCCGGTCGGTGCGGAACGCGACCCGATGTACCTCCCAGACCTCGAACGCGTGAGTGAGCATGAGGAGCTTCGCCTCCGTGTTGCACGCGGTTCGCTGCGCGCAGGCGGCGAGCCAGGTGGCGCCTATCTCGGTCACGTCCGGCCGGTCCTGGCGCTGGCGCGGGTCTCCTTCAGGCCACTGCCACGGCTCGAGTTCGTGAAAGCGGGTGGAGCCAACGATCCGGTTCTCCGCGAAGGAGTGCGTAGCGAACGGCAGGTGGCGCCCGGCGGCCTGTTCTTCAAGAGCGCTCTGCGCGTAGGCGATCATGGCTCCCTGCGTGTCCGGCACAGGGCTGAACCCGAAGGTCTCCCGGTCCTCGGTCGCGGCTCTCAGCAGGGCCGGCACATGGTCGATGGTCAACGGCTCCAAGCGAACATGCACGCCGGTCAAGATCAAGGGCTCTGGGGCGGGCATGGCGCGCAGCCTAGTGGTCTACCCAGAGGTCGGCCAAGATGGGCCGTCCCCAGGAGTCAGCACACTTCCGTCGCGGCGCGAAACTTGATGTTCGGCACGCGAGGAAGCGTTGGCGCCGTGCAGGCAGATGTCCGTATGCGAGCATCCGGGCATGGGACTGCTCGCCGTCAAGCTCACGCTCGCCCCAGCCTTTGTGGTGGGCGCCTCGCTCGCGTCGCGCCGCTTTGGGCCGCGCATCGGCGGCGTCCTGGCCGGCCTTCCAGTGGTCGCGGGTCCAATCCTGCTTGTCTATGCGCTCGCCCACGGGCAGGTGTTTGCGTCGGGCGCTGCCGCGGGCACACTGCTCGGCCTTGTCTCGTCGACGGCCTTTCTGGTGCTCTACAGCCGCATGGGGGCGTATGCCTCCTGGCCTGTCACCCTGCTCGCCGGTTGGCTGACGTTCGCGCTGGCGACTGCGGTCCTCAACACGTTCCACGTCCCCTTGGGTGGCGCGCTCGCGGTCGCCGCTGCAGGTGTGCTGGCGGGGCTCGTGGCGCTGCCGCATCCCTCTGGGGCGACCGAGTCCGTCTATGCGTCGCCTCCGTGGGATCTGCCGCTACGCGCCGTATGTGCAGCGGCGCTCGTGCTCACACTGGCCGCCGTGTCGGGTTGGCTGGGATCGCGGCTCAGCGGTCTGCTCGCGCCGTTTCCGATCATCGCGACGGTGCTGGCGACCTTCACCCATGCGCAGAGCGGCGTGGATGACGTGCGGCGGATGGCGCGCGGCATGGTCACCGGGTTCTGTGCCTTCACCCTGTTCTGCTTCACGGTCTCCGTGGCCCTGCGCACGCTGGACATCGCAGCGTCGTTCGCGCTCGCCACTGCCGTCGCGCTCGCGACGCAGGCCGTGATGCTTGGCCTGGTGTATCTGCGCTCACCCAAATCGTCCGCCACTCACCTCGCCGATGAACGAGCTTGAGGTCCTGCTCGCCGAGCAGGCGCATTACTACCGTGAGCGGGCCGGCGAGTACGAGGACTGGTGGTTTCGTCGCGGGCGCTACGACCACGGTCCCGAGATGAACGCGCGGTGGTTCGCTGACGCCGCCGAAGTCGAAGCGGCCCTGGAGCGGTTCAACCCGACCGGGGAGGTGTTGGAGCTCGCGTGCGGGACGGGCCTGTGGACCCAGCGGCTGGTCTCTCACGCGATCGGTGTGACCGCGGTCGATGGTTCCCCGGAGATGCTCGAACTGTGCCGCGCCCGCGTGAATGATCCGCGAGTCAGCTACATCCAAGCGGACCTGTTTACGTGGGAGCCCGACAGGGCCTACGACGTGTGTTTCTTCGGCTTCTGGCTCTCCCATGTTCCCGAGGAGCGATTCGAGGCTTTTGGGAGAAGGTCAAACGCGCCGTTGGACCCGAGGGCCGGGTGTTCTTCATTGACAGCTTGCGCAACGAGCAGGCGTCAGCCGTCGACCACGACCTTCCCGATCGGGACGAGGAAATGATGCTCCGCCGGCTCGCCGACGGCCGCGAGTACCGCATCGTCAAGCGCTTCCATGAGCCCCAGCCACTGCAACAGCGGCTCGCCGATCTCGGTTGGGACGCGCAGGTCGGCGCCACATCCGAGTTCTTCATCCACGGACACGCCACCCCCGCCTGAGCTCGTGGTGGACGCTGTGGATCGTTCTTGCCAGACACGTCGTTCTACGCTTGCGTCATCGACGCGCTCCTTGCATACGACTCGTCGTTGATCGACATGGTCGAAGCCGTGCGTACGATTCCCTATGGGCGTCCGACCGACCGCACGGTGGAGGGGATGCTGCGCGAGCGTCGCGGCACATGCTCCACCAAGCACCTGTTCCTCGCCCAGGCGCTCGCCGAGCGCTTCCCCGACACCGAACCGCTGATCGTTCACCGCGTCTACACGCTGGACCGCGCGCGTGCGCGTGACCTGTTCGGCGTGAGGGTCGCCGAGGTGGTTCCCGACGAGGGGCTCGTGGACGTCCACCGCTATCTCACGATCACCGTCGAGAGTCAGCGCATCAGCATCGATGCGACATTCCCCGGCCCGCCGTGGGACGGTCGCTCCTCGTTGCCGCTCGCCTGCGGCCCTGGGCGCAACTATCCGGCGGGCGATGATCCCGACGCCGAGAAGCGGGCGCTCGAGGCGAGCCATTCATCGCCGCACTGGCCTCTCTCAGCGAGTAGGGCGGCGCCCGGTTGCGCGCAAGAGCTGCTCAGCGTAGCCGGACGCGATGAGCCGCTCGTCGGTGATCGCGAGTGCGGCACGTAGCTCGACGATGAGCCGATGCTCGTGGGCGAGGTCGGAGTCTGATGGTGCTACGGCCTCGAGCTCGATGAAAGTCCCGAGTTGCTCGACATCATCGAGGTGGATGCGCACATCGCACCAGAGGAACAGGCGGCGGCGCTTGGTGACCACGCCGCGTATGCCAATCGCTGCAGCAAGCGCGGCGCGCAGCACCGCGCCGTCATCCACCTCGATGATCCGATACTGACTCTCGCGTTGCTGGGGCTGGTTGGCGCGCTCGAACTGGATGAGGTGCGGATGACCGGGACGCTCTTCGCGGAGCTTGAGACCACCGCTGACGACCTCGAAGTAGGTATCGCGCTGCCAGATGTCGCCGTGGTCCTCTGCGCCGAGAGCCCGGCACACCTCAAGCGAGCGGTTTGGGTCTGGATCGCTGGCCTTCAGCTCGATGTTCCGTCGTGGTTGCTCCACGGGCGTGATTGTGATGGGCGTAG